>JBAXMD010000251.1:0-1006 GCA_037134475.1 Verrucomicrobiota bacterium | reverse complement strand
CCAAGCTCGTCGAGATCCAGGGCCTGCCTTGTTTCCACGTCGAGACCGCCGCCGAACTCGACTTCGCCGCGCTGGCTCGCTTCGGCACCATCGGCGTCACCGCCGGTGCGTCGACGCCCGCCTTCCTGATCGACGAAGTCTGCGTGCAGCTCGAGAAGGTGGCGTAAGGGTCGTCGATACCGTATATTGATTTTATTGATAGGTGTCGTTAGGCGAGGAAAGGAGCCGTCTAGAAGGGTTTCGTGTTCTAATTGACTCTTATAATTATCGGAAACTGGCCCATGGCGACTTGCAGGCCCGTCCGGCTCGGGTAACTTGGATGACAATATGAGCACCGCTGTCCCTATTCTTGTCGTTATCCTTCTCGTCATCGTCGGCGCCCTCGTCATCGCCGCCATCTGGGGCGTGGGCATCTACAATAGCCTCGTCGCGTTGCGGAACGGCTGCAAGAACGCCTTCGCTCAGGTCGACGTGCAGCTCAAGCGTCGCTACGACCTAATCCCGAATCTCGTCGCCACTGCCAAGGGTTACATGGCCCACGAAAGCGGTACGTTGACCGCCGTGATCGAAGCCCGCGCCAAGGCCACCCAGGCGAACGTGCGTTTTGCCGGCAATCCTGGCGATCCTGCCGCGATGCGCGACCTCAGCCAGGCCGAATCCGGGCTCAGCGGTGCGTTGGGTAAGCTCATGGTCGTCAGCGAAAAGTATCCCGAGCTGAAGGCGGATGCCAACATGCGTGCGCTCATGGAAGAACTCTCTTCGACCGAGAACAAGATCGCCTCCAGCCGACAGTCCTTCAACGCCTCCGTGCTTTCGTATAACAACGGCCGCGAGATTTTCCCGCAGAGTTTGATCGCCAATACGTTTGGCTTTGCCGGCGCCGAGTTCTTCAAGATTGAAGCGGCCGAGACTGCCCCGACCGTCGTTAAGTTCTAAGCCCCACCCGCCCGGCCCATGGCCGACACGCTGAATTTCTTTCAGGCGCAAGACGACGCCCGCGGCCGCA
>JBAXMD010000250.1:0-1012 GCA_037134475.1 Verrucomicrobiota bacterium | reverse complement strand
AATTCATCCGCATCGCGGAATCCCACGGCTTCAAGGACATGATCCTGTCGATGAAGTCCTCGAATCCGAAGGTGATGGTCGAGGCCTACCGCCTTGCGGCCGCCCGCATGACGGACCTCGGCATGGACTACCCGCTACACCTCGGCGTGACCGAGGCCGGCGAAGGCGAAGACGCCCGCATCAAGTCCGCCATCGGCATCGGCTCACTCCTCGCCGACGGCCTGGGCGACACGGTCCGCGTCTCCCTCACGGAAGACCCGTGGCACGAGATTCCGGTCTGCAAGGAAATCGTCCGCCGCGCCGAGGCCTTCGCCGCCCTCGGCGCCGCTTCTAAGGTCAAACTTCCCGCCGACCCGGCCGACCCGTTTTCCTTCGTCCGCCGTGAGACCGAACTCCTCGCACTCTCCTCGAATTGCCTGGCCGGCTCGGGTGAGCTCCCTCGCGTGATCGTCCGCAGCATCGCCGGCCTCGCTGATTGGCAGGCCGCGGCGAAGGAGATCCTCGACGTCCATGCGGCCCAGCGCGAAGTGCGCGCCGAAGGTCTACTAGTGCGCCTCAACGATTCCGCCCACGCCGCCGGCCTACGCTCCTTGCGCAAGGCCCTCGGACAGGCCGTGCCGGCCCTCTTCGTCGAGACGAGCCTCTCTCCCTCGGATTTCCCCTTCGACGGCTCCGGGTCCCGTCTAGTGGTCGTGAAAGCCTTCGCCTCCACCGATGGCGCAGAGCTCAAAGCCTGGGGCGAAGCCGTAGCCAAACATGACGCCATCCTCGCCGTCGACCTCGATGGCCCGACGCTCGCGGCGCTGACGAAAGAACTCTCGGCGATTCCGGCCGGCCGACTCATCCTGACGTCCTCGCAGCCGCAGGATGGCCTACACGCTACCGGTACTTACCGTGAGCTTGTCCGCTGCGCCGACGTCGCCCAGCTCGAGGCCCCGTTGTGGATCCGTGCCACGGTCGCCAATGCCACGCTGATCGACCCTGGCTTCCAGTCGCGCCTCATCGAGGCCTC
>JBAXMD010000249.1:0-1019 GCA_037134475.1 Verrucomicrobiota bacterium | reverse complement strand
GTGTCCAGGTCTGGCCACCCAGCTGCGTCTCGACCGTGGCGGTCGTGAGGAAGTGAGAGCCATACCAATGCGCGTGGGCGGCGTCGTTACGCTCGTTCTGGTCGATGGCGTCGAAACGCACATCGAGGACGAACGGACTGACCGCGGACACGGCGGGTCGGTCGGCGAGGTTGTCGACGCAGATCTTCACGCAACCGCAGGGACAGGCCTGGGCTTCGGTGTAAGCGCCGAGCGCGAGGAGGGAGAAAAGAGCGGCACGCGTGGTGCGCGCGGCGAGAAAGGAAGTCTTCATGATGGTGTGTTTTCTGAGTGTCTTCGACGGGGGTGTGGCGGCCCACGCAGGCGACGATGCGCACCGGGTGGGTGCGACTTGGGAATAGGGAAATGCCACGCGCGAGCCGACTAACCGCAGCCCGCAACGGTGATCATCCCAGGGCTCGCGGCGGCGGCACGGGCACCTCGCCCATGCGCGCGAAGCTAACTTCATCCGTAGGACGCGCGAAATCGCGTCCAGAAAAGAGCTTTCCGGCCATCAGGCTGACCTCGCCGGTGACCGGATCCGCCTTGGCCTTCACCTTGGCGACCTCGTCCTTGGCCAACGGGGCCTGCTCGGAGTTCTTACGGCCTTCCTGCGCAGCGACGCAAAGCGGACAGGGCGCGTCCTCCAAGGTCTTCGAGACGGCGGCCGAGGCCGTCAGCTGGCTGGCGTTATCGACCGACATCTTCGTCCAAGCCACGACCTGCAGGAGGTCCCACGACAGACCCGACGCGGCCAGCCACGCCACGAGGGCGAGCCAGGCGAAGGGTTGACGAAGGCGGCGGAGCACGCGACCAACATACCGATGAGCTCGTAAGTCTCAACTCCGAAGTAAGACGTCAGCGAGGTCTAACGACTGCTTATCCGCCAGATAAGTCTACCCGACGTATGGAGTCGGATCCTGCACACCGGCACGCAGGAAAGCCTCCTTACGTTCCACGCAGGTTCCGCACTTGCCGCAGTGCTTGTCGCCGCCGACGTA
>JBAXMD010000248.1:0-1028 GCA_037134475.1 Verrucomicrobiota bacterium | reverse complement strand
CCGCATGGACATCCGCGACGTCCAGCTCGGCGACAGCACCGGCGAACTCAAGAAGCTTTCTTAAGGGTAGGGATGCGATGACATCGCATCCGCTGTCTCTAGGGTAGGGATGACCGGCCCGGTCATCCGCGGGCGCGCGGGCCGCACGCCCCTACCTTGGTAAGTTCGCCGCAGGGCGAACCCAGGTAGGGGCACGATTCATCGTGCACTCCTTTGACGGAGGGCGCGGCGAAGCCACGCCCCTACCTTCGGCCGCCTGGCCAACCGGTCAACGGGTCAACTGATCTGGCGCGCTTGCGCGCGCTCAGATCATCCCCGCTTCTTCGGCGATCGTATCGATTTTGTTCTCGATCAGTTCGAGCTTGGCCTTCATGGCCGCGACTTCCCCGGCGAGCTCTTCGTTCTGGGCGACGAGCTGCTGGAGGAGGGCGACTATGCCTTCGATGTTATGCTGTGTTTTCACGTGAGTGAGAATGTGGGGCGTGCGAGACGATCAATCCGACGGCGGCACGCGTACGTCGGACGGCGCAAATTATCCCCGGGCGGGGAAGGGAGGCGGCCGATTGGCCTGATTCTTTAAGCGCGAAAACTCCCGGGCTTCAGCGAGCGCTGAAACAACTTGGGTACGTTATTCGTAGTCTTAAAGACACCCCGCCACTCTGCCCACGCACACCCCCGTGTCAAGGTAGGGACAGTTAACAAGGGGAACTGCTGGCATGGGGGAACTGCTGCGAAGCAAGGTAGGGGCAGCACCGCGTGCTGCCCTAGTCTGTATCTAGGTAGGGATGACCGGCCCGGTCATCCGCGGGCGCGCGGGCCGCACGCCCCTACCTTGGTAAGTTCGCCGCAGGGCGAACCCAGGTAGGGGCACGATTCATCGTGCACTCCTTTGACGGAGGGCGCGGCGAAGCCACGCCCCTACCTTCGGCCGCCCTGCGGCGGCCCCCGTTCCCGCCACCCGCCACCTGAGGCTGCCACCCGCCACCCGAAACGATTTCCTCTTCTGTTCAACCGAGCCTCTGGGCCTC
>JBAXMD010000247.1:0-1047 GCA_037134475.1 Verrucomicrobiota bacterium | reverse complement strand
CAAGGTCGCGCATTTCCGGCTGACATTCAGCCGCCAGATGTTCGTCGTGGCCTATCCCCGGGAAACCCAGGAGATGGTGTTCGACGCGCACAACCGGGCCTTTGCGTTCTTTGGCGGTGTGCCCGAGCGCATGGTTTACGATAATCTCAAGGCCGTAGTTGAGACGATCTTCACCGGCAAGGAGCGGCTGTTCAATCGCCGCTTCATGGTTTTGGCCAATCACTATCTCTTTGAACCCGTCGCCTGCACTCCGGCATCGGGCTGGGAAAAGGGACAGGTCGAGAACCAGGTTGGAAACATCCGGGAATGGTTGTTCACGCCGCTGGCACGATTTGCCAGCTTCGAGGCGTTGAACGCCTGGTTGGCGACACGCTGCCGGGAACTGGCCGCACGGAAGCATCCGGTGACCCCGGAACGGTCGATCCAGGACTGCTTCATTCAAGAGCAACTTTCTTTACGGTCCATCCGCGCGTCGTTCGATGGATATGTGGAACACATGGTGCGGGTGTCCAGCACCTGCCTCGTGATCCTGGATCGCAATCGCTACAGCGTTCCCGCCGAATATGCCGGACAGGCGGTCTCGGTGCGAAGCACCGCGGACAGCGTGCGCATTGTCGCTGATGGCGCGACGATCGCCGAACACACGCGCCGGTTCGGCCGAGACGTTCTGGTCTGCGATCCTTGGCATTATCTGTCGCTCCTGGAGCGAAAACCCGGTGCATTGCGCAATGGTGTGCCGTTCCTGGAATGGGATCTACCCATCGCCATTCAACTGGTGCGGGATCGTATACTTAAACAACCGAGAGGCGATCGGGGTTTTGTCGAGATGCTGATCATGGCACGCGACGCGGGTCTCGAGGCGCTACAGGTTGCCTGCGAACTGGTGTTGGAGGGCAACGTCGTCACCGCCGCCGTCGTCATGAACGAAATGCGCCGGCTGATCTCGCCCGCGCCGCCCGTGATGCTGAACATTCCGGACATGCTGAAGCTTCAGCACGAACCGTTGGCCGATTGCGGCCGTTACGACCATTTGCGCGAGGTCAGCCA
>JBAXMD010000246.1:0-1052 GCA_037134475.1 Verrucomicrobiota bacterium | reverse complement strand
AGCTCTTCCGCGGATCCTGTGGCCTCTGCCACCAGCTCTTCGGCACCGGCGGCGAAATCGGACCTCACCTGACCGGCGGTTATACCGACCTCGAGTACCTCCTGCAGAACATCATGGATCCGAACGCCGTCATCGGGAAGGACTACCAGCTCGTCTACATCACGCTGAAGGATGGCTCCCTCCAGGCTGGCATCATCGGTGCCGAGAACGAGTCCACCCTGTCGCTCAAGGTCCCGGGCGCCCCGGCACCCGTGGTCATCGCCAAAGACCAGATCAAGACCCGCGTGGTCAGCCCGAATTCCCTCATGCCCGAAGGCCTGCTCAACGGCCTCGAGGAACCGGATGTCCGCAGCCTCTTCCTCTACCTTCGCCAGACCAGCGAACCCAAGTAATCGATTCCGATGAAAACCTTGGCTCGTCTCTTTATCATCGTCCTGCTGGCCCTGCAGCTCCCGCTACTCGCCGCCGACAAGAAACTCGTCGTCATGATCGCCGGTAAGCCGAGCCACGGCCCCGGGGCGCATGAGCATAACGCGGGCGTCCTGCTCCTGGCTAAGTGCCTCCGCGAGAGTGCCAGCGACCTTGTCGAGGTAAAGACGCACCTCAACGGCGAATGGCCCTCCGACGACGAGATCGCCCACGCCGACACGATCCTGATCTACGCCGACGGCTATACGTTTCACCCCGCCGTCCAGAAAGACCGTCTCTCGCAGCTCGCCAAAGAGATGAAGCGTGGCTGCGGCTTCGCGACACTCCACTGGGCGACCGAGGTACGCAAGGACAAGGGCGGCGCGGAATTCCTCGAATGGATGGGCGGCTACTGTGAGCCGTTCTGGTCCGTCAACCCGCACTGGCAGGCCGATTTCACTCAGCTCCCCGTCCACCCGATCGCCAACGGGGTCCACCCTTTCACGACGCATGACGAGTGGTACTTCCACATGCGCTTCAAGGCCGGGATGCAGTCCGTCGTTCCGATCCTGAGCGCGATTCCTCCGGCCACCCTGAAACTTCCCAACGGCGAACGCTCCGGCAACGCCGAGGTTCGCCAAGAG
>JBAXMD010000245.1:0-1062 GCA_037134475.1 Verrucomicrobiota bacterium | reverse complement strand
GGAGCGGCGGCCTGGCGTGAACGAGGGCGGCGGCCGGAAGGGGAATCGGTCATGGGTTAGGCGGTACTCTGCGCTCGGCCGTCTACCCTGGAGAGCCAGAATTAGACGCAGATTATACCCAAGAGGCTGTGAACAAGGATGCAAGCAATTGTCACAATCGCCGCCAAATCGACACCTTGATGCCGCCTGCGTTACGACTGTGCGGCAAGGCGAACGCTAATAAGTTAAAATATAAAAGCGGGGGGCAATTGGTTAGACGGTGGGGGAAGGGCGGACTCAATAGGCCTCATGATTGCATACCTTCTCATGCTCGGCGCACTCACGCCGGAATCTGGGTCGACGCAAATCACCCTCAAGGCGATGACTTTCGACGTGCCAGAGACGGAGGTCGTGATCCTCGATCCAGCCGGCCGGCCCGAACCCATCACCCTTTATTCCCACGCGCTGAGCGAGCCGATCGTCTGCCGGACGAAGGAAGGCAAGCTGACCTTCTACCGTAAGCCGAAGACGGAGGACCCGAAAGAGCCGTTGGTCCCCCTGGCCTCCCTGCCCGCCCCGCCGGCGGAAGGGAAATATATCGCGATCCTTTCTGGCGTCGGCGAAGCCACCCGGCTCAACCTCATCGCCGATGGCGGCGGAGCCGCCGCTGCGGGCACTATCCGTTTCTTCAACCTATGCCCCCAGCCGGTCGGCCTCAGCGTGCCAGGCGCCAGACGCGTGCTGCCCTCCGGCCAGGAATTCACCGTGCGCCCACAAGTGAAGGCGCAGCAATACGGGCAGGCCCAATTCTTCCTTCCTGGCGAGGGAGGCGATTGGCGCCTAGCGGGCGGCCTGCGCTGGCTTCAGCTCGACGATATCCGCTCGCTCCTCTTCCTGGTGCCCGCACCAGGCGAAGAAGGCATCATCAAGGTGCGCGGCGTAGAGGAGCGCGTGACCGCAGATGCCAAGAAGCCCCCGGCGGCACCCGTGACGCCGGCCGGCGGCGGTGAGAAACGCCGGACGGGCCTTCGGACGCTCCAGTAAGGTGAAAGCAGCGACCCTAGCGAAAGCGGGCAAGCGGGC
>JBAXMD010000244.1:0-1080 GCA_037134475.1 Verrucomicrobiota bacterium | reverse complement strand
AAATCCGTGCCAGACTCCGACAGCGCCAACTGCGCGACGGTGAAGCCGGTGAGCGATTTATCGAAACGCTTCGAGACTTCGCGCCAGAGCGCGGCGACCTGAGGTCCGGAAGCGCCTTTGAGCGTGATCTTGGTCTCGACGAGCTCCGGCTCCACGACTGCGAGCACCTGCTTCAAAGTGATGTCTTCGGCGTCTTTTGCTAGACGGTAGCCGCCAGTCTTACCGCGCTTCGAGACGACCAGCCCGCCTTCGCGGAGTTCGTTGAGCAGCTGCACGAGGTAATTGGCCGGGATATCCTCGAGTCGGGCGAGTTCCTCAATACGCGTGACAGCTGTGCCGCGGTGGCGGCGGGCGAGCTGCGAAAGGACGCGGAGGGAGTACTCGAGTTTGAGGGAGGCTTTCATGCGCTGTGCTTAGGGCCCTGCGGAGGGGCTTTCGGTTCTGAGCCTACGAGGATGAAGGTACGTTCGGCAACCTCATCTGGCAGAATCGGGGCCTTCGGGCGGGCGAAGTAGGAGGTGCCCAAGAAGCAGATACCTTGGTTCTGCACGACTTGGATGGCTCGGTCGTCCCAGAGCTCGATCATCCCGAAGTCCTTCTTGTCGGTGACCTCCAGTTCCGGGAGCCCGTGGGTCTTGAGCCAAGCCTGCGTGGCCACGACGCCTTCCGGGTCGCCGGCGCGGGCCGTCATGATCTTCACGCGGAGGCCTTTGCTGAGCCACTGCTGGACGCGGCGCATCATCAGCGGCACCGGCGGACCGATATGGCTCATGCCCTGCCAGGAGGTCGCCTCGGCCAACGTGCCGTCGAGGTCGACGCCGATCCAGCCCTGCTGGTTGGCCGGGCGAGTGGAAGGGACGCGTTCAACCGGCACAGGCTCATCCGGCGCCTGGCTGAGATCAGGCGCGGGCGTCTTCGGAGCGAAGAGGGAACGAAGCCACGCGAACATGCCCTGACGGTAGGGATTGGGAGGGAAGGGGCAAGAGTGGAGGACACGAGGACCGGAGGGCCTGAGGACCTGAGGTAATGAGGGTGGGGCAGCACCGCGTGCTGCCCTAGGTGCAAAAGTGAGATGCATCG
>JBAXMD010000243.1:0-1081 GCA_037134475.1 Verrucomicrobiota bacterium | reverse complement strand
ACTTTTGCACCTTTGCACAGGCCGCAGGCCGATTTGCACTTTTGCACTTAGGACAGCACGTGGTGCTGTCCCTACCCCGCGCACTCCATCCTCGATACCCCACCCTCCCTCCGCTACTCCTTCCCCGTGGACCTCTTCTTCACCGCCGTTGCGGCGATCATGCTCTATCTGCACAGCCTACGGGATTTCGCGCGCGAGGTCACCCAGCTCGGCGGTTCGCATCTGCGACACTTCCTGCAGCGCGCGACAGCCAATCGTTTCGCCGGCGCGCTGACGGGCGCGGTGAGCGCGGCGATCGTGCAATCGTCTTCGGTGGTAAACTTCATCACGATGGGGCTGACCGAACAGAAGGTCCTATCGATGCGCTCGGCTTGGACGGTCATGATTGGCGCCAACGTGGGCACGACGCTCACCGCCTGGCTCATCGCGCATAAGTTCACGGGGCTCGGCCCGATCTTCGTCTCGATAGGCGGACTGTGGTCGCTCTTCGGACCGCGGCGCTGGCGCACCTACGGGCACCCCGTCTTCCACTTCGGCCTGATCTTCCTCGCGCTCAGCCTCATCAGCTCGACGCTCATGCCGCTGGCGCAGACGCCCGAGGTGCTCTCCTGGGCTAGCACGCTGTCCACTCCCCTCCGCGCCCTCATCTTCGGTGCGGGCCTGACCATGCTCGTCCAGTCGTCATCGGTCGTCGTCGGCCTCACCGTCCTCTCAGTGGCCGGCGGACTTATCGAACCCGAGCTCTCCATCTGGGTCGTCGTCGGCGCCAATCTCGGCACCGGCTGGGTCGCGCTCTTCACCTCCTCGTCACTCGGCCCGATCGCCCGACGCCTCGCGATGTTCAATGCCGGACTCGACCTCTGCGGCCTCGCCCTTTTCGTCGCCGTGCTCCAGTTCGCCATCCGCCCGCTGCTCGCACTCATGCCCGAGCCCGGCCTGCAGGTCGCGCTCGTCCACTCCGCCTTCAATCTTTCCGCCGCCGCGATGGCCCTGCTCCTCCTCCCTTGGATCTGGCGTTATCTTGAGCGCTTTGTGCCGGCGGAGGCACGATAGGTATTGGCGGTTAGCGGTTGGCGGTAGG
>JBAXMD010000242.1:0-1083 GCA_037134475.1 Verrucomicrobiota bacterium | reverse complement strand
GCTACGCCGCCGCGCTTACTTCTTCGCTGGCGCGACGGGATTATTCGCTGCGGCGATGACGGCGCGGGTCATGGGCCAGTCGGCGTTCGGCTTGGCTTCCCAGAGATGGAGGTCACGGACCGAGCCTTCTGGGCCGGTGACAATCATGAAGCTGTGCTTGGCCTGCGCGATAGCGGGGTGCTGGCCGGTGATCGTGTGGCCGTCGACGGTGGCGGTGAATTCGTCGCCCATGATCTCGATCAGGACCGTGTGCCACTGGCCGAGTTCGAGTGTCTTCTTATGCGTGGCGAGGACTTGGAGTTTATCCGGGCCGTCGCGGTCATTATCGTCCTTGTTGATCTGGAAACCGCCGGCGTTGACGTTGAGACTGCAGAGGTAGGATTTGTCGTTGGTCGCGCGGAGTTGGAGGTAGCGGTACTTGCGGCCGTGCGCCGGATCCTTATCGAGTTCGACATCCTCGAGGCGCACCTGGCACTGGAGGATGATATTCTGGTATTGGATACCGTACGAAGCCGTGGCGGGGTGCTTCACCTGCGGGTTCTCGGAGCCCTGGAAACGTCCGTCGACCTGCTTCCACTGGCCGCCGCGGGATTCCGGGCCCGTGCCGTGGATGAGCCAGCCGGCAAAGCCGCTGGCGTAGCCGTTGGGCTTGCCGGTGTATTTCGCGAGCGGCTTGATGAAGTCTTCGCTGTACAGCTCCTTGCCGCGGACGGTCATCTGCGTGGGGACGTCTGCGGCGAAAGCCGAGACGCAGGCGAGGGTGAGGAGGATTGCGAGACGGAGAGGGGACATGCGGACAGGATACGCCTCCGCGGACGGCGTGGCAACCCTCATGGGTAGGGGCGGGACCGCGTCACGAAATAGGTTACGGCCGCCGCAGGGCGGCCGAGGGTAGGGGCGTGGCTTCGCCGCGCCCTCCGCATAAGGAGTGCACGATGAATCGTGCCCCTACCATGGTTCGCCCTGCGGCGAACGAGGACAGCACGTGGTGCTGTCCCTACCTTCTGCCTCCAGCCGCTCAAATCTCAAAATCCGTGCCAGACTCCGACAGCGCCAACTGCGCGACGGTGAAGCCGGTGAGCG
>JBAXMD010000241.1:0-1101 GCA_037134475.1 Verrucomicrobiota bacterium | reverse complement strand
ACCTTTGCACTTTTGCACAGGAGCTCTGCTCCGATTTGCACCTTTGCACTGCCTACAGCCCGCCTCCCTCCGGTCCTCGTGCCCCTCTTTCCCATACTCCATACTCTAAACTCGATACTCTCCTCTTAACATGCCCACTCCCCTCGACTCCGCTCGCGCCCTCCTGCAGGCCGAAGCCTCCGCGCTCGCCGAACTCGCCACGCGCCTTGACGGCTCCTTCACGAAGGCCGTCGACCTGATCGCCGCCCACCAGGGCAAGGTCGTCCTCTGCGGCGTCGGCAAATCCGGTCTCATCGGCCAGAAGATCGCCGCGACGCTTTGCAGCACGGGCACGCCGGCCATCTTCCTCCACGCGGCCGACGCCGTGCACGGCGACCTTGGCATCCTCCAGCCCGGCGATCCCGTCGTACTCATCTCGCGCTCCGGCACGACGGCCGAGCTCGTCCGCCTCATCCCGGTCCTTCGTTCCTTCAAGTCCCCAATCCTCGCGATCGTGGGCAACACGCAGTCGCCGCTGGCAATGCAGTCCGACGTCGTTCTCGACATCGGCGCACGCCCGGAAGCCGACCCGCTCGGCCTCGTCCCGACCACGAGCGCATTACTCACGCTCGCGCTCGGCGACGCCCTCGCCGCCGCGCTGATGACGAAGCGGGGCTTCGGCCCGTCCGACTTCGCCCGCTTCCATCCGGCCGGCCAGCTCGGCCGCAATCTCTCGCTCACGGTCGGCGAAGCCCTGCAGCCGCTCGATCGCTGCGCTTGCGCCAAGCCGGGCGACTCGCTTCGCGATACGGTCATCGCGATGACCCGCCACCCGCACGGCGCGGCCTGTATCCTCGCCGCCGATGGCACGCTCGCCGGGCTCATCACGGACGGCGATCTCCGCCGCGCGTTAGGCCGCGGCGTCGATATCAACACCGCCCGCTCCGCCGATATCATGACGGTTAATCCGGTCCGCGCTCATGGACCGATGTCGCTCGGCGAAGCCGCGCGCATCATGGAAGACCGCCCCTCGCAGATTTCCGTCCTGCCCGTCACCGACGCCGCGACTAACCGCTGCCTCGGCCTCATTCGTATCCACGATATTTATCAGGCAGGGATTGT
>JBAXMD010000240.1:0-1115 GCA_037134475.1 Verrucomicrobiota bacterium | reverse complement strand
TTAAATGGGAAGTTAAACAAACCTGACGGCACGGGCACGGTCAACGCTTTTTTCCCACCCTTCCTAGTCTCTGGTTGCCAATGGGCGGTGGCCGCTTTGCCTTCCCCTCGTGGAAGAGTCCGAAAACCAGCCAGAACCCGCCGAACAGGGCGCCGAAGCCCAAGCCAATAGCCAGAGCGGCCGTGGCCAAGGCGGTATCCGCATCGAAAAAGATTTCATCGAGTCCCTCCCGGTCGGCGAGTGGACCGGACCCATCGAACTGATTGAGTCTGAGAAGGACGCTGAAAAGGCCATCGCCTCCCTCGCCCGCGACCGCGTCCTAGGCTTCGACACCGAGACCAAGCCTTCCCACACCCGCGGCGAATATAACCTTCCTTCGATCCTGCAGCTAGCCGGCCAGCACCATATCTTCGTCTTCCGCCTGGATCACTGCGGCGGCATCCCCCTCGCCTTCCCAGTGCTCTGCAACGAACGCCAAGCCAAGGTCGGCGTCGCCGTCCGCGATGACGTGAAGAACCTCCGCGCCCGCGCGCCGTTCGACGACCGCGCCTTCATCGACATCGCCGACCACACGAAGAAGACCGGCCTGGTGAACACGGGCCTCCAAGCCCTCGCCGCCCACTTCCTGCAGCTGCAGATGAAGAAGTCGAAGAAGGTGCAGACTTCCAACTGGGCGAAGCCGCTCGACGAACGTCAGATCCAATACGCCGCCAACGACGCCTGGTTCAGCCGCGAGCTGTTCCTGAAGCTCGAGCAGGACGGCCTGATTCCGCGGTTCGAATGAACCCGGAAGCCACCCGCGCAGCCGAGGCGTTGGGATTGGGTGCGACACGCCGGCATATCTTTCTCTGCGTGAAGTCGACCGAGCAGTCCTGCTGCGGCGGCGAACTCGCGGCGCAATCCTGGGAACACCTGAAGATCCGACTGAAGCAGCTGGGACTATCGGAGAAAGGCGGCATCCAGCGCACGAAGGCAGACTGCTTGCGCGTCTGCGTCGCCGGGCCCGTCGCCGTGGTCTACCCCGAAGGCGTCTGGTACGGCCAGTGTACGCCGGAGAACCTCGACCGCATCATCACCGAACATCTGGTCGGAGGAAAGATCGTCGCCGACCTCCG
>JBAXMD010000239.1:0-1169 GCA_037134475.1 Verrucomicrobiota bacterium | reverse complement strand
GCGTTGAGCGCCGGTAGTTCGTAGAAGGTGCCGTGGGCTTGAAGCAGGTCGCGCTCGGTGCAGACCTCGCGCACTTTGCGCAGCGCGCTGCGGGCGAGCAGCCCGTCCTGCGCCGGCGAAGCCGAGCGAGGCAGGCGCCAGCGGACGCCGCTTTCCTCGAAGATCACGGAGGCTTCGTCGGCGGTGACGATGCCTTGAGGAATCGGGGTATTCTTTTCGAAGTAGGCCGCGCCTTTCTGGTCCGCCATCTTGGCGAGCTTGAGGTCGGCGGAGAGTTCATAGGCTTCACCGCGCGTGGTCTTGTCGGGGGTGATGGTGGCGGCGAGGACCGCGAGCGTACGCAGGTTCGCCCCGCGCGTGAGCAGGAACGCGCCCTGCGAGGTCACGTCGCCGGCCTTGCTGAGTCCCTTGAAGAGGTTACCTTGTTCGGCGCTGCGTGCGTCGTTCGCGGCGTATTGGAAGGCGGTGGAGGCCTTGGCGATATCGCGATTCGCCTTCACGCGAATCCAGGCACCGGCGAGTTCGGACGGAATCTCGGTCCACCGCGTGGTTTCATCGGCCTTCAGCGCGACGTCGCGCCAAGCCTTCCACTGCCCGTCGCCACGTGCGTCGATCTCCAAGGTGAAGGTCGTGGCGGCAGCGCCATCGTGCGAGAGGAAGACTGCGCGCTTGGCGAAGCCAGCGAGCAGGAAGGGGTCGGACGCCACGCCGGCCTTGACGGGCTCGTCGACCCAGACGCTGCCGCGGCCGATGGCCGGGCCGAGCTTGTCGGGCGTATCGAGCGAAGTGAACCAGAGGTTGGATTGCGACTGGCCGGGGCCGGCGAGCGCGCCTTTTCCGGGACGCTTATTCAGGAATTCGGATTTCGCGGTATCGTCGCAGCCGAAGACCAGGCGGTCCTGCCAGCGGGTGAAGTCGCCGATAACCTTGAGGTAGGCGGAGCGCGGCGTGACGCCGCCGGAATGCTTCGACGAGAAATCCGCGGGGAATTTCCAGAAGAGGCCGTGCATCGTCATCAGGCGCGAGCCATCTTCGCCAATGTCGCGGATGCGCGGCCACTCGGTGTTCCAGCCGTGCGCGCCGTCGTACGAGTGGCTGCCCTTGGGCAGGCGATAGCTCGTCCACTTGCCGTCTTCCATCACCATGAGGATCAGCGAGCGGAAGTCCCA
>JBAXMD010000238.1:0-1172 GCA_037134475.1 Verrucomicrobiota bacterium | reverse complement strand
GCGATGCTGGCGGACAACAAGACGATGTTCTGCGTCTGGAACCTCGGCCACGGGGGACACGCGGGGCCGATGGCCCGGAGCGATGACGCCGGATTGACGTGGCAGCGCATGGACGACGCGCTGCCGCCAAACTATGTCAACTTCAAGAACTGCCCAAGCCTCTACCGACTTACCGATCCGCAAGGCAAGGAGCGCCTGTGGGTCTTCGCCGCGCGCACCTTGACCGATAAGGAGAATCCCAAGCTCATCGAAGGCCGCCACGAAGGCTTTATGCCACGGATTTTCAGCGAGGACGACGGCAAGACCTGGCGCGAGCTGCCGCCCATCGGAGGACGTATCTCGAAGGAAGACCCGTTCCGCAACGTCATGACTTTCTCGAGTGTCGTCCGGCTGAAGGACGGCTCAACCCTTGGCATGTTCCACCGCGGCTCCGGCATCGGCGAAGAAGGTACGTTGCAGGTGTTGCAATCCATCACTCGGGACGGCGGCTTCACCTGGTCCCAACCCACTATCACCTGCGATGGCACCAAACTCGAAAGCAAGCTTCCGTGCGAGCCCTACGTATTCCGTTCGCCGGACGGCAAAGAACTCTGCTGCCTCATGCGCGAGAACCGACGCAGCGGCACGAGCCTCGTCATGTTCAGCCAGGACGAAGGCCAGACCTGGTCGAAGGCGAACGACGCCCCATGGGGCCTCACAGGCGACCGCCATCACGGCCTCCGCCTCCCCGACGGTCGCCTCGTGATTGTCTTCCGCAACGCCTCGCCGAACTCAAAGGATAGAGGAGGCTTCATCGCTTGGGTCGGCACTTATGACGACATCAAGCAATGCAAGCCTGGACAGTATCGCGTGAGCCTACTTAAGACCTTCAAGGATGGCTTTTACCCCGGCATCCACCTGCTTCCCGACAGTACCATCGTCGCCACCACCTACGCCAACTACCGCAAAGAGGACACCGGATGCTCCATAGTCAGCGTGCGGTTCAAGATGAGCGAGATCGACGCCCTGTCGCATCGCTAAACGCCAAGCGAAGACCATGAAAGCAATTCTCCGATTTTCTTACGCCCTCGCCCTGCTGGCTTCCCTGCGTGTCATCGCCGCCGACGATCCTGCCAGTGTCGCCTTCTTCGAACAGAAAATCCGCCCCGTACTGGTCGAGCAGTGCTACGAAT
>JBAXMD010000237.1:0-1184 GCA_037134475.1 Verrucomicrobiota bacterium | reverse complement strand
CGAGCATCTGGTGGCTCAATAAATAAAAAGGCCCCGGAAGCCGGGGCCTTCGTGACAGACTGACGCGCGCCTTAGTCGGCGAGCTTGGTCCAGCGGGCGTTGCCCTTCGAAGACTTCACCGCGGCTTCGATGAAGGCCATGCCGGTGACGCCATCGTCGATCGACGGGAAGTCGTAGCCATCCTTCGGGGCCTTGCGGCCTTCGAGACGATCAGTGATGGCTTCGGAGGCGGCGCGATAGATGTTCGCAAACGCTTCGATGAAAGCTTCGGGGTGACCAAACGGCGTGCGGCTATACTTCTTACAGGCGACTCCATTGTAGGAGTTGCCGCGACGGTGCGTCTGACGAGGCTGGTCGAGATACTTCACGATCAGCTCATTCGGATGCTCTTGGTGCCACTCGAGAGAAGCCAAGGTGCCGTAGACGCGGATGTTCAGGTTATTCTCGTCACCGGTGGAGATCTGCGAGGCATGCAGAACGCCCTTCGCACCGCCTTTGTAGCGGACGAGCATGTTGGCATCGTCATCAAGCAGGCGGCCAGGGATATAGGTGCTGAGGTCGGCGGCGATTTCTGCAATCTCGAGGCCGGTGACGTACTGGACGAGGTTCTCGGCGTGCGTACCGATATCGCCGACGCAATTCGAGACGCCGGAGCAGTTCGGGTCCATGCGCCAGTTGGCGATCTTCTGGATCTTGCCGGACTGCAGGGCGCCGATGGCGTAGCCCTGCGGGTATTCGACGAGGACCTTGTTGATCTTACCGAGTTTGCCGGCGGCCACGAAATCGCGGGCTTCCTTGACCATCGGGTAGCCAGTGTAGTTATGCAGCAGCGCGAAGACCAGGCCGCTCTTCTTGACGACAGCCTTGAGCTTCTTCGCTTCGGCGAGAGAGAACGCCAGAGGCTTCTCGCAGATCACGTGGATGCCGGCCTCGAGGAAGGCCTTGGCCACGGGGTAGTGCAGGTCGTTGCGCGCGACGATCGACACGAAGTCGATGCGGTCGCCCAGCGGGCGCTTGGCCTCGGCCTTGGCCATCTCGGCGTACGAAGCGTACACGCGAGCGGGATCGAGGCAAAGGTCCTGGCCGGAGAGGCGGGATTTCTCGGGGTCCGAGGAGAACGCGCCGGCGACGAGGTCGATTTTACCGTCGAGGGCCGCGGCCATGCGATGCACGCCGCCGATGAA
>JBAXMD010000236.1:0-1196 GCA_037134475.1 Verrucomicrobiota bacterium | reverse complement strand
ATGAGCTCTGGAATCTTCATCGGACTTACGGAGTGCGAACTCCTCGACATCAAGGCCAAGGCTCTCGCTATGATCACTGAGGGCAAAAATCTCATGTCGTACTCTGACAGCGGTTCGTCCGCGTCGAAACAGTACGCGATTCCCCCGAAGGAGATGCTCTCCGAGGCAATGTTTGCCCTAAGCCGCCTCGACCCGCAGACCTATGGACGCTCTATCACGACCATTTCGACGTCGTGGGCTACGCGCCGCGACTAATCTATGGCCCCCCGCAAGACCAAAGTCTCCACCGTCAGTGTCCGCAAGCCCGTCCTTAAGACCGGGCAGGCGCCTGCGCTTAAGCCTCAGGCCGCCGCGATGGATAACGGCATGGGCATGGGCAATGGCTTCGGCAACGGATACTCGGGATGGCAGAGCACGATGTTCTCGAACGCCCGCCGCGCTATCTTTGGCCGTGCACCGGGCGACCTACGCCAAGACCTGACGCCATGGAACCGCATGGCGATGATGCGCAAGTGCCGCTGGGCCGAGCGTAACAGCGGACTTTTCAAACAGATTCTAGCCGACATGGTGCTCTACGGAGTGGGCGACGGCATCAAGCCGCAGTCCCACGCAAGCACCCCCGAGATGCAGGAACGCTACGAAGCCTACTTCGCCGAGAAGGCCAAGCGCATCGACATCACGAACCGTTTCTCGTTCTATCAGGCCCAGGCTATCCTCCTACGCGGTATGATCCGTGACGGTGACTCCTTCGCCGCCAAGGTCCGCAACGGCGCCGGCGAAGCCAAGATTCAGCTGATGGAAGCCCACCGCGTTGGCGACCCCCTCGAAGAGACGGTCGTCATCCCTGGCATCCACGACGGTATCGTTTTCGGGTCCTATGGGGAATATGTAGCGGTGAATGTCTATAAGTCGGACGGCGGCAACCGCCAGATTCTGGCTCAGTCCATGATGCACGTCGTCGACCACGAGTACGCATCCGGGGCCCGTGGCGTTCCGCTCCTCCAGCACTCTATCAACTCCATCCAAGACGAGATGGAAATCCTCGCCCTCGAGAAGCAGGGTGTGAAGGACAACGCTGACGTCACCCGCGTGATCACGAAGCAGGGCGGCATCCTCGACCAAGACACGGCCAACGAGCTCGGTGCCCTGAACACCTCCTCCTATTCCTCCATCGCCAACACGATGGGCGGCAAACT
>JBAXMD010000235.1:0-1210 GCA_037134475.1 Verrucomicrobiota bacterium | reverse complement strand
TGTGATAAGTTTAATATACCAGAAATTATCTTCTAAGAAACTTATCACACAAAAATGAAACACGCGTTCCTCATCGCCGCCGCCGCGGCTTCCATTACTGTCGTCAGCGCAGACGTTATCCAGACAGGTCCGACGGGCGGGATTTACACTTTCCAGACCCCTTTTCTTTATTTTTCCCTAAACAACAAGGGGACTTTCGGTCAATCCCGCACCTCACCGGGGATGAATTACGATCCGGCCGGTTCTTCGACGTTCGTCGCCAACAAGGACTTCCTTACTTATGGTACCCCTTGGGAAGGTTTTGCGGTCAAGGGAACCGGTTTCTCTTACAACAATAACAACTCTGCGGGGGGCGATGTGGTTCAGTCCGGCGTCACGAACAACAGCACCGCGAGCACGATCGACTTAACCTGGGCTGGCTCGACGACCCAGTTTGACCTCACCAATCATTATGTCACGACGTTGACGAGTACCAGGATCGACATCACGACGACCATCACCGCCAAGGCGGCCATCACAGGTCTGAAATTCTCGCGCAGCCTTGATCCCGACCAGGATGGTGCCGTCGGTAATACAAGCACGACCAACGAACTGGGCTTGGGCAGCATCGCCGCCACCGACATCGTCGTTGCCCGCGGGTCGGTGCGCCCCGACCTCGTCATTAGCTTGCTGACGACGGACCCCACGACCCACGCTGCGGCTGTTACATCGTGGAACCCAGACCCCGATTTGTACTTGGCAGGAACCAACGTGGGAAATGGTGACAATATCATCGGTCTTGGTTTTAACATCGGAAGCCTCGCAGTTGGTGCCACGGCTACCTTCTCTTATAGCTACATCTTCGCAGCCACTGCGGCCGACTTGAGTGCCGCAACGGGCAGCACCGGGTCTACTCCTCCTCCGCCGACCACGATCACGACGACTATCGATCACTCAAGCCCCCTTGTCCTCGGTTCTGTTGCTACCTTCGAAGGGGGTACCGTCGCGCCGACTTCGACCTTGGCTCTTCCCGATGTCGTCGTGAACCCGACCTTTACCGGCAAGCTCGACTCGACCGGCGCAAGCATGACGGGCTCGGGAACGATCACTATCAATGGGACCAAATTCACCTTAGGCGGCGCCTCCAGTCTCACCTTCGACGGCACGCTCACGACGCTGACCGGTAACGGCGTGAACCTGACCGGGGCCATCTCCGGCGCGGGCATCCTGG
>JBAXMD010000234.1:0-1216 GCA_037134475.1 Verrucomicrobiota bacterium | reverse complement strand
TCTACGCCATCATGAAGTTCGCCAAGAAGATGGGCCTCTACTCCGTCTGCACCGAGTCCACCGAACAGATCGCCGCCTGGGAAGCCGCCGCGATCGAGTTCGACATGAAGGTCGCCTTCCATGAGCACGGCAGCCGCATCGCTAAGGACGGCAAGATCGACACGAAGTATAAGGTCTGGAATCCCCTCTACGTCCTCGGCGTCGTCGAAAGCCGCGACCACCGCGTCGGTGCCTGTGCCGATATCGGTCACTGGGCCACTTCTGATCTCAATTCCGTCTGGTGCCTCAAGGTCCTCGAAGGCCGCATCATCAGCGTCCACCTGAAGGACAAGTCCGAGTTCGGCCATAAGGCCGGTGTCGTCGTCGCCGGCAAGGGCGTGGTCGACGTCGATGGCTGCCTCAAGGAACTCATCCGCCAGAAGTTCGATGGCCATATCTCCGTCGAACACGAAGCCGACTGGGAGAACAGCGTTCCCCAGGTCAAGGCCGACATCGATTTCGTCAAAGCCCACGCGAAGTAAGCCGCGCTTCCCGCGCGTGCATCAAGCCCCCGAAATCGGGGGCTTTTTTGTGCCTGATGCATTGAGGTAGGGGCAGCACCGCGTGCTGCCCTAGGGCCTCTCCTGCATCGAACTACCGCTCAATAGGGTCACCGTATGCCGATGGATTTCCGAATCCGCGAATACCTTCCCCACCAACGCCCTCCTTGGGTCCACGAACGCGACCCGTTATTCATAACCTTGTGTCATCAAGAAAGGAAAGTCCGCCACTTCGATAATCCCGTCGCCTGGTCCGCCATCCTCGCCTCGACCCATCATCTTGCGAAGAGAGGTAAATGGATGCCACTCATGATGCTCGCGATGCCGGATCATCTGCATGGCATCGTGATGATTCCCCATTCCTCCCGGATACAGCAGACACTCGGCTCATTCAAAAGGGATATCGGCTACGCCTGGCCGACGGACTGGCAACGCGACGCCTTCGACCATCGGATTCGGAGCTATGAGCAGTTCAAGGAGATCAAAGCCTATATCCGCTTAAATCCCGTAAGGGCAGGATTCGCCGACAGATCCGAAGTCTGGCCTTACGTGGCGGAGTGGCCGGCGAGACAAGAGTCAGGCTAGGGCAGCACGCGGTGCTGCCCCTACCTCGAGACACGAATCACTCCGCAATCGCGGCCTTGAGCTCTTTGAGCATGCGGCGCAATTCGCCGGGA
>JBAXMD010000233.1:0-1221 GCA_037134475.1 Verrucomicrobiota bacterium | reverse complement strand
CGCCTGCCGGACGCAATGGCTGCCGATGTAGCCGGCACCGCCCACCACGAGCACGTTCATGAGTGGCAGATAACCCCTGCCGGACGGCCTAGGCAAGCGGGATAGGGCCCGCGGACGCTCCAAAACCTTGCCAGCGCCGTCCCGAACCTCCTATCTGCACGCATTCATGGACACTTCGGAAACAAAACCCGGCAGCTACGATTTCCCCGCCTTCGAACAGAAGTGGCAGGCGGCCTGGAAAGCCAACGCCACCTTCCGCACCGAGCCGATCTCCTGCGGCAAGCCGAAGTACTACGTCCTGGACATGTTCCCCTACCCCTCCGGCGCTGGCCTACACATCGGCCACCCCGAGGGCTACACGGCTTCGGACATCCTCGCCCGCTATAAGAAGGCCAACGGCTTCAATGTCCTCCACCCGATGGGTTGGGACGCTTTCGGCCTGCCCGCCGAGCAGCACGCGATCGCCACCGGCGAGCACCCCGCCGTCCAGACCAAGCGCAACATCGATAACTTCCGCCGTCAGCTGCAGATGCTCGGCTTCGCCATCGACTGGGACCGCGAACTCTCGACTACCGACGAGAATTACTTCCGCTGGACGCAGTGGATTTTCCTCAAGCTCTTCCGCCACGGCCTCGCCTACGTCTCCGAGAAGCCCGTCTGGTTCTGCCCCGCCCTCGGCACCGTCCTCGCCAACGAAGAAGTCCTGAATACCCCGGAAGGCCCGCGCTCCGATCGCGGCAATCACCCCGTCGAACGTCGCCCGATTCGCCAATGGGTCCTGCGCATCACCGCTTACGCCGACAAGCTCATCGAAGGCCTCGATCATGTCGATTGGCCCGACTCGACCAAGCGCCTCCAGAAGAACTGGATCGGTAAGTCCGAAGGCGCCGAAGTCACCTTTAAGCTGGATGGCCATACCGATACGCTGACCGTCTTCACGACCCGCCCGGACACCCTTTACGGCGCGACCTACATGGTCATCGCGCCCGAGCACCCGCTCATCGGCAAGCTCACCACCGCGGCCCAGAAGAACGCCGTCGAGAACTACGTCGCCGCGGTCCGCAACAAGACCGACCTCGAACGTACCGACCTCGCCGCCAAGAAGAAGACCGGCGTATTCACCGGCGCCTACGCCATCAACCCCGTCAACGGCGCGAAGATCCCCGTCTGGACCGCCGACTACGTGCTCATCACCTACGGCACCGGCGCGATCATGGCCGT
>JBAXMD010000232.1:0-1239 GCA_037134475.1 Verrucomicrobiota bacterium | reverse complement strand
TATCTCCAACCATTCCGCCATGGATTCGGCTCCGCTCACTATCTCCGACCTGGCGGATGTCCTGAAAGGGCATCTGAACGGGATGGGGACGCTGGAGGTGACGGGGGAGATTTCCGGCTATAAGACCTATCCGTCCGGACATCACTACTTCGCGCTCAAGGACAGCGAGGCGAAGGTGGATTGCGTGCTCTATTCCTTCCAGGCTCGCTGGCTGAAGACGCCGCTGCGTGACGGGATGAAGGTCATCGCGAAGGTGAAGGCGGATTTCTACGGCAAGTCGGGGAAGTTCTCGCTCGTCGTCGACTCGATCAAGCCAGCCGGGGAGGGTGACCTCTTTCAAAAGTTCAAGGAGCTTCAGGCGAAGCTAAAGGCCGAGGGCCTGTTTGAGGACGAACTCAAGCGCCCGCTGCCGGAGTTCCCGAAGGTCGTCGCGTTCGTGACATCCGAGATCGGTGCGGTCTGGCATGACTTTATCGAGGTCCTCAAGACGCGCGGCTGGAGCGGCACGGCTTGGCTGGTACCCGCGCGCGTGCAGGGCGACACCTGCCCTGGCTCGGTCATCAACGGCCTCAAGCAGGCCAACGAGATCCCGGGCATCGACCTCATCGTCGTCGGTCGTGGCGGAGGCTCGATGGAAGACCTCTGGGGCTTCAACGACGAAGCCCTTGTACGCGGCGTGCGCGCCAGCAAGACCCCAGTCATCTCGGCCGTCGGTCACCAGACCGATTTCACCCTGTGCGACTTCGCCTCCGATAAACGCGCGGAGACTCCGACGGCTGCGGCGGAACTCATCGCCTCAGGTCAGACCAAGCTGCGTGAACGACTGAAGCTTCTGGCGTCGGAACTCGCGCAGCATTCGCCCAAGGCGAAGCTGCAGTCGCTTTATCAGGATCTCGACCTCCTGAGCGAACGCCTCGACGGCGCCGCCCAGGAAGTCGTCGCGGAATATCGCCATCGCCTCTCCGAACTCGGCGGCGAACTGCACCGTCTCTCGCCCAAGGCCCGCCTCGGCGTCACGCGCGAGAAGCTCAATCAGCTCGGCCATCGCCTGCGCTCGGCTGGCTTCGAATCCATCCTTTCCCGCGGCTACTCTATCGTGCGCGACGCGGACGGCACCGTCATCTCGGCCAGCAAGGACGTGACCAAGGGCCGCAAGTTGCGCCTCAAGTTCAACGACGGCGAAGCGGATGCGGTGGGGGGTAGTTAAGCGTAGAGTGCTGAATTGATGACTGCGTAGAG
>JBAXMD010000231.1:0-1256 GCA_037134475.1 Verrucomicrobiota bacterium | reverse complement strand
ACGGTCACGGGCTTGAGCGCCGCGAGCTTGCCCTTGGCGGAAGCCAGTTGCTTGCGTTCGGCCGCCGCGGCCGGTGAGACCTGACGGACATAGTGTTCGGTTAGCGCCCGCTTCTGCGCTTCGCTGCGCGTCGAGCGATCGATGGCCGCGGCCGCGAGCACGGCGGCGGGTAATTCCGTTCCGTTCACGGCCGCCGGATCTGCGGACGTCAGGAGGCGGAATTTACCGAGTACGTGGCCTTTGAAGGTCGAGCCTTGGACGAGGGTGACCCGGAGGGTTCCGCCCTTGGGCGTCTTGATCGGCGACGAAGCCGCCAAGGTGAGACGGTGTGAGCGGTCAGCCTGCGGGGCGACGGCCCAGCCTGCGTCCTTGCCGTTGTCACGTCTGACCAGGGAGGCCGCGGGGAAGCCGCTTTGCTCGTGGTCGGCGAAGGCCGCGGAGAACGCGATCGTGGAGGGGCTGCTGGGGTCGAAGCTGTGATCCTTCGCCGGCGCGGGCGTCGGGCCGCTGCTCCAGACGACTTTCCGGGCGGCGTCGAGCAGCGTCACCACGAAGCCGTTCATGCGCGCGCCCGCGCTGTTGTCGGTCCGGTTCCAGACGGTGACCTTCTCGACGGGAGTTTCGGCGGACAGCTCCACTTCCCACCAAGGAGAATCCTGTTCCGCGCTGTGTGCGACGGAGTTCTTCGCATAATCGCCGTTGGTGTTGCCGTCGACCGCGCGGCCCGCGGCAGCGGTGTTATACTGACTGCTCAGCTTGGCCGGGCGTCCCTTGGCGACATTCACGCCTTTGCTGAAGACTTCGACCTCGGCCAGCTGCAGGAAACGTTTCTTACCCGGGAATTCGACGCGGACGTATCTGGCGGAGTGAGGCGCGGATCCGGCCGGGGGCAGGATCTGCGCACGGATCGCGGTGACGACGAAGTTGCCGCCGGTGGGGAGGGTCTCCAGGCGTAAGGCCGTCAGCTGCCCGGCCTCCAAGGGTAGGTCGACGGTCTGGGTGTCGATGTCCGCGCGTCCTTCGAGGGTGATGGTGCCGTCGGCCGCGATGTCGGCCTTGCGCTTCTGAGCGGATTCCGCCCGGGAGGGCAGCGGGGCTTTCCATCCGGCGTCAAGCCGCACGGTGGACTCCCACTTATCCTGGCCTTCGAGCCATGCGGTAGCCGGAGCGGCGAACTTCGATTCCAGCGCGGCGATTTGGCCGTCGAGCTCGGCTCGGATGGCCTTCTGCTCGATGGTCATGAAAGTGTGGAGCGG
>JBAXMD010000230.1:0-1265 GCA_037134475.1 Verrucomicrobiota bacterium | reverse complement strand
TGGGCGGCCCCCGGTTGTCGGTCCAGCCGTTATGAGAGTCGGGCTGTTGTCTTTCCGGGTTGGTTTTTCAGGCTAGCGGCGTAGACGGCAGGGGCGGTCCAGCCGAGGCTGCTGTGGGGTCGTTTCTGGTTGTAGATCTCTCTCCAGTCCTCGATCACGGTTCGGGCCTCGAGCAGGGAGTCGAATGCCTCGACCGAGAGGATTTCGTCGCGGACGCGGGAGCCGAATGACTCGACGAACGGGTTCTGCCAGGGTGAGCCGGGCTCGATGAAGCTACGGCCGCTGCCGCCTTCTCGGCACCAGTCGCGGAGCGCGTTCGCGGTCATCTCGGGGCCGTTGTCCATCCGCACGAGCTCGGGGCGGGTACCGCGCTCACGGGCGATCTGGTCGAGCACTTTGACGGCGTGGTCGGCGTCGATCGACCGTGCGACGCGGATCGCAAGCGCTTCACGGGTGTGCTCGTCGACGACGTGGAGCAACTTCAGCGTGCGCCCGTCGGTGGTGGTGTCGAACTGAAAATCCATGGCCCAGACATGGTTGGGCCGCTCCGCCCGCAGCCGTTTCGCTGGGACGGTCGACTCGCCGAGCCGGCGCCGCTTCCGCTTGCGTTGCGGCACCCGCAGGCCCTCTTCGCGCCAGAGCCGCTGGATCTTCTTGCGGTTCACAGCCCATCCCTCCTCACGGACGGCACCCCAGGCGAGCCGGTACCCCCAGCGCGGATGCTCGGCGGAGAGCTTCCGCAGCCGCGCCCGCAACGCGTCATCACGATCGCCTTCGCGGCGTGGCTTGTGGCGTTGGGTCGAGCGGTGCTGACCGGTGACCTGGCACGCCCGCCGCTCCGACAGCCCGAACCGCTCAACGATCATCCGAACGGCGGCCTGCCTACGCGACGGGCTCAGAAGTTTCCCCGCGCGACCTCCTTCAACGCCTGATTCTCGAGCAGCTGATCAGCAACGATCCGCTTCAACCGCGCGTTCTCACGCTCGAGCTCCTTCAGCCGCTTCGCATCGTCAGCCTTCAACCCCCCGTACTGCAGCCGCCACCGATGCAACGTCTGCTCCGACACCTCAAGCTGCTTCGCGACCGCGGCGACCTCCTGGCCCTCACCGAGCAACCGATCGGCCTCCCGCAACTTCCTGATGATCTGCTCCGGCGTATGCCGGCGCCTCGCATGCTGTCCCATCGCCTCTGATTGTCCTCCTCGCCCAACATCATGGGCAGTAAGACTCTCAACACGATCGGACCGACCTCAGGGGGTCACGCCA
>JBAXMD010000229.1:0-1270 GCA_037134475.1 Verrucomicrobiota bacterium | reverse complement strand
GGCAGGCGTTGCTCACCTTGAGCCTGTAGGCTCGGGGTGTCGAATCCACAAAGGAGAGCAACGCCATGAAGAAATCTACCACATCTCCCGCCGCCGTGCCGACGGCAATCGTTGAAGAGGCTTGGCAACAGGTCAGCGTCAGCTTCGAGCGGTTCTGCCTGACGGCGGGCATCGCCACTTTGGCCCGCATGATGGAGGAGGACGCCGACGGGCTCTGCGGTCCCCGCTATGATCATGGTGATGGCAAGGACGGTCACCGCTGGGGCAAGACCAAGGGCAAGGTCGGCTTCCACGGCGGCAAAGTCGAGGTCGAGCGCCCCCGTGTCCGCGCCCGCCAGGGCGGAGAGATAAGTCTGCCGAGTTGGGAAGCCGCCCAGTCCGAAGACCTACTGAGCAAGTGGGCGCTGTCCCAGATGCTGATCAACATTTCGACGCGCAAGTTCGGGCGATCTGTTCGTTTGCCAGAGGGTGACATTCCTGTCGTCAAGGGCACTGGCGTGTCCAAGTCGGCGGTGTCGCGCCGGTTTGTGGCGTTGTCGGCGGAACGGTTGAAGGACTGGATGGCGGCGGACCTGTCCAGACTGGACCTGCTGATCATCCAGATCGACGGCATCCACATCGAGGAGGATTTGATGCTGCTGGCCGCAGTCGGCATCGACGGCGGGGGAGTGAAGCATCCGCTGGGCGTGCTGGAGGGGCCGACGGAGAACACTGCCGTGGTGCAGGCCCTGCTCGACAATTTGATCGAGCGAGGTCTCGACCCTGCCGTCTGCCGCTTGTTTGTCGTCGATGGAGCCAAGGCGCTGACCAAGGCGATCCGCAACACCTTCGGACACCATACTCCGATCCAACGCTGTCAGGTCCACAAGGCCCGCAACATCACGGATCGTCTTGCCAAGCCCCTTCACGCCAGTGTCCGCAAAACGCTGCGACAGGCGTGGGAACTGGATGACGCCGACAAGGCCGAACGCCTGATCAAAAACCTGGCCCGCCGCCTGGAACATGACTATCCCGGCGTTTCCGGCAGCATCCTGGAGGGGATCGACGAAATCCTCACCGTCACCCGCCTTGGATTGCCGGTCGAATTGCGCCGGTCGCTGGCCTGCACCAACATCATCGAGAACATGAACGGGACCATCCGGCAGGTCTGCCGCAACGTCAAACGCTGGCGGGACACCAGGATGGCGCTCCGCTGGACCGGCGCCGCCATGCAGGAGGCCGCCAAGGGCTTCCGGCGGCTCAAGGCGCACAAGCAACTACCGACCCTGCG
>JBAXMD010000228.1:0-1275 GCA_037134475.1 Verrucomicrobiota bacterium | reverse complement strand
GGGCCTTACTTGCGTCGCCTTGACGGCCTATGAGGCGCCACAAGGCGACCAGATTAATGAGCACAATCAAAGCCGACCAGATGAGCGGCCAGCCGGAAGAATTCTGCCCGCCGAACGAGCTCCAGAAGACGACCATCAACGATGTCGCCAAATAACCTGGAGCCGCTGCCCAGATCAGAGCCGGACGGAAACGGACGGCAGCAATGGCCAGTAAAACCATCCACGGCCAGCCAGTATCCGCTTTATCGAAATGATACTGCGCGGTTAGCACGACGATGGCCACGCCAAGAACGCCAAGGATGCGCCGGAACTTCTGATGGCCAGCGACACGTTCCCAATCCTCACGGAGCGCGAGCATGAGTCCGAATGCAGCGATGCCAGCTAGGGCGACCCAATGATTCGCCGGAAGATGCCCGATGAAGGCAAAGACAGAGACACCAGTGAGAACTTCCGAAGACCAGCGGACGAGTTCCGAGCGTGTCCGGGCGCCGACGACCAAGGTGGCCGAGGCGGCGACCGCCCAGATGAGCCAGACGAGGTGCGGATCCGCCAACCACGCGAGTCCGGCACCAGTGAAGCCGACGGCGGCCAGGAGGAGCACTTCGCTCACGAGAGAGCTACGACGGAGTTCCAGATAACCCGCGATGCTCGCCACGGCGGCGATGAGCAAGGAAACCGTCGCGCGGTCGTTTTCGCCGCCGGCCGCAAGAAAGAGCGAGAGGCAAGCCGGGGCGAAGAAGCTCGCGAGCTGGAAAGCCGCCCGAGCATCACGCCCAAGCAACACGGTATCGTCCATTACCAAGCGCTCACCGCTCCAAAGCACGAGGAACGAACCCAGTGCAGCGAGTTGCAGCGGCAGATAATTCGCGTGGTGCGTCGGCATGGCCGCGTAGAGTAGCAGGAGGCAGAACTGCGAACCGATCAAGCTAAGCACGCCGGCGGAACCCCACGGACCGCGCACCATCAGGATGACGCCCAGCAAGGCGATCAAGCCGGCACCGGTCGCCGTAGACCCAGGCGCAGACCCGGAATCAATGGAGAACCACACCGCGACGACAGCGAAAAGGACCGCCAGCTGGCCGAACAGCTTGGTGTTGCGCCAAAGGGCGATGACGGCAATCAACACCGCCACAAGGAACTGAATCAACGCAGCCTGCACCGCACTGTCGCAGACCCGCATCTTATCGAGGCCATACGTCGCCCAGGCGGCGAACTGCCAGACGGCGAGACCGGAGGCGGCAAGCACTTCCCCCAGGTCCTTCCGCTTCGAGGAAA
>JBAXMD010000227.1:0-1302 GCA_037134475.1 Verrucomicrobiota bacterium | reverse complement strand
AATTCCGGCGACTGGGTCGAGTCGCTGACCGCGATTGTGGAAGAGGACGACGGCCGCCTGCGCGTCGTTGAGCGTCAGGAACTCCTGCAGCGTATCGCCGAACGCCGCGCCGCCTTCGAAGCCGCCAAGGGCGGTTCGCCTGCGTCCGAAGGCGAAGCCAACGCCACGATCTCGTTCGTCGCCTGATGAGCGTTATCCCCGTCCTGACGGCCGGTTTCGGCGAAGGGCATAACGCCGCCGCGCGTTCCATCCTCGAGGCCCTCAGCCGCAAGTCGGGCCTGACCGGCGAGCTGCACGATCTCTTCCTCGAGGCTTACGGAGCCGAGAAGGCCAAGAGCCAGCGGGACAGTTATATCGGCGTCGCGAACAAGTACCCGCGCCTCTGGGGCTGCATGTACACCGCACTTGACCGCTTGCCGCTCGTGCGCGCCTCGCTCCCGTTCGTGCGTCCGGTCGAGAAGACCCTTAACGCGATGCTCGACGCCACCAAGCCACCAGTGGTCGTCTCGGCCTATCCGCTCTATAACTACATGATGGCCCGCCGCTGGCATCGCGACGACCCCGCGCGCCCGCGTCTCATCACCGTCGTCACGGATTCCATTTCGGTGAATCGCGCCTGGCATCGCGCCCACTCCGATTGGTACGTCACCCCGAACCAGGCCACGGCCGATGTCATGATCCGTCAGGGCGTGCCTGCCGCGAAGGTCCTGCCGTACGGCTTCCCGGTCTCTTCCCGCCTCGCCCCGCGTTCCTCGGCCAAGGCCGGTGAACGTCCGCGTGTGCTCGTGATGCTTAATCCCGGTAAGCGCGACGCGGTCGAGCTCGCCAGCGCGCTATCCACGCTCGGGCTCGAACTCACCATCACCGTGGGCAAAGATGCCTCCTTTAAGGAAGCCGTCGAACGTGCCGTCGACGGCCGCGCCGAAGTGCTCGGCTGGACCGATCGCATCCCGTCGCTCATGCTTACGAGCCACCTCGTCGTGAGTAAGGCGGGTGGTGCGACCACGCATGAGTGCGTCGCGGCCGGCGTGCCGATGATCATCACGCAGGTCATCCCTGGACAGGAAGCTGGCAATGGACGTCTCATCGCCGAGCATGGCGCTGGCGCCTACGGACTGACACCGGCCTCCGCCCGCGCGATTATTTCCGAAGCCTTCACCGGCGACTGGGCCCTTTGGAAGAAGTGGAAAGCTTCGGTCGATGGACTCGGTGACGCCGGCGGCGCTGACCGCGTGGCGGATTTGGTTGAGCGAGAGTTGGCGGTTAAGAGGTAGGGATGCGATGACATCGCATCCGCGTGTC
>JBAXMD010000226.1:0-1310 GCA_037134475.1 Verrucomicrobiota bacterium | reverse complement strand
TCTTCTTCCTCGTCGTCGGCGGGAGGGAGGGTGCCCTTCAGGAGGGCGTCGAGGGTCTTCTGGAGGAGCGCCTTCATGCGGGGCTCGTCGGCCTTATCGACGGCCTTGATCTGCCAGCGGATGGCTTCTTCCTTGCGGCCTTGGAGCCAGCGGAGGCGGGCGAGCGTGTCGAGTTTATCGGACTGGCCTTCTTTTGAGAGCGCTACCGACTGCACGGCGCACTTCTCGGCCAGCGGCAGGTTACGTTTTCCTTCGAAGGCTTTCATCGTGAGCAGGCGCCAGGCGATTTCGTTCAAGGCCTCTGCGTCGTCAAAATCCTCCTCGGCGAGGCGCTTCAGCTGGGCATAGAATTTACTGGGCTCGCCGCGGGCGAGGCCGATTTGGGCTTCGATAGATTCGCGGAGCTCCTTGCCTTCCTGGGCGGGGAGGACCTTGGCGGCGGCGGGCAGGGCTTTTTCCGCGGCGTCCCAGTCGCGGTTGCGCATCGCTTCCGAAAGCGCGTCGAGCTTCGCCTGAGCGGCGGCCATCTCTGGATCGCCCGGGGCGGTGCCTGCGGCGACGGCGGGTTTGCTCAGGCGGCGCTGCGGAATCTTGTCGGCGACCGGCGCGGCGGCGGCGAGGGGCGTGCCCGTGAGGATATCGCCGATGACTTCGTCGGTGAGCTTCATCGGATGGCCCATCCAGGCGATCTTGCCGTCGGCGACCACGAAGGCGTGGGGAATGCCGTTCACTTCGGCGGCTTCGAGCCAGTCCTTGATGAAGGCCTTGCCGCCGAGCGCGACGCGATACGACATCTTGTCGCCTTGCGACTTGAGGAAATCTTTCGCGCGTTGGGCGGAGGCCGCGTCACGTTCGGCTTCCCAGACGTTGACGCCCGTGATCACGACGCCCTTCTTGCCCATTCGCTGATGGAGGTCGTTGAGGTGCGGGATTGCGGCGACGCACGGGCCACACCAACTCGCCCAGCATTCGAAGACGTAGACGTCTCCCTTCTTGAATTCTTTCACCGCCTCGCCTTGGAGCATCGACTCTGGGCGCGTGGCGGGAGCGGGGTCGCCGACTTTCAGGCCGGCGGCGGAAAGGGTGACCGTCAGCAGCAGCAGAAGCAGGGCGCGCATGGGTGTGAGTTTGGGTCGAGGATGATGGGAGGCAAGAGGGGGTTGTCAGAAGGTGGTGGCGGATAGCGGTTGGCGGTTAGCGGTTAGGGCCAGCTTCATAAGTGCAAAAGTGCAAATCGGCCTACGGCCTGTGCAAAAGTACAAAGGTGGATGCAGCGTTTCGGGTGGCGGGTGATTGGGTAGGGCCAACCA
>JBAXMD010000225.1:0-1312 GCA_037134475.1 Verrucomicrobiota bacterium | reverse complement strand
CAGCAGGCCTGCCGTAACCGTAAGGATGCCGCTATCGGACTGCATGCTGCCTGCGTCGCGGAAAGCACGGGAGCCCATCTCCTCGCCTACAGCTATTACGCAGGCGCCGCTTTCAAGGCCGGCCGAAATCTCCGGAGCAGGCTCCTTTTCCAGGTACATCCGCCGGTGTTACCCCTGCGTCGTCTCTATCAGGAGGAAATTGAGCGCGAGCCCGCCGCCCGCGCTTCGCTGTCGGCCGAGATGGAGATACTCCCGCTCGACGCCCACGCCGAGGCCGAGCAGGCCGCGCCGGCCCAGGCGCAGGGTATTCTTTGCGCGAGTCATTTCACCCGCCGCACGCTCCTCGAGGCTGGTGCGAGTGCGCCCATCAAGGTCGTGCCCTACGGCGTCGACGCCACGTTATACCGATGTCGTCAAGCCGCTCCTCGCGGCAAGTTCACCGTGGCCTTCGTCGGGGCCTTCACCCAGCGCAAGGGGGCTTTATATTTACTCAGGGCGTTGCACGGTTTGGCCCCGCACGTCCGTCTCGTGATTTATACCAGGGCGCCGATCGACCCGGCATTCCGCGCGGAGTTCAGGAACTTGGACGTCGAGATCAAGGCAGGCTTGTCCAATGCCCAGTTAGCGGAGGACATAGTCCGGGCGGACGTCATGGTGCTGCCGTCAATCGCCGAAGGTTTCGGCTTGGCCATCCTGGAGGCTATGGCCTGCGGCGTACCGGTGATCTGTACGCATAATACCGGCGGAGCTGACTTGATTACCGACGGCCAAGATGGCTTCGTCACGCCGATCCGTGACGTGGCGGCCCTCGGTCAGTTGCTCGAGCTGGGCTTGGCCGACCGCGGGCGGTTCTACGAGATAGGCCAAGCGGCGCGGAAAGTCGCGGAACATCTCACCTGGGCCAGGTATCGCGCCGGCTTTGCCGCTGCCTACCATGCCTTGCTCGAAGAAGCCCAACTCTGAATTCAGCAGGCGAACATTGAGCCGCGCACCTTGCGCGGCTTTTTTGTGCCTATGTAAGGTATTGGCGGTTAGCGGTTGGCGGTTGGGAGATGCATCGAGGGTAGGGACAGCACTACGTGCTGTCCTATTCTGTTTTAGGCCGCCGGATGGTGGCCGAGGGGTAGGGGCACGACTACGTCGTGCCCTCCTCCTGAGGAGTGCGCGATGAATCGCGCCCCTACCTTTGCGTTCACCATCCGGCGAACGCGGCTGATCAAGGGTGATCATCCCTACCCAAGGCAGCACTATCGTGATGCTGTCCCGACCTACCCATGTGAGGTGGAAGCGGTTGGCGGTTAGCGGTTGGGAA
>JBAXMD010000224.1:0-1323 GCA_037134475.1 Verrucomicrobiota bacterium | reverse complement strand
ATGGTCGTCGACAGCCAGTCGACCAGCTCCGGCGCGACCGCGCCGCACAGGCCCTGCACGATGGCCTTATTCAAGGCGGAGAGCTCCCACTGGAAGGTAACGAAGTAAGCGATGACCGCGAAGATCGCGGCGGCGATGACGTGGCGAAGCGAACGCTGCCAGCTGGCGTCGGCGGCTTCGTCGACGAGAAGGCGGCCGACCATCGCGGCGGCGCCGATGAGTGAGACGATCCAACCGCCCGACTTGAAGGCCAGGACGGCCGTCTGGAAATTATTCACGACGGCTGATGACACCTTCGCCACCACTGGAGCCTGTTCGGCCACCTGAGCCAGGATAGTCGTCAGGATCATGCGTGTCCCTCCCTGGTCCGGAGACCATTCCCCGCGTGACGGGGGGCTGATGTGAGAAGGCGACGCAAGGCGAAGAAGTATCCGCAAGGATACGGTTCGTAAAAGGGGGAGGTTCAGCCTTGGGCCGGCCGCCCCCTCGCTCAACCCCTAATTATAAGGTTATTCTGAAAAATCTGCCTTAAAGCGCCGCTTTTCTGGCCGGGCGGCCTTCGTCGACCTCGATGTAGTCGAACATCGTATCCACGCCCGCATCGGCGGTGAGGCCGTTCTCCTTAAGGCGACGCACGAGCACTTCGTTGGCTTCGTCGCGCCAGCCGCGCTTGGTCATAAAGCCGTTCCAGATCTCGATGTCGTTCGTGGAAAGCTTACGGCCCTTGGCTTCAGCCCATGCAAGAATCTCATCCTGCGTCGCGGCGGGATTCTGTAATACCCAGACGCGGAGGTCGTCGTACTTAATCCCGAGATACTGGCAGCAACGGTCGTCGAAGGCCTTGCCGAGGTTGTTCACGAAGTCGGCATGCAGCTGACCAGCGGCGTGCAGACGAATCTTCGAGACCAGGCGAGGGAGATACACGAAACCGCGGACGGCTTCGTAGGGGCTGAGGAGACCAGGAACGAGGGGCATGGGAGGGATGATAGAGGAAAGATGACCGATGACGGATGACAGAGGAAAGATAAAAACCCGAGATAGGTGTTAGCGGATAGCGGTCAACAACGCGAGGCTCGTGGGCCGGAGGTCACGAGGGCAAGAGAGCGTAGATGTGGTGGTTCAGGGTTTCTATCCGCCGACCGCTTTCACTTCACATTTGCACCTTTGCACGCGGCACCCCCGCATTTGCACCTTTGCACTTCAATCTCCTGCCCTCGTGCCCTCCTGCCCTCCGGCCCTCCAGCCCTCCTGTCCTCGTGCCCTCCATTCCTCCATTACCTTGCCCTTCCGCCCTCCCTGCCTTTCCTACCCCTACCCCGACCC
>JBAXMD010000223.1:0-1362 GCA_037134475.1 Verrucomicrobiota bacterium | reverse complement strand
GAACCCACGACCGGCCTGCACTGGGATGACATCGCCAAACTGCTCGCCTTGCTCGGACGTCTGCGCGACGCGGGCGCGACGCTCATCGTGATCGAACACCACGCCGACGTCATCCTCGCGGCGGACTGGGTGATGGAACTCGGGCCCGAAGGCGGCGAGAAAGGCGGCAAGCTCGTCTACGCCGGCCTGCCCGAAGGCCTGCTCAAGCAGAAGGGCTCGCCGACGGGGAGAGCGCTAGCGGGCGACGCGCAGCGTTCTTAGTTCGTTGTTCTTAGTTCTTCGTCAGAACCTAAGCAGACATCCTACAGCCTTGCGGAGATCAAGGCCGCGACGGAATTCAGGTCCGCGACCTCGCTGTCATTGAACTCATAGGGCTGCATCTTACCGATACCGAGCACACCGACGACCTTGCCGTCGCTGCCGACGATCGGCACGGCGAGGGCGCCTTGAACGTTCGTCTTCTGAGCGTCGGGCTTGGCGACGCCGCCGAGGTCTTCCTGGAGATTACAGAGCTGCACGGCTTCCTTCCGCTGGGCGGCGCAACCAGCGATACCTTTGCCGAAAGGGATGTTGTCGATCTTCGGCAGCAGCATCGGCAGCACGTGCGGCGGGATGCCGTGCTGGGTGAGCAACATGAGCAGCCCCGTGGACGGATCGGTACGATGAATCGTCCCCGTGACGCAGGCGAAGTTCTCCAGCACCTTAACCAGCACGGCATGCCAGTCAGGCTGACCAACAAGGAGTTCCGGGACACCAGAGGTAGATTGCGACATGGTAAAAATATTAGACAACGCCCTTGGCCATGCGTTCCGTGAGCCAGGCGAGGCCGCCGGCTTCGTCGCCGAAGACGCCGTCGAGCTGGGCTTCGAAGGCCTCGTCGAGGACCTGGGAGAACCAGCCGGCAGGCTTGTGGCCCATGGCGATGAGGTGACGGCCGAGGACAATCTTCTTGGGCGCGGTCGAGGCGACCTGCAAGGCAGCCGCGCGTTCCGCCAGCCATTCGCCATGCGGGGACGGACCATGCATGCTCGCGGTGCCGCGACCACGGCGGTCGGCGAGATCCACGCGGCAGAGGCGGTCGATGCGGACGACCTTGTTGGCGAGGCGACGGACGGCGGCGTCACCGGCGCCGGCCTTGTGGAGGTAATACGGCTGACCGTGCCAGCGCACGAGCGGCAGGACGGAATCGATGAGCTTCTTCTCGTTCGTGATCTGCGCAAGGAAGCGCGGGGCGAGGTTGAAGCTTTCCTCTTCGTGACCGTAGGCATGCCAGCGATTATCCTTCTCCTCCTTCTTCGTCGTGGTCGCCTTGCCGATGTCGTGCAGCAGCACGGAAAGCCCGATGATCAGGTCTTCGTCGCG
>JBAXMD010000222.1:0-1379 GCA_037134475.1 Verrucomicrobiota bacterium | reverse complement strand
TTGGCTTCGCCGGCCTTCCAGACCGCGATGCGCGAGGAGTCGATGCGGGACATCTGGCCGGCACCGACGCTGAGCGTGCGTTCCTTGCCGGCGTAGACGATGGCGTTGGACTTCACGTGGCGGACGACGCGCCAGCCGAAGAGTAGGGCGGTCATCTCGTCGGCCGTCGGGGCACGCTGGGTGACGATCTTGAAGTCGCGCGGGTTGGCGGGCTTCTGGTCGCGGTCCTGGACGAGCACGCCGCCGATGACGGCGCGGACTTCGCGGAGGGTGTCAGCGCGGAGGCCGACCTTGGCGCGCATGAGGCGGAGGTTCTTCTTCTTGCCGAAGATCGCGAGGGCGTCGGCGTCGAATTCCGGCGCGATGATGACTTCAGAGAAGATCTCGGCGATGGCCTCGGCGAGGCCCTTGTCGACCGTGCGGTTGGCGACGATGATGCCGCCGAACGGGGCCTGCTTATCGGTCTCGAAGGCCTTGTGCCAGGCCTCGAGGAGGGTGTCGGCCGAAGCCACGCCGCACGGGTTGGTGTGCTTCAGGATGCAGATTGTCGGGCGCTCGAACTCGCCGATGAGGTAGGTCGCGGCGGTGATATCGAGGATATTGTTATAGCTGAGCTCCTTGCCCTGTAGCTGTTCGAAGGCTTCGTGGAATGAGCCGTAGAGCGCGGCCTGCTGGTGCGGGTTTTCGCCGTAGCGGAGGCGCTGGGCGATGGGCAGGGTCGAGGTGAAGCGCGAGGGCAGGCCGAGGACGTTGCCGGCGCCGGGCTGGGCTTGGGATTCGAGGTAGTTGGCGATCGCAGCGTCGTAGGCCGAGGTGCGCTGGAAAACCTTGAGCGCGAGTTCGCGGCGGAGTTCACCTAGGGTCTCGGGCGCTTTCATCGCGGCGAGCACACGCTCGTAGTCGGCGGGGTCGGTGACGACGGAGACGGAGGCGTGGTTCTTGGCCGCGCTGCGCAGCATGGACGGGCCGCCGATGTCGATGTTCTCGATGGCGTCCTCGAACGAGCAGTTGGGCTTCGCGACGGTCGCTTCGAACGGGTATAGGTTCACGACGACGAGGTCGATGAGGTCGATGCCGTGCTTCTTGGCTTCGTCGAGGTGCTCGTGCGAATCGCGACGGCAGAGGAGGCCGCCGTGGACTTTCGGGTGCAGGGTCTTGACGCGGCCTTCCATGATTTCCGGGAAGCCCGTGTGTTCGCTGACATCGGTCACCGGCAGGCCTGCTTCACGCAGCATCTTCGAGGTGCCGCCGGTCGAGAGGAGCTTATAGCCGTGTTCCTTGACGAGGGCCTGGGCGAAGGGCAGAAGGCCAGTCTTGTCGCTGACGGAGAGTAGGGCGATGGGCATGGTGAAAGAAAGGGCTAGGGGTAGGGGGAGGGG
>JBAXMD010000221.1:0-1410 GCA_037134475.1 Verrucomicrobiota bacterium | reverse complement strand
GTCCTCCTGCCCTCCGGCCCTCTTGTCCTCCAAACCCAATCCCTCCTTTCCTCGGAACGTTTCCTCCCTTACTCCTGTCTTAAGCCTACCCCTGCCCTCACCCCTCGCCCAACCCCCATGTCCAAACTCGACCGTCGTTCGTTCCTGAAAAATACCGCCCTCGCCGGTGCCGTTCTCGGCTTCCCTTCCATCATCCCGGCCTCCGCGCTCGGCAAGGATGGCACGGTCGCCCCAAGCAATCGCCTCCAGCTCGTCGGACTCGGCCTCAAGGCCCAGGGCGGCGGCGACATGCGCCAGCTGATGTCCAAGAAGGGCGTCCAAGTCATCGCGATCTGCGACGTCGACCGCCGCGTCCTGAAGTCCACTTCCGAAGCCATCGTGAAGAAGGGCCTATCGGCTCCTAATCAATACACCGACTTCCGTGAGCTCCTCGCAAAGGAGAAGCCCGACGCCGCGGTGCACGGTCTCCCTGACCACTGGCACGGCGTCATCAGCTGCGCGCTCCTCCGCGCCGGTATCGACGTCTATGGCGAGAAGCCGCTCGCGAAGACCTGGGCCGAAGGCAAGGCGATCGCCGACGCGGTGAAGGAGAACGGACGCGTCTGGCAGACCGGCATGTGGCAGCGCTCCACCCCGAATTTCCGACGCGGCGTCGAGCTCGTCCGCAACGGCATGCTGGGTAAGATCCTCAAGGTAGAGGTCGGCACTGGCCCCAACGCGCAGACCATGCCGCCCGCCCCGCAGGCTGGCGAGAAGGCTCCCGCCGAGGTAGATTACGACATGTGGGTCGGCCCTTCGTCCGAGTTCGCCTACGACCCGCGCGTCTTCCACTTCCACTGGCGCTGGCACACCAACTTCGGCGGCGGCATGCTGCTCGACTGGGTTTGCCACCACCCCGACATCGCCGCCTGGGCGATGGGTAAGGATGCCGAGTTCCCCGTCGCCGTCGAAGGCTCCGGTGAGCTCCGCGAAGCCCCGTGGAACACCCACTCGAAGTACGACTACACCGTGCATTACGCCGACGGCTTCCACATGTCGGTCAGCAGCTCTTTCATGGGCATGCGCTTTATCGGTGAGAAGGGCGAGCTCTTCGTCACCCGCGGCAAGCAGACGTGTTCTATTCCAGGTCTCTGGGAGAAGGACCTCGGTCCGGATGCCTGGCGCTGCCCCGGCACGACCGACCATTACCAGGATTTCGTCGACTGCGTGCAGTCCCGCCGCCGTCCGCTCTCGCACGTCATGGCCGCGCACCACACCACGACCATCGGTCACCTCGGCAACGCCGCCATCTTCACCGGCCGTAAGCTCAAGTTCGACGGCGCCGCGGGCAAGTTCATCGACGATGCCGGCGCGACCGCGATGCTCTCGCGCGAACTCCGCAAGCCCTGGTCGCTCGAGAAGATCTAACGC
>JBAXMD010000220.1:0-1424 GCA_037134475.1 Verrucomicrobiota bacterium | reverse complement strand
CCAGAGGAGAACGCCACGGCGGCGAGGATGCTTTGGTCGGCTGCCACAGGCATGTTCGTCGCGAAAACCGGAGGTCCGGGGGGATACCCTTGCGGACGGAGCCCCTTCGGCAAGCCCTTTCGGGAGGTTCGCCTTGCCTCTGGCCCTCAATCGGGGTTGCCTCCGGCATGTCCCAACACCTTGACGATGAGCGGTCTCCGGCCGCGGTCTGGTGGGATAATTTCGCCAATTTCGCCTGGCGGACGGATTGGACGCAGGTGGTCATCCTCCTTTTCCTGAGCGGCCTCGGGGTCGTGGCGATCCAGTCGGCTGGCAGTGCCCGTGAGTCTACGTTCTACAAGTCCCAGATGGTCTTCGTCGCCATTGGTTGGCTGGCCTATTGGGCGATCTCGGCCCTCGATTACCGTCTGATTCAACGTTACGCCCGGCGCATCTATCTCGGGTGCTTGGCCATCCTTCTGCCCGTCTCGCTCTGCGCGCTCCTCCATCGCGACTTCGGATCCTTCATCCGCAGCATCAACGGTGCACGTCGCTGGATGGATTTCGGTCTGTTTTCGATCCAGCCTTCGGAGTTCGCCAAGATCGGTGTGCTCGTGTTCCTCGCGGCCATGCTCGCCCGCTCGCCGATTGGCTCCTTCCGCGCGACTTGGCGCACCGTCAGCTGGTGTCTCGGGGCCGCCGCGGTCCCGTTTGTCTTGATTTTTGTGCAGCCAGACCTAGGTTCTGCCCTCATCTACCTGCCGCTCTCATTCATCCTGCTTTTCGTCGCCGGCCTGACTTACAGGTTCTTCCTGGTGGCTGCAGCGGCCGCCTTTTTATTGGTGGGAGTGGTGGCGTTGGATATGCGCGAATACGCGGCCAAGATCGAGCAGTACGCGAAGGCCAATCCTAACGCCAAGGACCCTGCCCGCGCCGTCCGCGGCGAGCACGAGGCCGAGGCTTGGTTCTTCCTGCTCAAGGATTACCAACGCGAGCGCATCATGTCTTTCGTCGCCCCCGAGGTGATCGACCCCAAGGGACTCGGCGTGACCTGGAATGTGAACCAGGCCGTCATCGCCGTCGGTCGCGGCGGTTTCCGCGGACAAGGCATCGGCAACGGCACGCAGGCCCGCTTCGGCTACCTGCCGGAGGCCGCCGCCCATAATGATTTTCTTTTTTCCGGTATGGCCGAGGAGATCGGCTTCACCGGTGGACTCTTGGTGATAGGCGCATTTGTCCTGTTGTTCTGGCGCGTCGTGCGAACGGCGGCCCGGGCGGCGGATCGTTTTGGTTCCTTGCTCGCGATTGGCGCGGCGGTCGTGCTCGGCACGCACGTCGTGGTCAACATCGGCATGAACATCAACCTGATGCCCGTCACCGGGGTCCCCCTTCCTTTCCTTAGCTACGGAGGGTCTTTCGTTCTCAGCTGTTTCCTGCTCCTTGGA
>JBAXMD010000219.1:0-1426 GCA_037134475.1 Verrucomicrobiota bacterium | reverse complement strand
CGAGGGGGCGGGAGGGGTAGAACCGACCCTCATCCCAGCGTAGAACCATGGCCAATCCGAAACGTAAACAGTCCAAACGCCGCAGCCGACTCCGTCGTGCCGCCAACCAGTTCCGCGCCCCGAATCTCGTCAAAGACGGCGAATCCGGCGCCCTTCGCCGTTCCCACCGCGTCGACCCCACCACGGGCAAGTACCGCGGTCGTCAGGTGCTGGACACCGGAGCTTAAGCTCCTCCCCGGGCTCCGCCCGACCTCATGAGCGACGTCCCTCCGAAGAAAGGTCATCGCATCGCCCTAGATTGCATGGGTGGCGATATGGGCCCTTCGGAAGCCGTGGCCGCCGCCGCCCTCGCCTTCAAGGAAGGCATCATCGGACCTGACGACAGCCTGGTGCTCGTCGGCCATGAAGATAATTTGCGCATGCTCGCGATCGAGCATCGCGCGCTGAAGAACAGCCGCGTCAGCTACCGTAACGCCGCCAGCATCGTCGCCCCCGATGACGCCCCGATGGCCGTGCTGAAATCTAAGCGCGACTCTTCGATGGTCATCGCCCTCGAGATGCTCAAGGCCGGCGAAGTCGACGCCGTCGTCTCCACCGGCAACACCAAGGCCCTCGTCGCCGCCGGCACCATCAAGGTACGCCCGATGGAAGGCGCCGAACGCCCTGCCCTCGCAGCCATCATGCCGCGCCGCGAAGGCCATTTCATCATGCTGGACGTGGGTGCCAACCCCGAGGCCACGCCCGCCCAGATGCTGCATAACGCCGTCCTCGGCTCCATCTACGCCCAGAGCGCCCTTGGCATCACCAGCCCGCGCGTCGGCCTCCTCACGGTCGGCACTGAAGAAGGCAAAGGCGGACCGCGCATCAATCGCACCCACGCCCTCCTGAAGGCCATGGGTGACCGCATCAATTACGTCGGACCCGTCGAAGGCTTCGACGTCTTCGGCGACGCCTGCGATGTCGTCGTGACTGACGGCTTCACGGGCAACGTGATCCTCAAGACCCTCGAAGGCCTCGTTTACATGGTGCGCGACATGGTCGGCAGCAAAGTGAAGAGCAATCCGGTCTACTTGGCTGGCGGCATCGCCATGTTCCCGCTCTTGCGCGACCTCAAAGGCAAGCTGAAGCCCGAACGTTACGGCGGAGCTCCTTTGCTGGGTCTGACCGGACTCGTCATGAAGGCCCACGGTTCGAGTAACCGCCAGGGTATCTCCAGCGCCATCCGCCTAGGACTGGAAGCCCTTGGCCATGGCGCCGGACATCGCATGCTGACCTCGCTGGCCGAGGCGAATGCGGTCATTTCCTCCACCCCGGAGGAAGCCTGAGGTTTTAGTGTTCCCTTCCCCGCCCAAGGGGTCTTTTCTCACGCATCGATGAGCAGCGCTGAGCTTTCAGTCTTCATTCGGGCCATCGGGGTCCACACTCC
>JBAXMD010000218.1:0-1437 GCA_037134475.1 Verrucomicrobiota bacterium | reverse complement strand
TGCTCGCGAATTTCGACCACGGCCGCAGCCTGTAGCTTCGACGTGTCTGGCGTGCGGCCGAACATATTCTCTTCGACGAGGCGGAAGACCTCGGGGCGGCGCACCTCGTTCCACGTCTTCACGTCGGTCACCTTGCGTCCATCGGCGCACACGAGCGGATCGGGCAGCGTATACGGCGGCACCTTCGACTCTTCGGAGATGGTCGGCGGAATCGCAGCTAGTAGGAGCAGGGGTATCAGCATGGCGCGACTATGGGCGCTCGGCGCGAGGGGGCAAGGACGAGGTAGGGGCAGCACCGCGTGCTGCCCTAGTGGCGTCTTGTTCGCCGCAGGGCGAACGATGGTAGGGGCACGATTTATCGTGCACTCCCATGCGGAGGGCGCGGCGAAGCCACGCCCCTACCTTCGGCCGCCCTGCGGCGGCCATTCGATTCACCTCTCCCAAACTTCAAACGCGTACTTCAGCCCCTCATACTCACCCTCCTTCGTCGAAACGAGCTTGGTGAAAACCTTCTGCCAATCGGCGGGAAAGAAACGGTCGCCTTCGAAATCACGTTCGATGCGCGTGATGAGCAAGCGCTCGCAGAGCGGCATCCCTTCGGCGTAGATGCGCTCGCCGCCGGTGATCCACGTCGGCCCGGCCCACTGGTCCATGCGCTCGGCGATGATGATGGCCTCGGCCAAGGACGTGGCCCGCTCCGCCCCAGGGAACTGCTTGGCCGGATCCCGCGAGACGACCACCGTGCCGCGGCCCGGCAGCGCCTTGCCGAGTTCGGCATAGCAGGCCGGCCCCTCGATCATGACACCCCCCTCGGTCTGGTCCATGAACCAGGCCAGGTCCTCCGGGATATGCCAAGGGAGCTTGCCTCCCCTGCCGATGACCCCGTTACGGGCGACGGCGACGATACATTGGAGGGGCTTAGGCACGGCCCAAAGGGATGTTAATAACCCCGCCGGACGCAAGCACCGGGGAGGGCTTGGACTGATTGACACCCGCCGAAAGTCTGGGGTAGGTTGACCGAATGATTACCTGGCTCCAGAACGCCACCGGCAAGCACCACCGCATGATCTTCGGATTCCTGCTCGTGGTCATCGTGGTCTCCTTCGTCTTTTACGGTTTCGCCGGACGCGGCGCCCTCCGTGGCAGCGGTTCCTACATGTACCAAGGCGTCGACCTGAACGACCCGGCCGTCCGCTCCCGCTTCCGTGACGCGACCTTCTTCGCCCAGATGACCGGCCAGCGCATGGACAATAACGGCCTCGTCCAGCGCGTCGCCGAACTCAGCCTGGCCGACTCCCTTGGCATCCCCTCCCCCTCCGACGTCGAGATCCGCCGCATCGCCCGCGAGATGACCACTTCCCCCGACGGCAAGAACGCCGACGGCCTCAACAAGTTCCTCGAATACGCCTCCAAGCAACTCAGCATCACCGACCTCGA
>JBAXMD010000217.1:0-1437 GCA_037134475.1 Verrucomicrobiota bacterium | reverse complement strand
CGGAAATATTCGACTTCGGCGAGTTCGGGCATGCATGACGAACGTGTCCCGACAGGTGGACGGCGCAAGCCATCGGCGAAGATGGCTGGACATGGAAAGGGCGCCCTCTCCCGGAGGACGCCCTTGGGGCTATGTGCAACTGACTCAGGACTAAAAGACCTTCTTGAGCGTGACGGCTGTGATACTTTTCCCCGCTTCGAGATCAGAGTAAGAGACCGTCCCGGTAAAGCCGAGCACTGGATAGCTGACGGCGATGGCGTAATCGTAGACTTTCGTTTCGGTCTGGCCGTAGTGTAGGCCCAAGTTCAGCCCTTTGACCGAAGGAACGTCATAGCTGTAATTCGCTTCATAGTAATAATCGCTCAGCGCGCCCGAGACGCCGTCGGAATACTTGAGCGTGAGGCCCGCATAGGTTACCGCGAGGTTCGCCTCTCCACCGTTAGCGGCGGTGTTATAGGTATAGTTGATATAGCCAACGGAGACATCGAAGGCACCGAGCTTGAAGCCGTAATTGGCATACAGGTCGATCTCTAGGCCGCCGAGCGCATCAGAAACGTTGGAAGCCCAGAGGCCGGCCGAAAAGCCGGAAGCATGGGTCACATCGTAACCGCCCTGCAGCGCGGTCTTGCCGGCGGTCTGGGAGGCACCGCGGAAGACATAGTCGCTGGTGAGGGCGATGTTGCCCGCACCAGTGAAGGCCGCGGAAGCATCGGCGGCCTGGGCGGCGATCGAGGAAGCAGCGGCGAGGAACGCTACTGCGAGTTTGGTGTGGGTCTTCATGGTGGTGTTGGTTTTGGTGGGTGCTTAGGTGCGCATCCCTTTGAGCATCGGCCGTGCCAAAGTGTTTTCGCGTGCCGGTGTGGCGTAAAACGTGCCACGATTTCGTCATTCGTGCCGAAAGTCGGCGCGAGAGGTTTTGCCGCTGGCTAAAAAGACGCATGCCCGCTTGATTGTATCCATGTACCAAGCCGACCCCGCTCGCTACGCCCACCCGTCGTTCCAGGCGCGTTGCGGCAAGTCCGGGCTCCATCTCCCGAAGGTCTCGCTGGGCCTCTGGCATAACTTCGGAAGCGTCGACGACTTCGCCAACGCCCGGTCGATCGCCCTCCGCGCCTTCGACCTCGGCGTGACGCACTTCGACCTGGCGAACAACTACGGTCCGGTCCCAGGCTCCGCGGAAGAAACCTTCGGACGCATCCTGCGCGAAGACCTCGCCGCCTATCGCGATGAGCTGATCATCTCGACCAAGGCTGGCTACACCATGTGGCCAGGCCCCCATGGCGATTTCGGCTCCCGCAAATACCTGCTGGCCTCTCTGGACCAGTCGCTGAAGCGAATGGGGCTCCCCTACGTCGACATTTTCTATAGCCACCGTCGCGACCCAAACACCCCAATGGAAGAAACGATGGGCGCGCTCGCCCACGCCGTCCGCTCGGG
>JBAXMD010000216.1:0-1440 GCA_037134475.1 Verrucomicrobiota bacterium | reverse complement strand
GCGCCTCCTCTGGGCCGGCTTCATGGCTATCCTCGCGGCCGGCGTCGGCTTCGCCATCCGTGGCGGCATCTTCGGCGACTGGAAGACTGCCTTCGGCTTCACCGACGGACAGCTCGGTGCCATCGGCGGCGCGGGCTTCTCGGGCTTCTGCTTCGGTATCATCATCGGCGGCGTCCTGGTGGACAAAATCGGCTACGGTAAGCTCGTCGCGGTCGCCCTGCTTGGCCACATCGTCTCGGCCTTCGTCACCTTCGGCGCCTCCACCCCGCAGAACGCGTATGACTTCCTCTATTGGGGCATGTTCATCTTCGCCTTCGCGAACGGCACCCTCGAAGCCGTGGCTAACCCGCTCGTCGCCACGATCTTCCCGCAGAACCGCACGCACTACCTCAACATCCTGCACGCCTCCTGGCCTCTCGGCATGATGGTCGGCGTCGTCGCCTCCGGCCTACTTGGCGGTGGCATCTTCGGCATCGCCGGTCTCGGCCTCAGCTGGAAGATCCAGCTCGGCTTCTACCTCGTCCCGACCATCGCCTATGCGGTCATGTTCATGGGCCAGACCTTCCCGAAGTCGGAAGCTGCCGAGAAAGGCGCCTCGTTCTCCGAGATGTTCAAGGACGTCGGTATCCTGGGCTCGCTCGTCGCCTGCTACCTGCTCTCGATCTTCCTCGGTAACGTCCTCGGCCCGGTCTTCCACATCAATAACCTCGGCCTCTACCTCGCCGGCATCCTCCTGATCGCCGTCGGCGTCATCACGCGTTTCTCGTTCGGCTCGCTCCTGCTCTTCGTCCTCTTCCTCACCCACGCCCTCGTCGGCGCGGTCGAACTCGGCACGGATTCCTGGATCGAAAATATCACGGGCAACCTCTTCACCCCGGCTGAAGGCAAGCTGCTCTTCTTCTACACGTCGTTCATCATGTTCTCGCTCCGCTTCTGCGCCGAGTTCATCGAGAAGAAGATCGGCCTCTCGCCGATCGGCCTGCTGGTCACGGCCTCGCTCATCGCCTTTGGCGGTCTCACCCTCGCCAGCAGCATGACCACCACGACCGCGGCGCTCGTCGCCCTTGGTATCTACGCCCTCGGCAAGACGTTCTTCTGGCCCACGATGCTCGCCGTCGTCGGCGACCGCTTCCCGCGCTCTGGCGCCGTCGCGATGTCCATCATGGGTGGCATCGGCATGCTCTCCGCCGGCCTGATCGGTGGCCCCGGCCTCGGCTACGCCAAGGACCGCTTCACCGCCGAATCCCTCCAAAAAGAGGCCCCGGCCGTCTACGCCTCCGCCAAGGCTTCTTCGGAAACGAAGTTCCTCTTCCTCGCTCCGGTGACCGCCGTCGCGGGTGACAAGCTCGAAGCCGCCAAGAAGGCCAAGGACACCGCCACGGCCGACCAGAAGGCCATCGTCGCCGCCAACCAGGCCGGTGACCGCGCCACGCTGAAGGC
>JBAXMD010000215.1:0-1459 GCA_037134475.1 Verrucomicrobiota bacterium | reverse complement strand
TCCACAACGGCAAGGCCTTCGTTCCCGTCTATGTGACGGAAAACATGGTCGGCCATAAGCTCGGAGAGTTCGCCCCCACGCGTACCTTCCGCCAGCACACCCAGCCCTCCCGCAAGGAAGCTCAGTAATCCACACCGTGCGCAACGTCCTCACCATGTCCGTCCTTCTTGTCGCCGCCACCGCGGTCGGCGTGGAAGTCCGTGCGCTTGGTGCGGCCGAAGCGGATGGCAAGGCTCCGGTCGTCGCGGTCGTCTCCGCCCGCGCGACGGATCTGGTTGTCTTGGATGGCGGACACGACCGCGGCTTCCGCCCCGGTACGGTCTGTAATGTGAGCCGTGACGGCCGCGCCTTCGGCGCCCTCGTTATTGCCGAAGCCGGTCAACACCGCTCGGTCGCTCTCATCCTCTCCCTCGACAACTCCGCCGGCATCCAAGCCGGTGACCTCGTCACCCCCCGCGCTAATCCCCGCATCTAACCCAACCTTTACCAACGTCATGGAAGTCCACGCCACCACCCGTTTTGCCCGTATGTCGCCCCAGAAGGTCCGCGAAGTCGCGCGCCAGATTCAGGGCCTCCCCGCCGAGGAAGCCATCCAGCTTCTCCGCTTCATCCCGCGCAAGTCCGCCCGCCTCCTGGCCAAGACCCTTGCCAGCGCGATGGCCAACGCCGAGAACAACCACAATCTCTCCAGCAGCGATCTCGTGATCGTCTCCGCCACGGTCAACCAGGGTCCGGTCATCAAGCGTTCGATGCCGGCCGCCCGCGGTTCCGCTCACCCTATCCACAAATCTATGAGCCACATCCGCGTGTCTCTGGGTTCCGCCACCAAGTAATTTTCGAAACATGGGCCAGAAAGTAAATCCGATCGGCTTCCGTCTAGCCGTCCGCCGCAACTGGGAATCCCGCTGGTACGCCACCAAGCGCGACTTCCCGGCTAACATCCTCGAGGACTATCGCATCCGCGTGTTCCTTAAGGAGAAGCTTCGCCAGGCCGCCGTGCCCCGCATCTTCATCGAACGTGCCGGCCAGAAGGTCCGCGTCCGCATCTGGACCGCCCGCCCGGGCGTCGTCATCGGCCGTAAGGGCGATGAGCTCAAGAACCTCCGAGCCGAGATCCAGAAGGTCGCCGGCAAGGCCCGCATCGACGATATCATCCTCGAAGTGAACGAAGTGAAGCGCCCCGACCTCGTGGCCCAGCTCGTCGCCGAGAACATCGCCCTGCAGCTCGAACGCCGTATCTCTTTCCGTCGCGCCATGAAGAAGGCCGTCCAGACCACCATGACCAACGGTGCCGATGGCATCCGTATCCGCCTCGGCGGCCGTCTCGGTGGTGCTGAAATCGCCCGTGTCGAATCCGCCCGCGTCGGTCGCGTGCCTCTCCACACCCTTCGCGAGAATATCGACTACGGTTTCACCGAAGCCCGCACCCTGGCCGGCAAGGTCGGCATCAAGTGCTGGA
>JBAXMD010000214.1:0-1489 GCA_037134475.1 Verrucomicrobiota bacterium | reverse complement strand
CCGCTGAACGTTTCCCCAACGGGCCGTTCACGCGCTACATGGTCGGCGAAGGGATTTCGATGACGGGTACCTGGATGCAGGGTATGGCGCTCGGCTGGGTGATGACCGAAGTCGTGGTCCGCGACGGCCTCCAGAATTACGAAGGCCTGCTGCAGGCCGCGCCTCACCTCGCAAGCGGTCTGGTCATGCTGGGACTCTTCCGCCTTGGCGGCGCCTATGCCGACCGCCACGACAAGCGCTTCATCCTGCAAGTCTGCCAAATCGCGCAGATCGGCTTCGCCCTCGCGATCGGACAGCTCATCGCCCACGACTCCTTACACACCTGGCACCTTATCGTGGCCGCGGCCCTGCTCGGTATCTCCAGCTCATTCGAGATGCCCGCCGCCGCCGCCATCGTCCCGGAACTCGTCGCCAAGGAGAACGTCGCCAAGGCCATCTCCGTGGACCGCGCGGTCTTCCACGCCACCCGCCTGGTCGGACCGGCCGCCGCGGGCTACCTTGTCGGCCGCTATGGCGCCGAATGGGCCTTCTACCTAAATGCGGCGTCCTTCGTGGCTCTGATGATCGCAATAGCTACTTTGCCCCGCCGGCCGCAGGGCACGGTCGAAGAAGAACAGAAGCGGCAAGGCGGCGCGGGCGAAGGCTTCCGCCACGTGCGCCAGGACAAGCCGAGCCTCGCGATGGTCGCCCTGCTCGCCACGAACACCCTTTTCGTCTTCCCGGTCATCATCGTGTTACTCCCGCTCTACGCAAAGAACGATCTCCACGCCACAGCACAGCAGATGGGTCTGCTGATGCTCTGCTCCGGCGCAGGATCTGTCTCGGGCTCGTTGCTCATCATGGCCCTGCGCCCGAGCCTTCGCCGCATCGCCATCCTCACTGGCATGGTCCTCGCCTGCGGGGCGCTTGTCAGCCTCAGCCAAGCGCACAACCTCGTCTGGGCTGGCGTTTCATTGCTCTGCCTCGCCGTCGGCGTCTCGACGCTCGTCGGCCTGGCGAACACCATCGTCCAAGAACGCTCGCCAGCCGAACTGCGCGGCCGCGTCTCGGCCGTCGCCGGCCTGAGCTTCTTCGGGTTCCTCCCCTTTGCGGCAATCATCATGGGCTGGATGACCGACCTCTTCCAGCTGCGTAACGTCCTTCTCGGTTCCTCAATCTGTTACGCCGTCATCGGCTTCCTCGTCATGCTCACCGTCGGCAGCAAGGTGACGGGCGAGCAGGAAGAGAAAGCCTGAACCCACGTTCGCCGCAGGGCGAACCTAGGTAGGGGCACGATTCATCGTGCACTCCTCTTCAGGAGGGCGCGGCGTAGCCACGCCCCTACCCTCGGCCGCCCTGCGGCGGCCAGATACAGCTAGGGCAGCACGCGGTGCTGCCCCTACCAATATTACCCAGCCATGTCCCGGCCCCTATCCCTCGCGAACTGGTTCGCGTAAAGTGGTGCTCCCGTTGGGAGTCGAACCCAAATCGCCGGCTTCGGAGGCTAGCA
>JBAXMD010000213.1:0-1497 GCA_037134475.1 Verrucomicrobiota bacterium | reverse complement strand
TGCTCGCCTTCGGCGCCTAGGCCGTCGACGGGCTTGATGAGGAGAACTTCGGTGAATGCCATGGTCTTTCTTGGGTTATAAGGTTGGTGAGGAAATGATTTAGAACGGGACGTCGTCGCCGCCGTGGTCGCCGGAAGGAGCCGGGGTATCGCTGCTAGGACGGGAACGAGGGGCAGAGCCGCCCTCTTCGCCACCTTGGGCCTTGCCGCCGATGAAGGTGAAATTCTCGAGGACGACGCCGAGACGCGAACGCTTCTCGCCGGTCTTCTTGTCTTCCCACTGGTCGAGCTTGAGGCGGCCTTCGACGAGGATACCGGAGCCCTTGCCGCAATACTTGGCGATGATCTCAGCCTGCTTGCCGTAGCTCTCGATGTCGACGTAGGTGACTTCTTCGCGCTTCTCGCCTTCCTTGGTGGAGTAGGAGCGGTTGACGGCGAGAGAGAACTTCGTGAGGGCCTGGCCGGACGGAAGGGCGCGGGCCTCGGGGTCGCGGGTCATATTGCCCACGAGAACCACGCGATTATAGGAAGAGGCCACGGCGAGGCGGGGTCGGAGATTACTTGGTCACCTGCACGAGCAGGCGATTGATGGTGCGGTCGAGGCGCAGCTTTTCGCGGAAAGCGGTGGGCGCGGTGACCGGACCTTCGAAGTGGAACTGGACGTAGAGGCCGGAGGGGAACTTGCGGTCGACGACGCGCGAGAACTCCTTCTGGCCGAGGTTCTCGACTTCGTTGACCTTACAGTCGATGGACTTGAGGACTTCCTTGAGCTTCTCGATGACGGTCTCAGGCGCATCCGTCGAGCCGCGGAGGTCGAGGATGAGGCTGGCGCGATAGTCGCGGCGGATCGTGGCGGTGGTCATGGTGATGGTGATTTTCTGTTGGTGAGGTTTTGGGCGGCCGGGAGGCCTTGGGAAAGGAGGGTTTCGAGGTTCTTGATGAAGTCGGGGATGCGCTGGGTCAGGTTCGCGAGATCGGCGTCGGGGAAACGTCCAAGGACGTGGTCGGCGAGGTCTTGGCCGGGGTGCTGTTTCGGTCCGATGCCTAGGCGGGCGCGGACGAATTGTTCGCCGAGGTGGCGGATGCAGCTGGCGACGCCGTTATGACCGGCAGCGGAACCTCCTAAGGAGAGGCGGAGCTGACCGGGCTCGAACGCGATGTCATCATGGAGAACGACGAGCTCGGAGAGCTCGAACCGGTGAAACCGGAGAAAGGCCGCCAAGGGCGACCCGCTGTCGTTCATGAAGGTGAGCGGCTTGATCAGATGAACGGAGGAACCTCCGAACGTGATTTTCGCGACCGAGGCCGAGAAACGGCTCTCTTCCTTCCAGACCGCACCAGCCTGAGAGGCGAGCGCGTCGATGACGATCCACCCCGCGTTGTGGCGCGTGGCGGAATATTCTCGGCCCGGATTGCCGAGGGCGGCGATGACCGAGAATGGCATTTGACTTCAAAGAACAGGTACCGGGGACGCCCGGCGCGGAAATTACTTCTTGGC
>JBAXMD010000212.1:0-1502 GCA_037134475.1 Verrucomicrobiota bacterium | reverse complement strand
CGCTTCGCAGCAGTTCACCATGCCAGCATTTCCCCCGCGCGGCTCCGTCGCGCCGCCTCTAATGAGTCTGCCTCGTAACTCGCTCTATCCTAACCGCCAACCGCCAACCGCTAGCCGCCTTCACCACTTCCTCTTCTTATGCCCGACCATGGCGTAATAAGTCAGATAAAGATAGCAGGGCAGGATGATCCAGTAGGCTGAGCGCACGGAATAATGGTCGGCCAGCCAGCCGTAGCCGAGCGGCAGGAACGCGTTGCCGCAGAGGCCCATGATCATCACGGAGGCGCCGATTTTCGTGAAGCGCCCGAGGCCGTCCAGCGCGAGCGGCCAGACGCCGGCCCAGGTCAGCGAGTTGGCGAAGCCGAGCAGCACCACGAACCAGAGCGAGATATCCGTGGTGTGCGCACCATAAGGCACCACTCCCTTGGTCGTGACGATCAGCACCGCCAGAACGACGCCGAGCGAGGTACAGAAACGTAGCATAGTCAGCTGAGAAACGACGCGTGGGATCAGGGTGATACCGATGACATACCCGGTGATCATCGCCGCTAGCACGTAAGAGGGGAAGGCCTTGGCCTCGAGTAACGGTAGGCCCATCGACTGTGCGTAGGGAATGATCGTGTCGACGGAGATCACCGAGGCGCCGACATGCAGGAAGATGCCGACGGCGCCAAGGATGAGGTGGGGGAAGTCCAGGATGCTCGTCTTGTCGGCGTTCGCTTCGGCGATCTCATCGGTCTCGTGCTCGGTATCAATCTCCGGCAACGGAGAGATGCGCACGAGGAAGCCGAGCGCGAGCAATGCCGATCCGACGCAGAGGTAGGGGACGACGACGCGGCGGATGAGCTCATCCAGCGCCGCCGCCTTCTCCGCGGGAGCCATCGTAGCAAGTCGTGCGAAGAGATCCGTGTCCGTGACCTTGAATACCACGGCGGCGAAGATGAACGGTGCGAGGATGCCGGCGCCCTTGTTGCAGATACCCATCACGCTGATGCGGCGCGCGGCGGTCTCCTTCGGGCCAAGCACCGTAATGTAAGGATTCGCCGCCGTCTGCAGGATGGCGAGGCCTGCGCCGAGCGTGAACAGGCCGCCGAGGAAGACGACGTAGGTCCGCGTCATCGCCGCCGGGATGAAGAGGAAGGCGCCCGCCGCCATCACCCAGAAGCCGATCATCATCCCGCGTTTGAAGCCGGTGCGCTTCAGCAGGTGGGCGGCGGGCATTGAGAACACCAGATAAGAGATATAGAATGAGAACGTAACGAGGTACGCCTGAAAGTGGGTCAGCTCGCAGCCAATTTTGAAGTACGGGATGAGGATCGCGTTCACCCACGAAACAAAGCCGAAGATGAAGAACAGCACTGCGATGATCGCGATCGAGACGCGCGTCTGGCCCGGCGTCAGGTCGCGCGCATGGATGGGGTTGGTGCTCATGCGCGGGGTCACGTCAGCCTGCCGCTTCGCTTCCCATGAGCAATAAAAAGACCCCGGCGTTCCGGGGTCTT
>JBAXMD010000211.1:0-1523 GCA_037134475.1 Verrucomicrobiota bacterium | reverse complement strand
TGGATCGGGAAGGGTATGCGGTCGGGCCAGATCTCTTCGATATCCGTCGTCAGACCAAGGAGAACATCCTGTTCCATATCGTGAACCCCGACGCCGAGATCGCGCCGGCCTTTACCGCTTATCTCGCTGAAGCCAAGGACGGCCGCGTCCTGAGCGGTATCCTCGTCGGCGATACGCCCACCTCAATCACGCTACGTGGGCCATTAGGCGTCGAAGCGTCCCTTCTGCGCTCCGACCTTGCCAAACTCGAATCTCTGCCTGGTTCGCTTATGCCCACCGGCCTCGAAGCCGGCCTCTCGAAACAGCAGCTGTCTGACCTTTTGGCTTACCTTAAGGGGGAGAAATAGGCAGGCTAGGGCAGCACGCGGTGCTGCCCCTACCTTGCACTTGCGGGGAGGGAAGGGAGGGGTAGAAAAGACCTACCCCTATGAGCCCTACTCGTCGTTCCTTCCTCGGTTCCCTTGGCGGCTTGGCCGCTGGTTATGCCCTCGCCCCCGCACTCCGCGCGGCGGAAGCCAGCGGCAAGCCGCTCGGTCTCGCGCTGTGCGGCCTGGGTAACTACTCGAACGGTGAACTGTCGCCGGCGTTGCTGGAGACGAAGAACGTGAAGCTCGTGGCGGTGATCACGGGTACGCGCGAGAAGGGCGTGAAGCTCGCGAAGCTCCACGGCTTCGATGAAGCCAATATCTATTCTTACGAGCAGTGGGACAAGGTCGCTGCTAATAAGGCGATCGACATCGTCTATGTGGTGACGCCTCCCGGCATCCACGCCCAGAACGTCGTCGCGGCCTTTGGCGCCGGCAAGCACGTCATCTGCGAGAAGCCGATGGCCACTTCGGCTGCTGATTGCGACACGATGATCGCCGCGGGCAAGAAGGCCGGCAGGCGACTGGCAATCGGCTACCGCCTCCATTTTGATCCTTATCATCAGGAACTCGTCCGCCTGGCCAAGACGAAGGAGTTCGGTCCGTTCATGAAGATCAAGTCCGCCAATGGTTTTACGCTGCGTCGTAAAGTCTGGCGCATCGACAAGAAGCTTGCCGGTGGCGGCTCGCTGATGGACATGGGTATCTATTCAGTCCACGCCTGTTGCATGGCGGCCGACGCCAATCCGGTCTCGGTCACCGCCAAGGAGCTGCCGAAGACCCAGCCGGAGTTCTTCACCGAGGTCGAGCAGGCCATGGAGTTCCGCCTCGAGTTCGCCAATGGCGCCGTGGCCGATGTCTGGACGGGCTACGACGCCAACCGTGCCGAGTTCTACGCCGAAGCCGAGAAGGGCTGGTTTAAGGGCGAGAAGCCCGTCTTCAGCTATCGTAACCTCAACATCTCGACTTCCGCCAAGGGTAAGCTGGACTTTGGTATCTTCCGTCAACAGCAGCGCCATATGGACGGAGTCGCCGCTGCATTCCGCGACGAACAGCCCGTCACCTGTTCCGGTGAGCTCGGCCGCCGCGACATGGTCATCATCGACGGCATCTACGAGTCGATCCGGACCGGCAAGAAGGTCGAGCTGAAGTACGCCT
>JBAXMD010000210.1:0-1561 GCA_037134475.1 Verrucomicrobiota bacterium | reverse complement strand
TCGCTGTTCAACTTGGCGCGAGTCTGATTTGTTCCGGCCTTATGAGCAAGCATTTTCGCCCCTGGAAGATCGATCAGACGCAGCTTCTGCCACCAAGCGTGCAGGACTTCGTCGATGCGGACCATCTCGCGCGCTTTATCGTGGCGCTGGTTCGCGAGCAGCTGGATCTTGACCAGATCAATGCCAGCTATAGCTCGCCCCACGGCCAGCCGCCGTTCGATCCCCGGCTGATGGTGGCGCTGCTGCTCTATGCCTATTGCAGCGGCATTTATTCGTCGCGCCGCATCGCCAAGGCTTGCCGCGAACGTGTGGACTTCATGAGCATCGTGGCGTTAGATCCGCCGGATTTCCGCACGATCAGCGATTTCCGCAAGCGGCACTTGAAGCCGCTGGCTGCGCTGTTCTTGCAGGTGTTGCGGTTGTGCGAGCAAGCGGGCCTCGTGAAGCTCGGGCATGTCGCGCTGGATGGCACGAAGATCAAGGCGAACGCCTCGAAGCACAAGGCGATGTCGTACGAGCGCATGGAGAAGCGCGCAGCGGAGTTGGAGGCCGAAGTCGCCAAATGGCTGGCCGCGTCCGAGGCCGCCGACACCGCGGAAGACGCCAAGCACGGCACCAATAAATCCGGCGACGAGATGCCGAAGTGGGTTGCCGACAAGAAGCGGCGTGCGGAGAAGATCAGGCAGGCGAAGGCCGAGTTGGAGGCGGAAGCCAAGGCCGCGGCGGAAGAAAAACGCAAAGCCGAGGCCGAGGCGGAGGAACAGCGGCGCAAAGAAAACCGCAAGAAACCGGGTAAGCCTGCAGCTCCGATATCAGACGATCCCGACCCCAAAGCGCAGAAGAACTTCACCGATCCCGAGAGCCGCATCATGAAATCGAAGGACGGTTTTGTGCAGGCCTACAACGCTCAGGCCGCGGTCGACGGGACCGCGCAGGTGATCGTCGCGCACGACCTCGACGCCCGGCCGAACGACAAGCATCAACTCATTCCGATGGCGGACGCTGTCATGCTGAACACGGGCGCCAAGCCGGATCAGCTCTCGGCCGATTCCGGCTTCTGTTCAGAAGCCAATCTCGAGGGTCTGGAGGCGCGCGGCATCGACGGATATATCGCGACGGGCCGGGCCAAACATGCGGTTGGCGATGCCGCTGAGAGCGCGACGCCGGTTGCAACTGCCGATGCCGCCGCCGTGCCGGCGACGTCGTCAGAGCAATCCACGCAGGAGTCGGCCGAACCGCCGACGCGGGTCGAGGCGATGCGTGAGAAGATCAGGGCCGGCGGCCACGAGAGCCCCTATCGCCTGAGGAAACAACTGCCCGAGCCGGTGTTCGGTCAGATCAAAGAGGGTCGCGGCTTCCGCCAGTTCTTGCTGCGCGGCGTCGAAAAAGTGCGCGGCGAATGGGCACTCGTGTGCACCGCCCACAACCTGCTGAAGCTTGCCAAGGGGCGGACTCTGTCCGCAGCACGGCGGATCGCCGACGGTACGCCGGTCGCAGCATGAGGCGCAGGCTCTGCCGCCTCCGAGCCCGTGCCACGCGGAAAAAGTGGACAGGCTCCTAG
>JBAXMD010000209.1:0-1561 GCA_037134475.1 Verrucomicrobiota bacterium | reverse complement strand
GCCGGGATGAGTGCCGCGACACGCGTTGAGGCGCGGACGATCCAGCCCGGGCTCTTCACTTTCAGGAAACCTTCCAGCACAATCTGACCAGCCATGGTGCCGGTGATGGTCGCGTTCTGTCCGGAGGCGAGGAGCGCGACGGCGAAGAGCGTGCCGGCGAACGTCGCCCCCAGCACGCCGTCCAGCAGGCGATGCGCCTCGCGGATATCCGTCACGACTTCAGGTCGCCCGTGAAAAGCGGCGGCGCTGAGCACCAGCAGGCCGGCGTTGACGAAGAACGCCAAGCTGAGCGCGAGCGTGGAGTCCCAGGTGGCAAAGCGCATGGCTTCGCGACGGCTCGCCTCGGTGTCGCCGAAATCACGCGAGCCGACGATCGACGAATGGAGATAGAGGTTATGCGGCATGACCGTCGCGCCGATGATGCCGAGGGCCACGAAGAGCATACCAGGCCGCGTCAGCACAGCGGTAGTCGGCACGAAGCCTTTGACGAGTTCGGCGATGGCCGGCTTGGCCAGCAAGAGCTCGACGCCGATGCAGGCCGCGATCGTCAGCACCAGCACGGCGACGAGCGCTTCCAGCCAGCGGTAACCTAAGCGCGTCAAGGCCAGCAGCAGCAGGACGTCGAGCGCGGTGATGATCGCCCCGAAGAAGAGCGGGATACCGAAGAGAATCTGGAGCGCGATCGCCGAACCGAGCAGCTCGGCGAGGTCGCAGGCCACGATACCAATCTGTGCCGAGACCCAAAGAAACTTCGAGACGCCCGGAGAATAGCGCGACCGGCAGGCCTGAGCGAGATCGAGTCCAGTGGCCACGTTGAGCCGCACGCAGAGGTGCTGGAACAAAATCGCCATCAGATTCGACAGTAGGATGACCCAGAGCAGAGCGTACCCAAACTGCGATCCGCCCGCGAGGTCCGTGGCCCAGTTGCCCGGATCCATATAGCCAACCGAGACCAGGAAACCCGGCCCGACGAAACCGAGGAAACGACGGAAGGCACCCAGGCGGGAGGCCTGGCGGGCTTGGGTCGGTTCGTTTGTCCTCATCACATTTGAGCGTTCATGGAGCCCCCCCGACTGTCAACCCGCCGCCTGCGTGAAGGAAGTGCCGGCCAAGACCGTCCAGAGCGCCGTGCGCCAAGCATGCGAACGGATGAGACCGGTCAGGGCCGGTGACGTCGGCCCTTCCTGCTGCAATCGTCGGTGACACGGCACGGACCAGGCGGCCGTGAGCGCCCAGCACATGAGCACGAGACCGAGACCGATGCCACCGCCCGCGATGATGGCCAGCCAGGCATGCCCGCCTAGTTGGGCGAGCAGCAGGGGCCCGACAACCCAACCGACCCGGCGGGTATAGGCCTCATGATGCTCGGCGAAGCCTTCGGCCCGCCAACGCGCAAAGTCCGGATAGGTGCAGAGCAGGATCAGCCAAGAGACCGCGGCCATGGCGACATCGACGCAAGCCACGCCGGATTGGATTAAATGAAGGTCCATGAAGGCACCGAAATCAGTTTTGCCCTTTGCACAACCCGGCGAGACGTTAAACCCAAGTCATGCCCCGCCTC
>JBAXMD010000208.1:0-1581 GCA_037134475.1 Verrucomicrobiota bacterium | reverse complement strand
AGGTCGTGAAGAGCTGGAAGGGCGTCTCGGAAGAGACCACCACCGGCGTGAAGCGCCTCTATCGCATGCTCGAAGAAGGCTCCCTGCTCATCCCGACCGTCAACGTCAACGACACCGCCACGAAGTCGAAGTTCGACAATCTCTACGGCTGCCGCGAATCCCTCGTCGACGGCATCAAGCGCGCCACCGACGTCATGATCGCCGGTAAGGTCGCCCTCGTCATCGGCTATGGCGACGTCGGCAAGGGCTCGGCCCAGTCGCTCCGCGGCCTCGGCGCCACGGTCCAGATTGCCGAGATCGATCCGATCTGTGCGCTCCAAGCCGCGATGGAAGGCTTCCGTGTCGTGACCGTCGAGGACACCCTCGGCACCACCGACATCTATGTCACCGCCACGGGCAACAAGGACATCATCACGCTCGAGCACCTGACCAAGATGAAGGACCAGGCCATCGTCTGTAACATCGGCCACTTCGACAACGAGATCCAAGTCGTCCGCCTCAACGCGCATAAGGGCGCGAAGAAAGACACCATCAAGCCGCAGGTCGACCGTTACACGTTCAAGGATGGCCGCCAGCTCTACATGCTCGCCGAAGGTCGTCTCGTGAATCTCGGATGCGCCACCGGCCACCCGTCCTACGTGATGTCGACCTCGTTCGCCAACCAGGTCCTCGCCCAGCTGCACCTCTGGGAGACCCGCGCGACCGCCAAGCCTGGTGTCGTCGTCCTCCCGAAGCACCTCGACGAAGAAGTCGCCCGTCTCCACCTCGGCAAGCTCGGCGCCAAGCTGACCATGCTCTCCAAGGAGCAGGCTTCGTATATCGGCGTCAACCAGTGCGGCCCGTTCAAGCCGGATAGCTATCGTTACTAAGAGGCAGGTTGACCAGTTGATCAGCTGGCCAGTTGACAAGAAAGTGAAGAGGGCGCCTACGGGCGCCCTTTTTGTTTGGGCCACCGTATGGTGGCCCAGGGTAGGGGCAGGACTACGTCATGCCCTCCCGCCATCATAGGGCGCGGCGTAGCCACGCCCCTACCTTCCGTTCACCATTCGGCGAACGGGCTGCCTCGCGGCTTCGCCGCGATTGCCATCTCCGCCGATCGAATCGCGGCGAGTTCGCCCGCGGATTTCTTTTATTAAATTGGCAGGGAAGGATGGAGTCGAACCATCGCCAGCGGATTTGGAGACCGCTGTGCTACCGTAACACTTCTTCCCCGTGCGCCCCTATTTAGGGCAATCATTTCCCTAAGAGCAAACAGAACTAGGCGCCCACGAACGCCTTTTTATTGGGGGGCGGGGTAGGGACAGCACCACGTGCTGTCCTAAGTGCAAAAGTGCGAGACTAGCTTCGGGTGGCGGGTGGCAGGTGGCGGGGTAGGGATGCGATGACATCGCATCCGTCTGCCTCGGGTAGGGCCGACCATCCTTGGTCGGCCGCGGCCAAGCAAGGATGCTTGGCCCTACCACGATACATGAACTCAGGGGGAAACCGGAAACCGGGAAGTTAGCTGGGGTGCATCGGGTAGGGCGGCGATTGCCATCGCCGCCGTTCGAAGCCGCGTCGGGTAAGTCCTCGGGTCTTCGC
>JBAXMD010000207.1:0-1585 GCA_037134475.1 Verrucomicrobiota bacterium | reverse complement strand
GCTAGGCGGTGCGATGCGTAGGCCATGGCGTCCTTCTGGCAGAGACAGCCAGCGGAGAATGCGGCGCCGCCTTCGGCCTTGGTCAAGTTAACCTGGGCGAGCGTATGCGTGTGGCCGTGGATCAGGGCGCCTCCCCGGTCAGCGTAGTGCTTGCCCTGCTCGGCAGTGGCGTTCAGGCCGTGCGCGTAACCGTGGATAAAGGCAACAGGGCCAAGACGGTAGACGCCCTTCTCAGCGTGGTAGGGCAGGATGGTCTTCACTCCGCAGCTCTTTGCGGCGGTCTTGATGCGGGCCTCGAGGTCGGTGCAGTAGTCGCGGACGATGGCCGAGCCCGAGGTGTGCTGAAGGGCGACGACCCGGTGCTCGTGATTGCCCATGAGGTAGACGGTGGGCTTGGTGCGGGCAAGAAAGTCCTCTCCGCCCTGGATGTCAGCCATCAGGGACTCAGCCCCTTCAGCGTCATTGCCTACGCCACGGCGAAGCGATCGGAAGTCAAAGCAGTCGCCAAGGTGCACGCGCACGGTCGGCTTGTAGTCCTTCATGAACTCGCAGAGAGCGTCAGTTGCCTCATCGTCCGCCATGTCACCGTGGTTATCACCAAAGGCCACGAAACGGATTGGGGTGCTCATCGAGTGTTAACGTGAGGGATGGCCTTGCCGGAGTCAAAGGCCGCGAGCATCTCGTCACGGCGCTTGCGGGCGGTTAGTAGGTCGTGGCCGATGTTCTCGACGATGTCCGTGCCGCGACGACGGAGGCGGAACCAGTAGCAGTCGCCCAGGCGTTGCAGGTGGTGGTTCGGGTTGTCAGTGATGACGCGGTCCGACTTGCGGTGGCCTTTGCTCACCGTGTACTTAGGGCAGGCCAGCAGGAAAGCGACGCGATCAGGAGGCAGGCCGACTTTGCGAGCCCATGCCAACGTCTCAAGGGTTAGAGTCTCCATGACTTTGCGAGTAGGCGGCCTTCGTTCATGATCTGCTGGCGAGCGTTGGGCTTGAAGATATACTCCTGGTCAAACGAATGACTGGCGCGTATCTCGGCGATGCTGTCGAGCTCTTCGTCGTTCGCCGGGCCGACGCCGGTGGTCGAGACGTAGACCGTGCGGACCTTCCAACCCTTTTCCCATAGGATGTCCTGACAGACCCGCAGCTCATTGATGTAGCGCCAATCGCTAGTCACCACTGTTTCGGGGGATGGCGAGTCGGGGTGCTTCATGACCGGGCACCAGTTGGCTAAGTGTCGGGCGAAGACGTCCTTATCAAGGCGCCGTGCGAAGCGACCCATGTGCACCAGGGCATCGCGGTTCTCGACCTTAAAGTCTTCGTTCAGGAAGTTGCCGTCGAGCCCGAGGTAATCCATGTAGTGATTGGCGGCCTCCTTGAGCGCGTCGGCAAAGTTGATGTGCTCAGCGGCTCGGGTCGACCATTCGAGCAGACCTGTAGCCAGGGTGTCCTTCCCCGCCCTAGCGAAGCCACTGATCAGGACGAGTGTTGGGGCGGACATCGGCAAGGGTGCTTCGTCGGTCATGGCCTTAGAAGGGAGGGTTATCTGGCAGGGCGTCCTTCACCACCGGCTTTTGCGAGCCCTT
>JBAXMD010000206.1:0-1590 GCA_037134475.1 Verrucomicrobiota bacterium | reverse complement strand
TCGTCGCGGAAGAGGATATTCCAGCGGGGGCGCCAGCGTTTGATCAGCTTGCCTTCTAGTAGGAGCGCTTCGGTCTCGGACCGGACCTCGTGCCATTCCATATCGGCCACCGTGTCCATCATCGCGGCCACTTTGGGGGTCATGCGCTGGCGGGGCACGAAATAGGAGGCTAGGCGCTTCTTCAGGTCCTTGGCCTTGCCTACATAGACGACCAGCCCAGCGGCGTCCTTCATCAGGTAGACGCCTGGGGTATGGGGGGCACGCCGGGCCTTGGCCTTGGGCGAAAGTTCTTCCCGGTCGGTTTGCATTTTGGGCCTAGTTAGTTAATTCTGCTCAGACCCCCCTTTTCCGCAAATGCTTTCCTGCAACAGCCAAACCCGTCAGGTCCTCGTCATCAACGTGGGCGACGAGCTGCTGGACGGCATCCGGGAGAACGGCCATCTATTATGGCTGGGCGAGCATCTTGCCCGCCGCGGTCTGCCTATCACCCGTTCGATCGTGGTCCGCGATAATGCCAAGGAAATCGCCCGCGCGGTGGGTGAAGCTTGGGGTGCCTATGATCTTATTATTACCACCGGTGGCATCGGTCCGACCTCCGACGACTACACGCGTGCAGCCATCGCCTCCGCGCTCGGCCTGAAGCTCGAGCATGTCCCGGCCGCCGACCAGGCCTTGCGCGACCGGTTTAAAATGATTGGCCGCAAACTTTCCGAAGCGGACCTCAGCCAGTGCTTCGTCCCTGTTGGTGCCGCGGCCTTGCCCAATCCACGCGGCACCGCGCCCGGCGTCTTTTATCATCGCGACGGCAAGGCCCTCGTGATGCTGCCTGGCCCGACGCTCGAGCTCCGTCCGATGTTCGAAGAGGAAGTCGTACCACGTCTCCGTGAGGTCGGCTGCGCTTGTCAGGGAGAAGCCTACGTGCAGGTCCGTACCTTCGGAATCGGCGCCGTGCCGCTCGAAGCGATCGTCCGACCTTTTCTCAAGCCGGGCATGGTGCTTTCGTTCGGCACGCACACCGGCGTTGTCGATGCGCGCATCTCTTCCGCCGGCAGTGGCTTCACCGCCGACGATCTTTGCCATGTCGCCCGCCAGGTGCGCGACGCCGTCGGGCATGACTTCGTCTGCACCGGCCACGCCTGCCTCGCCTCGCTCGTCGTCGAGCAGCTGCGCAGCATGGAGCGCACCGTGTCCCTCGCTGAGTCCTGCACGGGTGGACTACTGGCCAACTCCTTCACCGATGTCCCGGGAGCCTCCAAGGTATTCGCCGGTTCGGCCGTCTGCTACGCGAACGACGCCAAGGTTAACCTGCTCGGCATCCCCGAGTGCCTGATTGCCCAGCACGGTGCCGTCTCCGCGGAATGCGCCGCGGCCATGGCTACGGCGGCCGCCGAGAAGTTCAGCTCCGATTACGCCATCTCCGTGACCGGTTATGCCGGACCCGGTGGGGGTACCGACGCCGACCCGGTCGGCACGGTCTATCTCGGCTACGCCTCCCCCACCGGGGTCTGGTCCCGTCGCGTGTCCCTTCCTGGCGATCGCCGCCAGGTCAAACAGCGTGCCGTGAACACCGCCTTGGACTTCATGCGCCGC
>JBAXMD010000205.1:0-1592 GCA_037134475.1 Verrucomicrobiota bacterium | reverse complement strand
AAGTAGGCCCTGCCGTCGGTGCCCCAGGCCATGCCGATGCCCATGATGCCGCTGCTCACGACGGCGAGGTTGGTCTGTTTGAACCCGTCGAGATCAGGATCGAGGGTGAAAGCGTCCATCTTGCCCTTGGGGAACTGGTCGAGGAAGAAGCGTCCGCGAAGGTCGCCATCGAGGGCGTGGCCGGGTTCGTGCAAGAAACCAGCGGGACCGTCCGAATAATTAGCGATCGGCGGGGTGATGAAGAGAGGTTGGTCGGCGGCGCCTTTCGGCAACCACATATTCTCCTTCATCCAGCGGCTTTCGGTCTTCTGGTATTGATGCTGATTGCGCCAGCCGGAATCGGAACCCTCGAGGAGGTATGTCAAGCGCTCGCGTTCCTTCGGCTGGTCGCCATCGTTATCGACGCCGATGACGTTGCCGAAGTCGTCGAAGGCAATCTCTTGGGTGTTGCGGATGCCGTGGGCGTAGACTTCGAAGTTCGCCCCATCGGGTTCGCAACGCAATACGGCTCCGCAATGAGGGAAATAGAACTTTCGGCCTTCCTTGCTGGTGACGTTGCTGCCCTTGTCTCCTACGGTCCAATAAATGCGGCCGTCCGGGCCGAGGCGCAGGCCGTGCATGTCGTGACCGGCATAGGCGATGTGGCATCCGAAACCAGTTGCGACGAGTTCCTTCACGTCGGCGACGCCATCGCCGTCGGTGTCCTTGAGGCGCCAGACGTCAGGGATGGCGGTCACGTAGATCCAGCCGTCGAAATAAAGGACCCCAGCGGCGATGCCCGAGACCGGCGAGTTGAAGCCCTCGGCGAAGAGCGTCATCTTGTCGGCGACGCCGTCATGATCCGTGTCGCTGAGCTTGTAGATGGCCTCCTTGTGGAAGGTGAGATCCTTCCAGTCAATCGAGCCGTCCTTGTTGTGGTCCTTGAGGCCGCCGCGCGGAGACTTTAGTTTTCCGGGCGCAAGGTCACGCTGGTACAAGGCAAGTTTTTCGGCGGGGGAGGTCAGGCCGACGTCGTCTGGCACCCACACGGAGTGTTCGCGGATATCAAGGTCGGCGGCCTTACGACGCGTTGTCGATGCTACGTAGACGTTGCCGGCTTCATCCACCGTGACCGAGGTGGGGTCCGGCACGTTGAGGTCCCCCGACCACATGAACGGCTTCACCTCGGCGCCAAGTGCCGCGAATGAGGCGACGAACAGGGCGAACGAGGGAGCGAGGCGCACAGGATCAGCGCAGGAACGCTTCGTGGAGGCCGCCGTCGACGGTGATGACCTGTCCGGTCGTCTTGCTGAGGCGATTGGTCACGAGAAGGAAGTAGGCTTCGGCCTGGTCGGCGGGGGTGATGGGGTTCTTCGTCAGGGTGCGATCGGCGTAGAAGCGGGAGAGCTTCGTGGTCAGCGAATCGGTCGCCTCATCATCGGTGTAGGGAATGTTGTACTTCGCAAGCGAGGCGATCACTCGGTCGCGCGGGAACATCGCCGAACCCTGAACGACGGTGGCCGGGGCCACGCCGTTGACGCGGATGAGGGGCGAAAGCTCCATGGCCATCTCGCGGACGAGGTGGTTGGCGGCGGCCTTCGAGGTGTCGTAGG
>JBAXMD010000204.1:0-1599 GCA_037134475.1 Verrucomicrobiota bacterium | reverse complement strand
CGTCCTTGCCGGCGGCCTTGAGGGCCTTCGCCTTGGCATCGACGGCGAGGGTCGGTGAAGGGGCGACGTTGCGGGCCCAGGAGGAGAGAGCGGGATTCGACATGGCTTAGAGCCCCCACGCAAAGGACTCCCGGCGGATTGGCAAGACTGAGTGAAAAGAGGGCCCGAGGGCCGGAGGGCACGAGGAACGGAGAGACCTGAAGTACGGGTGGCAGGTGGCCGCCGCAGGGCGGCCCAAGGTAGGGGCGTGGCTACGCCGCGTCCTCGTGCTAAGGAGTGCAAGGCAAAGCCTTGCCCCTACCAGCGTTCGCCCTGCGGCGAACAAGGATGTGCCACCTGAAACGACTTCCCTGCTCGCCTCAGATGTCGATGGCGTCGTCCTTGGCCTTCTGGGCGTTGGCCTTGGCTTCGTTGGCCCGGCGCAGCGGCTTGAGTTGGTCGATGCCGACCGCGGAAGAAATCATCCAAGAGGTGATGGAAATCGTCAGGGTCGCCATAGCCCAGTTATTCAGGTGCAGGTCCTTCACGAGCTCCTTGGTAAGGTAGAGGATGGCTCCATTGGTCAAGAAGAGCACCAGATAGGCACCCAGACCGAGGGTGATGATAAGGAGCGGAATCGAAACAATCATGAAGATCGCCAAGAGGAACGGCCGCAGGAAGGAGTTGAACAATCCGAGCACGACCGCGACAACGGCCAGAGTGACCGAATCGGCGTAAGTGAGATAATTGAAGCGACTAGCAAGGAACACCCCCAAAGCGAGGGAGGTCCATTCGAGGACTAAGACTCCGAGACGTCGTGCGACTTCCATCCCCGCATCATACCACAGGAAAACCCCCCGACAAGGGAGACTTTTCCGGCGGCGAGTTTAGCGGGTGTGGCGGACGTCCTCGCCAGAAAGCAGGAAGATGACCTGTTCGGCGATGTTCTTGGAGTGGTCGCCAATGCGCTCGAGGGCCTTGGAGATGAAGATCAACTCGACGTGAGAGGCGGACACCTTGGTGGTATCGCCGGCCTTGCCGAAGAGTTCCTCGTAGTTCCTACGATTGAGGGCGTCGATCTCGGCGTCGCGCTCCAAGACCAGTCGCGCCTTGGCGATGTCGCCTTCGATAAAGCTATCGAGCGCGAGACGCAGGACTTCGCAGGCGATGATACCTTCGGCCGGGACGTGCAGGAGGTTCTTGAGCGGACCGCGCTCGGAGATGACCATCGCGCGCTTGGCGATGACCGAAGCCTCATCGGCGATGCGCTCGAGATCATGGCCGATGTCGCGGGCGGCGAGGAGGAGGCGGACATCGCTGCCCATCGGGCCGAAGAGCGTCAGGTAGCGCATGATTTCGCGGTCGACGCGCTTCTCGAGCTCGTCGACGCGGTCATCCATACCGCGGACCTGTAGGGCCAGGGAATCGTCACCGGTCTCGACCGCGCGGAGCACCAGGCGGGACATGTCGAGCGAACGCTCGCCCATCAGGATGAGATCGTCCCGGAGCTGGCGGAGTTCGTCGTGGAAGAAGCGTTGCATAATAAAAGTTGTTAATGGATCAACCGAAGCGGCCCGAGATGTAGGCCTCGGTCTGGGCCTGCGACGGGTTCATGAAGAT
>JBAXMD010000203.1:0-1628 GCA_037134475.1 Verrucomicrobiota bacterium | reverse complement strand
CTAGGAACAATCTCGACTCAACGGGCATCTCAATATGCTCACCCCTCACCCCCAGTCATATCTATGTCCCAACTCAATCGTCGCACGTTCATCAAGAACTCCGCCTTGGCTGCCGCCGTGGCGGGCCTCAGCGCCCAGACCTACGCCCAGTCCGCTGGCGCCAACGGTGACCTCCGCGTCGCCGTCGTCGGCTTCCGCAGCCGTGGTCTCGAGCACATCAAGGAGCTCCAGAAGATCAAGGGCGTCCGCATCGTCGCCCTCTGCGACGTCGACTCCAAGGTCGTCGCCAAAGGCCTGAAGGCCATCCCTGGCGCCAAGGGCTACTCCGACATCCGCAAGATGCTCGAAGATAAGGATATCGACGCCGTCTCCATCGCTTCGCCGAACCACCAGCACTCCATCCAGGGTATTTGGTCTCTCCAGGCCGGCAAGCACCTCTACGTCGAGAAGCCCCTCTCGCATAACATCTTCGAAGGCCAGCAGCTCGTCGCCGCTTCGAACCACTTCACGAAGCTCGTCGTCCAGGCCGGCACCCAGAGCCGCTCCGGCGTCGGTATCCGCGCCGCCATCAAGGACGTGCACGCCGGCAAGTACGGCAAGGTGAAGCTCGCCCGCGCCATCTGCTACAAGCGCCGCAAGTCCATCGGCATCGCCAAGAAGAGCGAGATTCCTTCCGAAATCGATTACGACCTCTGGAACGGCCCGGCCGATATCCAGGAATCCATCCGCGGGCACGAGTCCGACAAGGTGAACGAAGCCGCCAACAACGGCCCGGTGCACTACGATTGGCACTGGTTCTGGAACTACGGCGGCGGCGACCTTTGCAACCAGGCGATTCACGAGATCGACATCGCCCGCTGGTTCCTCGGCACCCACGAAGTCGCCCCTGAGGTCGTCTCCGTCGGCGGTCGCTTCGGCTACACCGATTGCGCCGAGACCCCGAACACCTTCATCTCCATCCATAACTACGCCGCCGCGCCGCTCATCACCGAAGTCTACGGCCTCACCGCCGACGGCAAGATGAACGGACCGTCGAACAAGTTCGGCCAGTTCAAGGAAAGCAACTCCGGCGAGAAGACCGCCAAGTCCCCGGAAATCGGCATCATCGTCGAGTGCGAGAACGCCACCCTCGTCGTCCCGGATTACAACTCCTGCCAGGTTTACGACAAGGACGGCAAGTTCGTGAAGTCCTACGGTAAGACCGTCGACACCGTCGATCTCACCGGCGGCGCTTCCGGCCACCACGCCAACTGGGTCGAAGGCATCCGTAAGGGTTCCTCCGCCAACATCCACGCCCCGGTCCGCGAGTGCCACCTGTCCACCGCCCTCGTCCACTCCGCCAACATCTCCTACCGCGTCGGCGCGAAGAAGAGCGCCGGCGAGATCAAGGAAGCCATCAAGGCGAGCTCCGGTCTCTCCGAAGCCTTCGGTCGCATGGCCGAGCACCTCGGTCGTAACGGCGTGAACCTCGACGAAGTCAAGGCCACCCTCGGCGCCCCGCTCACCCAGGACACGAAGACTGAACTCTTCACCGGCGCCAACGCCGAGGCCGCCAACCGCGACCTCGTGGCCAAGCGCACCGGCCGCAAGGGCTTCGAGATCCCGACCACGTTCTAAGCTCCTCCGAT
>JBAXMD010000202.1:0-1674 GCA_037134475.1 Verrucomicrobiota bacterium | reverse complement strand
AGCGAAATCTTCCTGACCAAATGAACGCCCCGCACATCGCCACCAAGGCCCGTCTCGACCGCCGCGCCTTCCTGCGCAACACCGGCCTGCTGCTCACGTTGCCTTGGCTCGAGGCCATGGTCCCCAGCTTCGCTAACGCCGCGGAATCCCGCGCCGCCACCACCCAGCCGCGCCGACTCCTGGCGATGAACTACAGCCTCGGCTTCCACGTCCCCCTGCTCGTGCCGAAGGAAGAAGGTGCCGGCTACACGGCTTCATATTACCTCGAACCGCTGCAGGCGCACCGCAAGGACTTCACGGTCTTCTCGGGCATCTCACACGAAGAACAGAACGGCGCCGATGGACACACCTCGGAACTCACTTGGCTGACCTCCGCCAAGCACCCCGGTCTGCCGGGCTTCCGCAATACGATTTCCTTGGATCAGCTCCTCGTCCAGAAACTCAACCCGGACACCCGCTTCTCCTCCCTCGTCCTTTCCGCAGGCTATAATGGTTCACTATCCTGGACGATGAACGGCGTCAGCATTCCCTCCGAATCCACGCCTTCGCGTCTCTTTCAACTCCTCTTCGTCAACGGAAGTCCGGCCGAGGTACAGAAGCAGCTGAGCGAACTCCGACGAGGCCGAAGCATCCTCGACACCCTCGACGGCGAAGCCAAGAAGATGAACGCCAATCTCGGCCCGCGTGACCGCGAAAAAGTCGACCAATACTTCACCAGCGTACGCGAACTCGAAGCCCGCCTGCTCTCCTCCTCCGCCTGGGCCACGCGTCCCAAGCCCAAGATTGCGGCCGAGCCGCCGAAGGATGTCACCGATCGTACCGATATCATCGCGAAGACCCGGCAGATGCACGACCTGATCGCCCTGGCTTTCCAGACGGACTCGACGCGCTTCATCACCTACAGCGCGGGGGGGATGAACGCCGCGCCGAAGATCGAAGGCGTCAGCCACGACTGGCACAACCTTTCGCACCACGGGCAGGATGAGGCCAAAATCGAGGAGCTGCGCATCATCGAACGCGCGGAGTTCTCCGAGATCGGCCGCCTGCTCGGCCTACTCAAGGGCGTCCAGGAAGGCCGTGGCACCCTGCTCGACAACACGATTGTCATGGCAGGTAGCAACCTCGGCAACGCCAGCTCCCACAACACGCGCGACCTGCCGCTGATCCTCGCCGGCGGTGGCTTCCGTCACGGTAAGCACGTGGTCGCCGGCGGCAAGGGCAACGACAACGGACGCTTCGCCAACCTCTTCGTGCAGATCGCCCACCGCATGGATGTCGGCCTCGAAAAGTTCGGTAGCAGCAACGGCCGGAGCATCAAGGGCTTCGAACTGGCCTAAGCATGAGGCTCTCCTTGCTGCTCGGACTGTCGGCCTTGCAGGCTTTCGCCGCCGAGACCTGGCTTGCCGTCGGCTACGGAGGACGGCGCATGGTCTCGCACGACGGCCTCAACTGGGAGATCACCGCCGAGTGGGCACCCGAGGGCAAGGATGACAGCAATAACTTGATGTCCGCTGCTTTCGGTGCCGGAAAATTCGTCGTGGTCGGTGGGGGCGGCTGGAGTAAAGACACCCAGTCCGGCCACATCCTTAATTCACCCGACGGGGTAAAATGGGACGAGGTGAAGAAACTACCCTTTCGCGTTAATCCCGTGATCAGATCAGGCCAACGCTTCAT
>JBAXMD010000201.1:0-1706 GCA_037134475.1 Verrucomicrobiota bacterium | reverse complement strand
GATGGCGGTTGGGGTCTTTGACGGGTGAAAACAGAACAGGCGACAAGGGTTGATCCCTGCCGCCTGATGCTTCCTAACCGCCAACCGCTAACCGCGTCTACCTTTGTCCGCTTACACTTCCCAGTCGTCGGCCTTGCCTTGGAGGACCTTGTCGACCGCGCTGAGCACGAGGTCGACGGCTTCTTCCTGGGAGGTCTGGTCAGTCTTGATATGGACCTCAGGAGATTCCGGTGCTTCGTACGGGGATGAGATACCGGTGAACTCGGCGATTTCCCCACGGCGGGCCTTGGCGTAGAGACCCTTGACGTCGCGGGACTCGCAGACGGCGAGCGGGGCGTCGACGAAGACCTCGAGGAAGGCGTGGTTCGCGAGGGCGGCGCGGGCCTTGGCGCGGTCGGCGGCCAACGGAGCGATCAAGGTGACGAGTGTAATGTGGCCCGTGCCGGCGAAGAGGCCGGCGACGGCGGAGGCGCGACGGACGCTTTCAGCGCGGTCAGCGGCGGAGAAGCCCAGGTCGCGGTTGAGCGAGACGCGGAGGTCGTCGCCATCGACGCGGATGACGTTGCGGCCGGCGTCGAAGAGACGGCGTTCGACGGCTTCTGCGATGGTCGACTTACCCGAGCCGGAGAGGCCCGTGAACCAGATGACCGCGGGTGGGTGGCCGGCGCGGGCACCCCGTTCGGAGGCGGTGACCTTACCGGAAGGAGCTTCAGACTTCGCAACCGCGTCGAGGATGATGCCGCCGCCATGGATGCGACCGCCTTCTTCGAGGGCGAAGCGGCCCGTGATGGGGCACTCGCTGTGCAGATCGTAAGCGATGTTGCGCGTGGCGCGGACGATCACTTCGCAGATCGAGTCGCGGGGGACGCTGTCGGCCTCCTTGGACTCAAGTGTCGAAGCGTCGGTGACCTTGATGATCTTAGCGATGACCGCATCGACGTTCTGGGTGAGCAGGCGGAGTCGGTAGGTCTTTTTCTGGATGAGTGGTTCCTTGCCCAGCCAGAAGATGCGGGCGCGGAATTCGCGACCGACGCGAGGCTGGTTGGACGGGTGGGCTGCGACCTGGCCGCGTTCCACGAAGATCTGCTCGGAGAGCGTCACGCTGGCGGAGCCGCCCGTGCCGACCACTGAACGGGAATCAGGGCCCGGCCAGTCCTCGAACGTGCGGACTGTGCTGCGACGCCCGCCGGGCTGGAAGATGAGCTCATCGCCGGGGCGGATTGCGCCGGCTTCGACGCGGCCGGCGATGATGCGGCGGTGGTCGAAACGATAGATATCGGAGACCGGTAGGCGCAGGGGCAGGCCGGTGAGGTCGTCCTCGTGGGCGAAGTTATCGAGGGCTTCGGTGACCGTCGGGCCCTTCCACCAAGCCATCTTGGCGGAGCGGTCGACGACGTTCTCGCCGTGCTTGGCGGCGATCGGGATGAAGTGGACGGCGTTGAGGCCGAGGGTCTTCAGGAAGGCCGAGTATTCGACGACGATCTTCTGGTAGGTGGCCTCGGAGTGGTCGACGAGGTCCATCTTATTCACCAGCACAACGAGCTGCTTCACGCCGAGCAGGGAGAGCAGGAAGGCGTGGCGGCGGGACTGGTCCATGACGCCTTCCTTGGCGTCGATGAGCAGGAGGGCGGCGGAGGCGCTGGCCGCGCCGGTCACCATGTTCTTGAGGAACTCCTTGTGGCCCGGGGCGTCGATGATCGCGTAAG
>JBAXMD010000200.1:0-1715 GCA_037134475.1 Verrucomicrobiota bacterium | reverse complement strand
CATCCGCGGCTGGATCGACGGCAAGGAGATCAAAGGTTCTTGGGACATGGACGGCCCCACGACCGACGAACCCGTCGTCGATGACGCCCCGGTCTGGATCGGCTCTTCGATGGGCGGCCTCGCCAATAGCAGCTTCCGCGGCTCCATCGACGACCTCCGCCTGCATCGTTCCCTTGTCCCGGCGGAAGAAATCGCCGGGCGCTTTGCCTCCACCCTTCCGCCCGTCACCAAAGCTGAGATCGCCCAGGTCGGCGCGAGCCCGAATGCCGGCAACGACAGCGCCAGCGGTACCAAGGCCGCCAAGGCACCCGAAGTCGTCCGTAAGGCCCCCAAGGTCGACTGGACCACCGTCACCCACGGCCAGGTACGGGTCGAACTCTGCGAAGACTGGAAACCGACCACCAACATCTGGCCCGAAAAGGCCCCCGTCATCACCGATAGCTACATCGCACCGGCCTTCGGCTTCGCCCGCGTACCGGAGAAATACGTCGACACCGGCGTGCGCGCCGAACGTGGAAACCCTTATCTCCTCCGCGCCCTCGCGAACGTCAATCTCCCCGCCGGCAAGCATCGCCTGCTCCTCCGCGGACGTGGCGCCGCCGCCCTCTTCATTGATGGTAAGCTCCAGGTCCAGACGCCCTTTGCTCCCGCTTCGACGGACAACAAGCCAATCAAAGACCAGGATAAGTACCTCGATCTCGGCGGCGACTTCCGCTTCGTGCCTCCCGGCAACCGCGACGCGTGGGTCGAATTCGAAACCAAAGGCGGCGAACACCGCGTCATCCTCGAGACTGTCGTCGGTTTCATTCTCAACAACAAGGGTTCACGTCGCCGACCGGAACTCGGCGAGACCGTCGCCGCGATCTCGCTCGCCGGCCGCACCGACTGGCAACTCCTGACACCTTCTACCGATGCGTCGAACTACAATGACGCCGGCTGGGTCGCTTACGCGGCGGAAGAGGAAAACCGCTTGGGCAAGATTGATGCCGCCGCTCGCGCCGCCGCTCGTGCCCGCGAAGGCGATTACTGGCTGAAACGTCGCGAGGCCGCCCAGCAGTGGCTCGCCCAGACGCCGGAGACAGCCGTTCCCGCTCTCGCCGCGGGCTTTACCGCCAACAACCCAATCGATCATTTCATCGCCCAGAAGATCGTCGCCTACCAAGGCCAGATGAAGTCCGTGAAGACGGGCGGCGTGGATTTCTACGCGAAGGTCTTTCCGATCTTCGAAGCCAGCTGTCTCGAATGCCACCAAGGCGGTAAGCCCAAGGGTAAGCTGCACCTCGATACGCGCGCCGGTGCGCTCAAGGGCGGCAAGTCCGACGGCGCCGCGATCGTGCCCGGCGATCCGGCCAAGAGCCCCCTCCTGACGCGCATCAAGTCGCAGGATCCCGACGAGTTCATGCCGCCCAAGGGCCATCGTCTCTCCCCTTCCGACGTCGCGACCATCGAACAGTGGATCAAGGAAGGCGCCGCTTGGCCGGATTACCGGACGCTGCCCACCACGATCAACCCGCTGACCGAAGACCTCGTCTTCCTCCGTCGCGTCACCCTCGATACCGTGGGCGTGCCACCCAGCCTTGCTGAAATCGAAGCTTTCGCCGCCGACACCTCTGCCGATAAACGCGCCATGGCCATCAACCGCCTCCTCCACGACCCGCGGGCCGCCGACCATTGGACGGGCTACTGGCAGGATGTCCTCGCCGAGAACCCGAACA
>JBAXMD010000199.1:0-1725 GCA_037134475.1 Verrucomicrobiota bacterium | reverse complement strand
CGATGAGCGACTGCACGGTCGCGTCGGCGGGCTTGCCGAAGCGGTTGAGGACGATCCCGGTGACGCGGACGAGCGCGAGGCGCTGGTCGTTGTTCAAACTATTCCAGTCGGCCTTGAGAATGCCGTTGAGGAGCTCGGCGCCGAGCTTGGCGTCGACGACGATCTCACCAGCGCGGTGGAACGGGCAGATGCCGCCGACCTGAGCGAGTGCAAGGAGTGCCTCATTGCAGGCGAACGGATCCGTCTCGGCCAAGGCCTTGTCTTTCCATTCAGAGACGGGCTGGTGGGTGATGGCAACACGTGCGGCCCAGCGGATGAAGCGGTCAGGGCTGCGGAGGTGCGGCCAGGCGAACGCGACGGCCTTGGGGTCCTTGCGGCCGTGGAAGGCTTCGAGCTGATGGCGCAGGTCGCGCTCGGCGGAGGGCTTGGCTGCTGTGCTGATCGGAGCGGTGCTTTCCTTGCCGACGTAGGTCACGCGGTAGAGGCCCGACTGGACTTTGCGGCCGCCGATGGCGAAATACATCGCACCATCTTTCGGGTGGATGATCGCGTCAGTGACGGGCAGGGGGCCACCGCTGATGAAGTCGGTCTTGGTGCCGGTGTAGCTGGCGCCTTTCGCCTTTAGGTCGATTGCGTAAATCTTACCCCAGCTCCAATCGAGGATGAAGAGGGATTCCTGGAACTTCGCGGGGAACTTCGCGCCGTAGCCAAAGGTCACGCCGGTGGGCGAGCCAGGGCCGATGTTGACCGCGGCTGGGAGGTTGTCGGCGTAGAACTCTGGGCGCTTACCGGCGCCGTTGCGCCAGCCGAACTCGGAGCCGCTGACGACGTGATTCACGCGGGTCGGGCGGTACCACGGTGTGTTGAAGTCATATTCCATGTCGGCGTCATACGTAAACAGCTCGCCGTCATGATTGAACGCGGCGTCGTAGATATTGCGGAAGCCGGTGGAGAAGAGGTTGAAGTCCTTACCGTCCGGGGAGACGCGGTAGATGCAGCCGCCCGGGCCCATGACATCGCGCATGAAGCCGCGGCCGTCAGGCATGCGCGGGAGAACGTGGTCTTCGCCCCAGACCTTTGGTACTGCTGAGTTCGCCGCAATCTCGGTCATCTTGGCGCCGTTGCCGGAGATGAGGTAGATTGATTCGCCATCCGGTGCAGGCACTATGGCGTGCACGCCGTGGTCACCGTTGGAGACGATCTCGCGGAGGAGTTCGACCTTGTCGAGCTGGTCGTCGCCTTTGGAGGACGAGACGCGGTAAAGTCCGCAAGGGATCTTATGTTCGTAGTCGTTGACGCCGCAGTAGAGCGCGCCCTTGAACCAGACCATGCCGTTGATACCGCGGATCTCGGCCGGGACTTTCTGCACGTCGGCAACCTTGAGCGGTTCACCGGGAGCAGGAGCGTTGAAACGATAGAGGGCGCCGTACTGGTCGCTCGCCAAAATGCGGCCTTGGGGGTCGGTGCAGAGGGCCACCCAGGATCCGAGGGAGTCGCCAGGGACGGAGTAGAGGAGTTCGACCTTAAAGCCTTCAGGGGCGCGGATGCGGTCTACGGGGGTGGCCTTGTTCTCGCCGATGGCCTGGCCGGCATTAGCCTCAGCGGCCTTCTTGGCCGGAGCCTTAGCCTTGGCCTTCGCCTTCGGGGCGTCCGCGGCGAGCTGGAGGAAGGCCTTGGTGGCGGGCTTTACAATAGGCTCGGCCTTCTTGGCCGGAGCTTTCTTTG
>JBAXMD010000198.1:0-1730 GCA_037134475.1 Verrucomicrobiota bacterium | reverse complement strand
CCTTGTCAGTATTGTTTTTTGTGATGGTTTGAGGGTGCGAATGTTCGCGTGGTGATTGAACATTTGCAGGGTTTTTTGAGTCTGACTCTGCAACATTCGCTGTTCATCTCTGCCATGCGCCATCATTTTCAAACCCAGCCCGATCTGCAAATCACGCCCATCGAAAAGATTCGTCTGCCACTCAAGAGCCGCGACGAACTGCCGCCGATCCTCGCCGGTTTGCAATGGATCTGGATGCACCCCACGCTCAAGGCGGAGATCTTCGCCCTGCTGGAAGCCAAGATCCTCGCAGGCAAACAGGCGACCGGCCGCACCGGCATGGACCTGTGGCAAATCCTCGTCTTGGGGGTCGTGCGGTTGGGACTGGATGCCGACTGGGATCGGATGGAACACGTTGCCAACTATGATTCGCTGGTGCGCCAGATGCTGGGCGTGCCGGCCACGCCGTGGGGCGAGGAAGACAAAGTCTTCGGCCATCAAACCCTGCGGGACAATGTCGCGTTGCTCGACGACGAACTGTTGCAACAGATCAATGCGCGCATTGCCGCGGCCGGACGCGAGGTGTTCGCAAAAAAAGCCAGCGCGCCCGTCGCGGCGCTTGAGATCAAAGTGGACAGTTATGTGTTGGAGGCCGACGTGCATTTCCCGACCGACCTGAACCTGCTCTGGGACGCGGGCCGCAAGTGCGTGGATCTGGTAGAGAAGTTTCGTCGGAGCGGTTGCGCGCTGCCCGGTTGGCGGAAGGCCAAGGACTGGCGGCGGCAGCTCAAGAACCTCCAACGCACCACCAGCCAGGTGGTCTATCGCGGCGGAACGAACAAGGAAGCCCGTGTCAAATCAGCCGTGCGTGAGTATCTGACCGTGGGCCGCGCCCTCGCCGGCAAAGTGCAGGCCAGCTTGATCGGGTTGTGCGACCAGCCCGTGGATCTCGCGGCGTGGGAGCGGTTGGAGTATTTTCATCGGATGCTCGCCAAGCATCTGGACCTGGTGGACCGGCGTTTGTTGAAGGGGGAAACCATCCCGGCATCCGAGAAGATGTTTTCGCTCTTCGAGCCGCACACCGAATGGATCCAGAAAGGCAAGCAACGCCCGAACGTGGAACTGGGGCACAAATTTCTGGTCGCGAATGACCAGCATCAATTGATCCAGGACTACGCCGTGTTGCTGGGAGCCGCCGAAGTGGATCAAAGCATCCCGGTCGCGGATCGGCTACTGGGACGCTACGGGGCGGGCAGTGTGGCCAGCCTGAGTTTTGATAAAGGTTTCACGCGCTCGGCCGACCGGGAGTTGTTGAGTCTGTATGTGCCGGAAGTGGTGATGCCCAAGCGCGGGAAGAAAAACGCCGCGGAAACGAAGCGCGAAAGCGGGAAGCAGTTTGTGGCGCTGCGAAAACAGCACAGCGCGGTGGAAAGCGAGATCAACAGCCTGGAACATCACGGGTTGAACCGTTGTCTGGACGTGGGCTTGCCCGGCTATTTGCGCTATGCGGGACTGGGCGTGCTGAGTTACAACCTGCATGTCATCGGCCGGGAATTGCTCGCGTGGCAACGCGCGCGGGGCGACACCCTCGCGCTGGCGGCCTGACGCCGCCAAATTATAATCCGCCGCCAAGTCCGACGGGTGCAGTGTCTTCGTCGCCGAAGATTTTTTGCTATCGCAGTGTCATAAAATGAAAATTCCGCGCGCCGCGCCCTGCCCAACCACTCCCCGTCCCAAGACATTTTAGAAAA
>JBAXMD010000197.1:0-1753 GCA_037134475.1 Verrucomicrobiota bacterium | reverse complement strand
AGCTGCGAGACTTCTCGGTTGTCATGCAGGAGGGTGCGGATGCGGTCGAGGTCCCAGCCGCGTTCGGCGAGGAGGCGGGCGAGGAGCAGCTGCCGGACCTGCAGGGGGCCGAAGTTCGCCTTGCGGCGGTCATCCGGGGCGCGCTCGGGCTTGGAGAGCAGGCCTTCGTAGGCGTAGAAGCGCACCAGGCGTTCGGTCGAGCGGTGGCGATCGCCGAACCCGAGGGAGGCGAGTTTATCCGAGACGAAGGCGGCCAGGTCCTCGGCGGTGCCAAGGAATTCCTCGTCGTTCAGTTGGGCGGATAGCTTGAGCATGGTCGTGGAATGGAGACATTCTGCTGTCAGCATCTCGGAAAGGGCAATAATATAGTGTAAAACGCGACTGTCAGATTACCCCTAAAAAGAAGCAGGCCGTCCGATAACGGACGGCCTGCGAGCCGGCTCCCTCTGAGGGGGGCTTAGGAGTTGTGGCTGTAGCCTTCTTCGCCGTGGTCCGAGATGTCGAGGCCGCGAGCTTCTTCTTCTTCGGTCGGGCGCAGGCCGATGAGGGCCTTGACCAGGAAGGCGAGAATCGCGGTGGCGATCAGGGAGATGACCAGCGTGACGCCAATCGCCTTGAACTGTTCGATGTAGAGGGTCTTGCCTGCGATGATGTCCTTCAGGTTGGTGGCGAGGTTGCCGTTGGCGTCGGTCGTGGCGCAGATGCCGGTCACGATGGCACCGAGGGTGCCGCCGACCGCGTGGACGCCGAAGGTATCGAGCGCGTCATCGTAGCCGAGCTTGGCCTTCAGGTAGACGACCGCCAGGAAGGGTACCACACCGGCGAGGACGCCGATCAGGACCGCGGAGTTGGCGGAGACGAAGCCTGCGGCGGGCGTGATCACGACCAGGCCGGCGACGGCACCGGAGCAGAAGCCGAGGACGCTGGCGTGCTTGCGGATGATCCATTCGAGGGCGGCCCAGGTGAAGGCACCGACCGCGGCGGCGAGCGTCGTGGTGGTGAAGGCCTGAGCGGCGACGCCATCAGCCGCGAGAGCCGAGCCGGCGTTGAAGCCGTACCAGCCAACCCAGAGCATGCCGGTACCGACTGCGCACAGCACCATGCTGTGGGGCGTCATGGCCTTCTTGCCGAAGCCGATGCGGGGTCCGAGGATGATGCAGAGCAGGAGCGCAGACCAACCGGAGGTCATGTGGACCACGGTGCCGCCAGCGAAGTCGATGGCCTTGATGGCCGCCTTGGCGTTCCAGACGCCGTTCATGTCGCCAGTGATGCCCCAGATGGCGTGGGCCATCGGGAAGTAGACGAGGAACATCCAGCCGAGCATGAAGAGCATGACCGCGGAGAACTTCATGCGTTCGGCGATGGCGCCGACGATCAGGGCCGGGGTGATGATCGCGAACATCAGCTGATACATGGAGAACACGTTCTGGGAGATCCAGTAAGCGTAGTCGGTGTTGGGAGCCGAGGTCACTCCATTGAGGAAGAAGTACTCGCTGCCGCCGAAGACGTGTCCGAGCAGGGTGCCGTCGAAGCTCTTACCGAAGACCAGGGAGTAACCCACGGCCCACCAGAGGATCGCGACCATACCCGCTAGGCCGAAGCACTGGGCCACGACCGAGAGGATGTTCTTCGCGCGGACCAGGCCGCCGTAGAAAAGGAAGAGGCCGGGGAGCGTCATGAAGAGCACCAAGGCGGCGCAGACCATCATGAAGCCGTTATGGCCGGGAGCAGCGACGCCGACGGTCGGCGTGGT
>JBAXMD010000196.1:0-1775 GCA_037134475.1 Verrucomicrobiota bacterium | reverse complement strand
GAGACCGGAAACCGGATGATTGGCTGGGGGCCCTATTTTCAGGTCTCGGGTCTCGGCCGTCAGGAGCCAGGTGCGGGTAATCAGGTTCAGGTTCGGGTTCAGGAAATCTCCCCTCTGTCATCGTTTCAGCCATCTTTCATCGATTCAGCCCTCCCTCATCTGTCTTACTCCTCTCATTGCCTCCGCCCCTCTGGCCCTCTATTCCTCGACCCATGCGCCTCTTCACCCTCCTCCTGCTCCCGCTGATGCTCAACGCGGCAACGACCGGCACCAAGCTCCACGTCCGCATGCAGGTCGACGCCGATCACCTCGCCCTCCCGGTTTCGATCTCGATCAAGGGTAAGGATCGTGCGGCGGTCGACGCACGCGTCGACGTGATCCGCAAGGAGCTCGAGAAACGTTTCGCCGACCAGCCGGGCTGGGAACTCCGCGAGATCTCCTCAGAGTTCGCCCATGCAGAAACGAAGTCCTATGCCTCGCGTGCCACCGGCGGCAGCAAACTCTTCGGTGACGATGAAGCCGACAAAGGCGACGTCTCCTATGTCGCCACCGCGCGCTGGGAACTCCACACCGAAGCCGACAAGGGACTCAAGGGCTTGGAGATCCTTCGCACCAAGGCTTCCGACCTCGTGAAGGCGAAAAATGACGACGAAAAGCAGGTCGTCGGCAATCCGGAGTACGTCCTGACGAATCCGCAAGACTCCCGCAACGAGCTGCTTGATCAGATCAAAAACGATTTTGAAGAAGCCAAGAAGCACCTGCCCGAAGGCCAGTGGACGCTCGAGATCACCAGCCTCGCCCAAGCCGTCGACGTCGTCGCCCTCGGCGGCAAGCGCTTCGAGGTCAGCCTCGCCTACCGGATGGCTTTCGTCACGCCGCCCCCTCAAAAGGCCACGAAATAAGGGTTTTATAGGCCGGAAGCCCCGGCTTGTCCTTGCCCTTCCCTGCGAGACGCCTAGTCGTCATTCATGGCTATCCGCCGCCTCACGCTCGTCGTCAATCGCACCAAGCCCGGTGTGGATGACATCGTGCGTTCGGTCCAGGACGCCACCCAGAAAGCCGGCGTGACCCTCACGGTCGCGGACGGCTGGCCGATCAGCCGCGCCACCCTCAAGGGTGCCGATGCGTGCGGCGTCGTCGGCGGCGACGGTACTTTCCTTGGCGTGGCCGAGGCCGCCGCGCTCGAAGGCGTTCCGCTCTTCGGCATCAACCGCGGCAAGCTTGGCTTCCTCGCCGCCTACCCCAGCGAAGACGTCGGCGCCTCGCTCCAGTCCATCCTCTCCGGCGATTTCCGCGTCGAAAAACGCGCGCTCCTCGAGATCCGCTTCGCCGACGGCAGCTTCACCCTGGCGCTGAACGACCTCGTCATCAAGACGCGCGACGTCTTCCGCATGGGCCGCTTCTCGGTGCTCGCCGATGGCGCCCGTGTGAACGAATACCGCGCGGACGGCCTCATCCTCGCCTCTCCCACCGGCACCTCGGCCTACAACCTCGCCGCCGGTGGCCCGCTCGTCGACCCCGCCGCCTCAGTCCTCGTCCTCACCCCGATCTGCGCGCACACGCTCTCCAATCGCTCGGTCATCTTCGACGGCGAGACCGAACTCGAGATCCGCAGCGAAGATAGCGCCCTGCTCGGCCTCTCGGTCGATGGCCGCGAAACACTCGAGGCACAAGGCCGACTCCCAATCGTCATCCGTACCGCCAAGGTCCAGCTCGCCCTCCTGCGTCCGAAATCGCTCACCCATTTCGACGTCCTGCGTAGTAAGCTGAAGTGG
>JBAXMD010000195.1:0-1821 GCA_037134475.1 Verrucomicrobiota bacterium | reverse complement strand
AGGCTTTCGCCTACCGACCAGCGTGAGAAGGGCTCCGCCCCTCTCCCTAACGAAGTTGACCCATGGAAATGACGAACCGCTAGGGGGTAAGCAAGAAGGAACTGCCCCTCCCCACCCCGTCTTAGATGGGAAATATAAGCCTGTTTTCCGTCAGTTAGGCAGATCGAGCCAGTAGACGTCATCCTGATTCCTCCGGATTGCCGGAAAATGCCAGCCGCCAGGTTCAGGGATGATCTCGGATAGGTCGAAGACCCGGACCGACTTCGGCAGCGGCTCGAAGTATAGGGTGAACTGATGGGGGCGCCCAAAGGGTAACATCATCCAGTGCGGATAGAGGGAGATATTCTCGAAGCCGACCATCGAGCTCGTGTGGGAGGAATCACGGTCCAGCAGGAACGTACTCTGCCAGATACGCAGGGAGTGGGAGTAACGCGGAGCGCAGCGAACGTGCACGACTACGGGATCCAGCGGACGGACTTCCGCCTCGATCTCGACCTCAGGAAGGACGACACGTGCAGGCGATGGGGAAGCTGGGCTCATCGGTCCAACCATGATGCCCAACGGAGCACGGACGGCAAGGCGCAGCCGATTAGTCCGTTGACTCCCCCGCCCTGCCAGAGCGTCATAGCGGGCATGGAATCAGGCTCTGAAGACCAACCCCGCCTCACCGGCGCCGAACGCGGCAAGCTGCGCAGTCTCGCCCAGACGCTCGACCCGAAGGTGTTCGTCGGCAAGGCCGGCGTGAATGCCGGCATCGCGAACCTCCTCGCTGAAGCCTTCCGCAACGCCGACCTGGTCAAGGTCCGCTTCACCGCCGAACGCGAAGAGATGGACAAGCAGGCCCAAGAACTGGCCAAGCTCACCGAAAGCGAAGTGATCGGGACCGTCGGCCGGACGGCGACATTCTTCAAGCTCGGCTCCGACGCCGAATAACCGATGGACGCCTCGCTGTTTCAGTCACGGCACGAGGCACTCATCCAGCAGGCGGAATCTGCGCTGCGCAGCCTGACGCCGGTCTCCACGACCCGGCCTGAACGACTGCATGAAGCGATGCGCTACTCCCTCGAAGCGGGTGGCAAGCGCCTGCGGCCGGTCCTCTGCCTCGCCTCCGCCGCCGCCTTCGCGCCACAGGCCGACGCCTCCCACGCCGCGACGGCCCTGGAGTGTATCCACACCTATTCGCTGATCCATGATGACCTGCCGTGCATGGATGACTCCGATCTGCGGCGCGGCCGCCCATCGTGCCATAAGTCTTTTGATGAGGCCACTGCCTTGCTCGCGGGCGACGCGTTGCAGCCACTGGCCTTCGAACTCCTCGCCACTGGCTACGCAGCCAAGCCCACGCTCGCTACCGCCCTCGTGCGCGAACTCGCCCTGGCCGCAGGCTCCCGGTTGCTCGTCGGTGGACAGACCGAAGACATGGACGGACAGGAAAATGATGCGGACCGAATTGAATTCATCCTACTCGGCAAGACGGCCGCGATGCTCAGCGCCTCCTTCGCGATGGGCGCCCTGGTCGGCGGAGCCTCCGCGGGGGACGTCGAACATTTCCGCCTCGCTGGCCGCGCCTCTGGTATCGCCTTCCAACTCGTCGACGACCTCCTCGACCTCACCGCTGACGCTGCTGAACTCGGGAAGCCCGTCGGGGCCGATGCTGAAAACGGAAAGTCCACTTATACAGCGATGCATGGCGTCGGTGCGACGAAACAGCGCATTGAAGCGCTGACGATCGAGACCGTCGGCCACCTCCGCGCAACCAAGGGCGACACGACTTTCCTCGTCGAACTGGTCCGCCGGATGTCCGCGCGCCGCACCTGATCA
>JBAXMD010000194.1:0-1823 GCA_037134475.1 Verrucomicrobiota bacterium | reverse complement strand
TCCCCGCCCTGCTCTGCCTGCTCCTGCTCGGGGTCGCCCAGGCGTGGGCCGCCGACCCGGACGCGCCGCAGTCGTTGCCGATTATCTACGATCAGCCGGGCGAGAAATACATCCTGCGTATCGACAACCGTCGCTACCTGGTGCCCTACGTGACGAAGGAAGGCGTGGTGCAACTGATGTCCTCCGCCAACTACCCACGGACCAAGCTGCGCTTCGACGAGTATAAGCGCTCGCTCGAGGACAAGGCGAAGGCCGAGGCGCTCGTGCACCGCGCGCAGTTGGCGGTCACCCGCGAGTCGGACCGCGTCACCCGCCTCCGCCGCAGCCTCGAATCGCTCCGCTCCCAGCTCGCGCTACTACGCTCCCAGCCGAACATCGACGTCCGCGAACTCCAGTTTATCCAGGAACAGATTCGCAACACCTCCGCTTCACTCGCCTCCGCCGAGGACATGGAAGCGAAAGCGCAGTCGAACCTCGAGAAGACCAAGTCGTCCACGGAGTCGGCGTTCCTGCGCGCCGACAAGGCCCGCGAGGATTACGTGACCGCGCTCAACGAGTATGAGAAGCCGCTAGCCGCTATCCGAACGATCGCACAGACGCACGGCACCGCTCTCTGAATTTCTAAGACATGAAAACCTCCGCCCTCCTCCTCGCCCTGCTCTGCGCCGGCTCCGTCGGACTCGCCCAGCAGGCCAAGCCCGACGCCAAAGCCCCCGCCGCCAAGGCCGCGCCGAAGTCCGTCGATCGCTTCGCCGTCCGCCCGGACGAAAAGATTTCCTGGCATGACGTCCGTGAGACGGACCTCGAAGGACGCGCCTTCCCCGATGCCGAGCGCAAGAGCTACTTCGACCGCCTACCCGCCGAGGCTGATGGCAAGGTCACCCCGGCGGTCTGGGGCCTGAGCCGCGACAGCGCGGGCCAGATGTTCCGCTTCCGCACCGACGCCACGACGATTTACGCCCACTACAAGGTGACCAAGGCTCTGCTCGCGATGCCACACATGCCCGCCACCGGTGTCAGCGGCCTCGACCTCTACGCTCGCGACCAAGACGGTAAATGGCGCTGGGTCCAGGTCGTCCGCCCTGGTTCGCAAGAGATGAAGGTCCGTATCGCTGAAGGACTCGATGCAGGCGAACGCGAATACGCGATCTATCTCCCGCTCTATAATGGCGTCGAATTCCTCAATGTCGGCGTGCCTGAAGGCAAAAAATTCACCGGACTCAAGCCGCGTGCCAAGCCGATTGTCTTTTACGGCACCTCGATCACGCACGGTGCCTGCGCCAGCCGCCCGGGCATGGTGCATACCGCGATCCTTGGCCGCCGCTTCGATGTGCCAGTCGTCAACCTCGGCTTCTCCGGCAACGGCCGCATGGACCAAGCCGTCGGCGATTTCCTTACGCGCATCGACGCCGCCGCCTACGTGATCGACTGCCTGCCGAACATGGGCCCGAAGGACGTCAGCGAAAAGTGTAGCCCGCTCGTGAAGCAACTGCGCGCCGCCCGCCCGGACACCCCAATCATCCTCGTGGAAGACCGTCGTAACACCGACTCCTGGCTCAAGGCCTCGCTGCGCAAGCACCACGACGACAACCACGCCGCGCTCAAGGCCGCCTACGAGCAGCTCGTCAAGGAAGGCGTAAAAGGCCTGTCCTACGTGTCTGGAGACCACCTCTACGGAGATGACAACGACGGTGCCACGGACGGCTCCCACGCCAGCGACCTAGGCTTCACCCGCCAGGCCGATATCTTCGAGCCCTTCCTCAAGGCCGCCCTCGGCCGCTGATTTTTCGCCCTCCCCGCTGGCGAACGGGCATAATCCTTTC
>JBAXMD010000193.1:0-1838 GCA_037134475.1 Verrucomicrobiota bacterium | reverse complement strand
GGAAGAGCATGACCGCGAGGCACCCGAGAGCGAAGACTCCGAGGGCGATCAGGATGTCCAGGCCGATCTTGACGATGACGCTGTAGATCATCAACGGCACGGCATAAGGGGCGAGCTTTAGAGCGAGCTGCACGATGCCGGTCATCAGTTCGGCGACCAGGTCTAGCGCCGACAGCAGCTGCTGGCGTTTCGCTTCGGGCAATTGCGTGCCGACCACGCCGACCAGCAGTGCGAAAAGAATCAGCGGGAGGACGTCGCCGATGGTGCCGTTGGTATGGCCGACGACGGCGCCGAAGAGATTCTTAGGCATGAACATCTCAACCAGCCCAGCGAGGTCGAGCGACGGAGCGGCCGCGGAGGTCGCCACGTGCTTCTGGGCGGCACCGCCGAATTCCTGCATCAGCATCGTCTTCGCGGCGGGATCCAGGTGATCGCCGGGACGAAGGACGTTCATCATCAGCAGGCCAAGGCCCACAGCGATGGCCATGTTGAGGAAAAATAGGGCAAAGGTGCGACCGGCGAGCGGCCCGAGTCGATCGAGGCGTCCCAGCTGGGCGACGCCGGCAGCGAGCGAGGCGAACACCAGCGGGATCACCACGAAGAAGAGCAGACGCAGGAAGACCTGCCCGAAAGGATCGAAGACGTTCGTCGCGACCTTACGCATGAACACCAAGGCCGACGGCGAAAAGTGGCCGACGCCCAGGGTGACGAGGCCGGCAAGGACGCCGAAGAGAAGTCCGTAGAGGATACGATTGGCGAGAGGACGATTAGTTTCGGCCATGGAGAGGGGTGGCACACTTTTAGGAGCGACCCTTATGGGGTTCCACTTTAATCAACCATGACCCCGATGAAAGCCCTACCCCTACTCTTAATCGCCTGCCTGTCCCTTGGCGCCGCCGAAGATGGCCCACCCAAGCCGAAGCAGACCATGCCCGTGCCCTCAGCCGAAGCTACCCTCGGCTGGAAACAGATGTTCGACGGCCAGAGCCTCAAAGGTTGGACCGGCGACCCGAAATATTGGCGCTGCGAAGGAGGCGCAATCGTCGGCGAGATTACGCCGGCGACCATCGTGAAGAATAATACCTTTATCATCTGGAACGGCACCCTCCCTGGCGACTTCGAGCTCAAGGCGGAGTACCGCATCTCGGAACGAGGCAACAGCGGCATCAACTACCATAGCGCCGACGTCGCCGGACTAACCTTCGCGCTGACCGGCCCGCAGGCGGATATCGACGGGCAGAACAAATACACTGGGCAGAACTACGAAGAGCGCGGTCGCACGTTCAACGCGCTCCGTAGCCAGATCACCCGCATCCGACCTGGACAGAAAGCTGAGGTCGTCGGCTCGGTCGGCGACCCGAAGGAGCTCGCCGCATTTATCCGCAACGGCGACTGGAACGAATACCATCTCATCGTGAGCGGCGGTACGCAGGTACATATCCTCAACGGCCACGTCATGAGCGTGGTCATCGATGACGATCCCGCCGCCCGCCATCCCGAAGGGAAGCTCGGCGTCCAGGTACACGTCGGCCCACCGATGAAGGTCGAATACCGTAACCTGCGCTTCCGGCACCCCCTGAGCTCGGATAAGCCGTTGCCCTCTGGCGAGGGTCGGATGAGATAAGCCCATGAGCCGCCCCGCCCTTGCCCTGCTAGCCTTGCTTGCCTTGAGCCCGGGCCTGCTCGCAGCCTCGCACGGCGGCTGGACTGAACAAAGCCCACGAGACGAGATCCGCCCAGCGTTCGCACGCAATGGCGACACCTTGGTCATCACGCACGACGCCCGGGAAGGACTCGACGGCTGGTATCAGCAGAAGTTCGGCGTCGTGGGCGGGGAC
>JBAXMD010000192.1:0-1839 GCA_037134475.1 Verrucomicrobiota bacterium | reverse complement strand
CCGCAAGCCTTACCTCGCCCCCGCCCAGGGCACGCAACCGGCAACGACTTCAGCGTCACACCTCCGGGACAGAAGGACCCGCTTGCCCGCTACTGCTGGCCGCTCCGGTGCCTGGCTTTTGAGAAAAACACCCGTTAACCCTGCTTTTCGCCTCCGCCGTTGACCCTGCTCGGTGGCACGCCTACTGCTCGATTTCAGCGTCCTTCGATGTCCGCCCCTTCCAAAAGCACCCGCCTTGGGTCCGCCCTGCGCAAGCTTCTCACGACGCTCTGCGGTGTGGTGCTGTTCCTGGTGATGGTGGGCTTGTTGGGCGTCTGGGCTCTGGGTCGGTTCTCCCCTAAGCTGCTCGACTCATCCCTCGCCACGAAGTCCGGCGCCCATCTGGCGGTCGAGACCAACGATACCAACCTCTTTACGGGGCGGCTGGTCTTTGAGGGAATGACGATCACCAACCCGACCCGGTGGTCCGCGAAGGACTTCCTCAAGATCCGCCGGCTCGCCATCGATCTTGAGCCGCTGACGTTCTTCGAAGGCGGTAGCCAGATCGTCAATGACGCGGAGCTCGACATCGAGCACCTGACGATTGTCGGCAAGGCCGACTTCATGGCTGACAACAACGCGAAGGATATCTTCAACGGCATCAAGTCAGCGCCCAGCACCTCTGCCCCGAAGCCCGTGTCCGGTCCATCTGGCGCCAAGCAGCCCTTCCTCATCAAGCACCTCCGCGTCCGTGTCGGCCGCATCACGATCATCTCCGGCGACGGCACTGACCAGCGCAAGGTGATCGTCGACCAAGCGTTTAATTACGTCTTCGAGGCCCGCGACATCACCGAGCGTAACTTCGACGAGAAAGTCTCCCGCCCGATGGGCACGCAGGCCGTGCAGACCGCCGTCCAGCAGCAGCCGGAATTCCTGCTCGACCTCGCCCGCGAGCGTCTCCGCAAATCCGTGACCGAGAAACTCCTCGGCGAAAAATAATCTTATGACCGACCCGACCCCTTCCCCTGAACCAAACCAGCCTGACGCCGCGACCCGTATCGCCGAGCTCGAAGGCCAGGTCGCACTGCTCAAGGACACGGTGCTACGCACCAATGCCGACCAGCAGAACCAGCAGCGCCGCCACCATCGCGAGGGCGTCGAGCTCCGCAAGTACGCCACGTCTGGCCTGCTTGAAGACCTGCTCCCGGCGCTGGATTCGCTGAATCTCGGACTGGAGTCCGCGTCAAAGCACACCGACGGTCGCGCCGTGGCCGAAGGCTTTCGCATGGCGGTCGGCCAGTTGCGCTCAATCCTTTCTACCCAAGGCCTCGTCGAGGTTAATCCGTTGGGTCAGTCGTTCGATCCTTCCCGTCACGAAGCCGTGGGTTCCGAGCCGAGCGCCGACGTCGCCGAAGGCAGGGTCCTGCGCGTCGCCCGCTCGGGCTGGTTGCTCCATGACCGCGTCCTCCGCCCGGCCGCCGTCTTCGTCTCCTCCGGCGCTGCCAAGTAACCTTTCCCGATGGCCGACGAATATTACACGCTGCTGGGCGTCGCGAAGTCCGCGTCCGCCGATGAGCTCAAGAAGGCTTATCGTAAGAAGGCGATGGAGTTCCACCCGGACCGCAATCCGGGCAACAAGGAGGCCGAGGAGAAATTCAAGAAAGTCTCGCGCGCCTACGAGATCCTCGGCGACGAGGGGAAGCGTAAGCAATACGACCAGCACGGCGAAGCGGCGTTCGATCCCAACATGGGTGCGGGCGCCGGCCGCGGTCAGGCCAGTGGTGGCTTCCGCGGCACCGACCCACGCGACATCTTCGAACAGATGTTCGGCGGCGGGGGGGGCGGCGGTTTCGGCGGGGG
>JBAXMD010000191.1:0-1853 GCA_037134475.1 Verrucomicrobiota bacterium | reverse complement strand
TGCTGATCCTCGATGAATCCTGCGCGGGCCTCGACCCCGTTGCGCGCGCCGAGTTCCTCGCGCTGGTGAAGCGTCTCCCGAAGCTGAAGCCAGGTCTGGCCATTGTCTTCGTGACGCACCACGTCGAGGAGATCCTGCCGACCTTCACCCATGTGCTCCTGCTGCGAAACGGCTCCGCCCTCGCTGCTGGCAAGATGGCCGAGGTCCTGAAGCCCGCCGCGCTGTCGAAACTCTTCGGCCGTAAGGTCCGCCTGGCCAAAGGTCGGGATGGCTGGTCGCTGGTTGTGGTCGGGAAGTAGTCACGGGGCGGTTTGACCGCTTTCGACTTCCCCTTAACCCCTGCTTCGTCCTACTTCATCTTCCTTCGCAATGCCTTCGCCGTTCGACAACCTCCTCCCTCGCTATGACGCCGTCGTCATCGGCGCCGGCCTCGGCGGGATGACCGCGGCGAACAACCTGGCTAAATTCGGCCGCAAGGTGCTCCTCCTGGAGCACCATTACCAGCTCGGCGGCCTGGCCACCTTTTTCAAGCGCGCCGGCGGCCACGTCTTTGACATCTCCCTGCACGGCTTCCCGCACGGGATGATCAAGTCCACTCGCCGCTACTGGACCAAGGAGATCTCCGATCGCATCCATCAGCTCAGCGACGTCCGTTTCATCAACCCCGACTTCGACGTCCGCACCACCTTCGACCGCGCCGACTTCACGCGCATCCTCATCGAGCAGTTCAAGCTTTCCGCTGAGACCGTCGAGGCGTTCTTCGCGCACCTGCGCGAGATGAACTACTACGACAACGACCCGCGCACCACGCGTCAGCTGTTCGAGCAGTTTTTCCCGGGCCGTCCGGACGTGCAGCGCCTGCTCCTCGAGCCCATCGCCTACGCCAACGGCTCCACCCTCGACGACCCGGCGATCACCTTCGGCATCGTCTTCTCGAACTTCATGTCGAAGGGCGTGTTCATCTTCCAGGGCGGCACGGACACGATGATTAACCTCATGACCGCCGAGATGAAAGCCAACGGGGTCGACATCCGCCGCAACGTGCTCGTCGAGAAGGTGCTCGTCGAGAAGGACGCCTCCGGTCGTCGTCGCGTCGTGGGCGTGAAGCTCCGCGGTACGCGTCTCGGCGAAGAAGCCGAGGTCGCCTGTGCCACTGTCGTCTCCAACGCCAACATCAAGGATACCGTCCTCAAGATGGGGGGCGAAGATGCCTTCGAGGCGCCGTTCCTCGAAGAAGCCCGTAAGGTCCGCGTGAACACCTCCTCCTGCCAGGTCTACATGGGCGTGCGCGAGGGCGAGACCATCCCGCACATCGGCGACCTCGTGTTCACCTCCGAAGCCAAGCCGTTCTCCAGCCATGAGCTTGTGGACTTCCATACCACATCGCGCACCTATTCGGTCTACTATCCGGATACCCGTCCGCATACCAAGAAGCCGCATTACGCAATCGTCACCTCGGTCAACCAGAAGTGGGACGACTGGGCTCATCTCTCCGAAGCCGACTACGCCGCGAACAAGGCGCGCGTCATCGAGGAATCTTTCAAGGGTCTCGAGAAGTTCATCCCTGACATTCGCTCCAAGGTTGACCACGCCGAGGCCGCCACGCCGCGTACCGTGAACCGCTATGTGCGGCACGTCGCCGGTACGTCGTTCGGCACCAAGTTCGAAGGCCTTAAGGTCTCGATGGCCCTGCCCGAACAGGTCGGCGGCTTCTATCATGCGGGCAGCGTCGGCATCATCATGTCGGGTTGGTTGGGCACCATCAATTACGGTGTGATCGTCTCCGCCAAGGCCGACGCGTACCTGCGTGAGCCGAACGCTGATCCGCTCGGCGAGGCCGCGGCGAGCGCGGG
>JBAXMD010000190.1:0-1869 GCA_037134475.1 Verrucomicrobiota bacterium | reverse complement strand
GCGATTGCCATCGCCGCCGTTCGAAGCCGCGTCGGGTAAGTCCTCGGGTCTTCGCTAGGCTCATCGACCGCCCGAATCCGTCCGCGAACGGACGCGACGCCGTCGCGCCCCTACCCGTTGCATTCCTTGCCCACTGGCCAACTGGCCAACTCATGTTGCATCGCATCTGGCCAACGGGCCAACTATTCAACAAATCAACCAGTTAGCGGCCCCATTTTCAGGTCCCGGGTCTCAGCCGTCGGGTATCAGGTTCAGGTGTCCGGGTTCAGGTACAGGTACAGGGTGATTCATTTCCCATCCGCTAACCGCTTCCACCTATCATGGGTAGGGCCGACCATCCTTGGTCGACCTTCTTAACCTTTGCGTAACCGCTTCGGCGGGGATTGCATGTCTTCACCCCCGCTGCTGATGAAGCCTTTCCATGAAACGCAGCGGAAACTGCGCGATGAAATTGAATCCCCCGCCCCGCAGCGCGTCTTCGGCTCCGGCTGGGCCAGCGGCGTCCTCGGCATCGGCCTAAGTCTTGCCGGCCTTTTGCTCGTGATTTCGATGCGAACGCCGGGTCAGTTGCTGACCGCCCCCCAGATCACGCCGCTCCAGGAAAACCAATGGTTCAAGCTAGGGGTCATCCTTCTGCTCGTGGGCGGATTCACCGCCTCGGTGGTGAGTCTAGCGCTACGTGAGGCCAAGAGCCTCGGGACCACCGGCGTCGTACTGGCCCTGGCGGCCACCGTCATTGTCCAATCTATCGACACCGCGAATGCGGCGCATCCTTTACCCATCTTCTTCGGCCTGGATTGGTTTGCGATCAACGTCCTGTTCACCGGCCTGATTTTTATCCCTATCGAACGGCTCTGCCCGCAAAAGGAAGATCAAGCGATCTTCCGCGGCGAATGGCGCGAAGATGTCTTCTATGTGCTGGTCAGTAGCCTCATGGTCCAGGCACTGGCCTTCCTTCCGCAGGGTCCAGGGCAATTGGTCGGCAGCCTGTCCCTGCTCGGCGCCGTCCGCCATTGGATCGGAGAACTGCCATTGGTCATCCAGCTCCCGGTCATCATGCTGGCGGCCGACTTTTTCCAATACTGGGCGCACCGCGCCTTCCATCAGATCCCTTGGCTCTGGCGCTTCCACTCCGTGCACCATTCCGCTCAGAGTATGGATTGGATGTCCGGCGCCCGCATGCACTTCGCCGAGATTCTCTTGATGCGCTCTATTACCGCTATCCCGGTGCTAGCCCTCGGTTTCACTCCCCTAGCCGTCGAAATCTACGTGCTGGTGGCGTATGTCTATACCACCTTGATCCACTCTAATATCGGCTGGCGCATGCCGTTCATCGACCACCTGTTTGTCACGCCGCAGTTTCATCACTGGCATCACGGGTCTGACCAGGAGTCCATCGACGTCAATTTCGCCATCCACTTCCCGTTGTACGACCGGCTGTTCGGTACTTATCACCTACCGAAAGACCAATGGCCGTCCGGTTACGGCATCGAAGGACATCCCGTACCGAAGGGCTACTGGGCACAGCTGCTTTATCCGTTCCGCCGGAAGTAAGCGGGGCGTGAAGCGCCGCGAGGGTCACGTGGGCAAGGGGACACGGTGACACGGGGAAGAAGAGGGCGCCTGCGGGCGCCCTTTTTGTTTGGGCCGCCGCAGGGCGGCCGAAGGTAGGGGCGTGGCTACGCCGCGCCCTCCGCATGGGAGTGCACGATGAATCGTGCCCCTACCATGGTTCGCCCTGCGGCGAACGGCTGCAGCGGGTAGGGCGGCGATTGCCATCGCCGCCGTTCGCAGCCGGAGCCGTGGAGTCGACGGGTCTTAACCAGTCACATTGACCTCCCGAATCCGTCCGCGAATGGACGCGACGCC
>JBAXMD010000189.1:0-1912 GCA_037134475.1 Verrucomicrobiota bacterium | reverse complement strand
CGTAAGCCGTTTGGCGGGCCTGCTCGCACATTTCCGAGTAGGCGCCGATTTGGCCGCCGATGATGCTCTTCAGGCCGCCCATGATGCCCTGCTCGATGGTCGGGGCGCGAACGATAAGGCCGCGGACGAGGCCCTTATAGGCAACCACGCGGAACCCCTCGACCGCAAAGGTGGTGGTCACGACGACTCCGGAAGGCAAAGCAGGGGGGAAAGAACTCATGTCTAGGGGTAAGAACCCCTAAAATGCCCCGATGTTCCCCGCTGGTCAAGCCACCCCGCCCGAAGGCGACCGGCTTACTTCTTGGCCGGCTCTTCCTTGGGCTCCTTCTCGTACTCGGCCGCAGTCCACATAGTCTTACGGTCGGCGTACTTCTTCTTGATGGCGGTGACTTCGGCTTCCGTGACGGAGGCGCCGGTGTTACCGAAGGAATTGTTCACGTAGGTCACGACGTCGGCGATGTCCTTGTCGGTGAGGCCAGCGACCGGGGGCATCATGCTGTTATAGGTGACACCCTTGACGGTGACGGGACCCTGCATGCCGTTGGTGATATTGCGGACAGCGATCGAGGCGCTCTTGGCGATCCACTCGGAGCCGGCGAGGGGCGGGAAGACGGGGGGCAGGCCCATTCCGGTGGGCTGGTGGCAGGCGATGCAGGTGCGAGAATAGACGGCTTGGCCGCGCTTCATGGAGTCGGCGTCAGGCGCGGCCACGGCGGCAGCGGCGAGGAAGCAGAGGGCGAAGGACTTGAGGGAGGTCATGGTGGATCGGTGGCAGGTAGAGGTGCGGGTAATAGGGAAGACCTCAAAAGCAAAAAGCAGTTCCCTGCGGGATGGGGGAGGTAATTAGCCTAGGAGCGGCTGGGTATTAGGCTGACCCAAGGAGGTTTAATGCGACAAAAGGCCTCCCGGACGGCCAGAGCAACCATGGGCGTTGCACCCTATTAAAATGGGGTGGAAACCTGTCAAAAGCCCCCTAGCCTACTTGGTATGAAAACGCCAGACGCCCGCTCGGACTGGATGCGCAGCACCCGTCCGGAAAGCCTGCGGAGCGTTTTCGACCACCTCCCGGGGGTGATGTTCTTCGCCAAGGATCTGGAGGGGCGTTTCACGATGGCCAACCTGGCCTTTGCCCAGCGCTGCGGCATGCCTGATGAGGCCAGCCTGCTCGGCAAATCCGACGCCGATATCTTTCCACCTGAGCTGGCGGCGGCCTTCAAGAAGAAGGACCTCCAAATCTGCCAGACGGGCCAGCCCCTGCCCCGCATCATCGAACTCTTCCCGAACGCCGAAGGCGAACACGTCTGGTATGAGACCACCAAGGTCCCGCTCTTTGACGAGGCTGGCCGCGCCTGCGGGGTCTGCGGCACGGTCCGCAGCTACGAAGGCACCAAGGCCCTCCTCGAGCCCTTCCTGCAGGTCGAAGCCGCCGCGGAGTTCATCAAGGACAACCTCACCACCGCCCTTAATATAGCCAAGCTGGCCAAGCTCACGGGGATGTCGGTCCGCCAGTTCGAACGTAAATTCCACAAGGCCTACCAGGTCAGCCCCCGCGGCTACCTGGTCCGCATGCGGGTGGCCGCGGCCACGGACCTCCTCCGCACGACCGACCTCCGCCCCTCCGAAATCGCCCACCAGACGGGGTTCTACGACGCCAGCGATTTCTCCCGCCAGTTCCGCCGGGCGATGAAGGTCAGCCCGACCGAATTCCGCCGCCACCTGAAGGCCTGACCCCAGGGCCGTGGAGGGGCCTTCCCCCCACTTGCCTACTCGACAGAGGGGGCCTGATGCGTTTTATTCACCCCCGTACCCCCTCCCTAAACATACTATGAGCACAGAAAATACTGTACCCAATGCGAAGCGCCTCCTCTGGGCCGGCTTCATGGCTATCCTCGCGGCCGGCGTCGGCTTCGCC
>JBAXMD010000188.1:0-1913 GCA_037134475.1 Verrucomicrobiota bacterium | reverse complement strand
GCAGCCTGGAAGAGGCCACTCTCCAGCTGTTCGCTCGGGCCGGGTTCCCCGTCACGAAGAGCAGCCGTTCTTACCGCCCCTCCTTCGATGATCCCGCCCTCGATGGCCGCTTCATCCGCGCCCAAGAAGTCGCCCGCTATGTCGAACATGGCTTCTTCGATTGCGGCCTTACCGGCCAGGATTGGGTCCAGGAAAACAACGCCGACGTCGTCCAGGTCTGCGAACTGATTTACAGCCGCGCCTCCGCCCAAAAATCCCGCTGGGTCCTCTGCGTGCCCGAAGGCTCCCCCGTCCAGACCGCCAAGGACCTCGCCGGCAAGCGCGTCGCCACTGAACTCGTCGAGACCACCCGCCGCTGGTTCAAGGCGCAGGGCGTCGAATGCGAAGTCGAATTCTCCTGGGGTGCCACCGAAGTGAAAGTACCTGAGCTCGCCGACGCCATCGTCGACATCACCGAGACCGGCTCCTCCATCAAGGCCAACAAGCTGCGCATCGTCGCCCAGCTGATGGAGACCACCACCGTGCTCGTCGCGAACAAGGCCGCCTGGGCCAATCCCGCCAAGCGCGCCAAGATCGAACAGATCGTGCTCATGCTGCAGGGCGCTCTCGCCGCGCAGCACATGGTCGGCCTCAAGTTCAATCTCCCGAAGGCCAAGCTCGACCAGATCGCCGCCGCCCTCCCCGCGCTGCGCAATCCGACGGTCTCACCGCTGAGCAATCCCGAGTGGATCGCCGTCGAGACCATCATCGACGCCCGCCAGGCCCGCGAGTTCATCCCGACCCTCAAGGCCGCTGGCGCTGAGGGGATCGTGGAGTATCCGATCAACAAACTCGTCTACTGACGACCCTCGCCGTGGCTGACTCCGTCCGCGTCGGTCTCATCCAGCTCACCGCCGAGGACACTCCGGCGGCGAACGTGCGCAAGACCTTGCCCCGCATCGAAGAAGCGGCGGCCAAGGGCGCCAAGATCATCGGCTTGCAGGAGATGTTCACGACGAAGTATTTCTGCATCAATCAGGACCCTAAGAACTTCGACCTCGCTGAGCCGATCGAGACCGGACCGTCTGTGACCGAACTCGCCAAAGCCGCCAAACGTCTCGGCGTCGTCATCATCGCCCCGCTCTTCGAAGCACGCGGCAGCGAAGTCTACCACAACACCGCGGCCGTCATCGACGCCGACGGCACCGTGCTCGGTAAGTACCGCAAGATGCACATCCCGCAGGACCCGGGCTTCGAGGAGAAATTCTACTTCACGCCCGGCGACCTCGGCTTCCGTACCTGGAAGACCGCGCATGGCGACATTGGCGTGCTCATCTGCTGGGACCAGTGGTACCCCGAAGCCGCTCGCCTCACCGCGCTCGGCGGCGCGCAGATTCTTTTCTATCCGACCGCCATCGGCTGGCTGCCCGAAGAGAAGGCCGCCCTCGGCCACGCGCAGCATAACGCCTGGGAAACCGTCCAGCGCGGCCACGGCGTCGCCAACGGCTGTTACGTCGCCGCGACCAACCGCGTCGGCACCGAAGGTCGCACCCAATTCTGGGGCCAGAGCTTCGTCTCCGACCCTTACGGCGAAATCGTCGCTCGCGCTTCGATCGAGAAGGAGGAAATCCTCCTCGCTGATTGCGACCTCGTGAAGCAGCGCGAGTTCCGCCGCATCTGGCCGTTCTTCCGCGACCGCCGCATCGACGCCTACGGCGACCTGACGCGCCGGCTCCGCGACTGACCTTTCGCATGGCCTCGCCTCGCTCCCTCGGTTTCCGCATGCCCGCGGAATGGGAACCCCAGTCCGCCACCTGGCTGTCCTGGCCGTCGAACACCGCGCTCTGGCCCGGCCACTACGGACTCATCCCCGCCAAGTTCGCGGAGTTCGCCGCCGCTATTTCACAGTTCCAGCCGGTGAAGATCAACGCCGC
>JBAXMD010000187.1:0-1915 GCA_037134475.1 Verrucomicrobiota bacterium | reverse complement strand
GCAACTAGGTCAGCACGCAGTGCTGTCCCTACCTCGATACAGGCGGACGCGTCGGTGACTGATTCCTACCTGCGGCGGGCGGCGTAACCGGGCAAAGTGAGGCGATAGACGAGGATGCGATTATGATTCTCGACCGTCTCGGCGCCAGGCTTGGTGATGATGCCGTCGTAGGCCTTGCCGACCATCATCCCGTCGTGCGTGATGAAGTCGTTATCATTACCGACCAGCAGGAAGAAATCATCCGGGTGCGCCTGGTCGAGGCACGGAACCAAGGTGAGGGCCTCCCACTTCTCGGAGAGGGAATTCTCATCCATCGCCTTCACGTCATGTCCCGCAGCCTTGGCGGCGGCGGCGCCACTCGCACCGAGCACGTTCAGGTTCAGGCCGAAGCGGGCCAGCTGGCCGACATTGAGCAGATTGACAAAGTCGGTCGTCCGGGCGGGCACGATGCCGGCCACCGGCGCGAGACGAAGCGGTCGGGCGGCAAGGACGTCGCCTTGGACCGCCGGGGCATAAGAGGTCTCGTACTTCGTTCCAGCCAGATTCGTGGCGCCGACCGTGCTGACCAGGGTGACGTTCTTGTAGGTATGCGGGTGGTTGGCGAAGCCGTTCTTCGTCGCGCCGGCATGGTAGTCCGCGCGGCCGGAACCGTTGCCATTGCTGTCGCGAGCCAGGACGAGGAACGTGTCCTTCGACAAGGCGACCAGTTCGGACTGCGCCGCGGTCTTGTCCGGGGGGCCACCGGCGCCCTTGCCATCGACGACCGGGAGCTCGACCAGGTAATGCTCGATCGGCTTGGCCGGAGTCGCCTCCTGGGAGATATCATAGACGAACAGTCGGGCGTAGGCGCGGTTGAAATCTTTGTCGCCGATCGTGTCCTGAATCGTCGCGCTCTGCAGCATCGCGACGAGGTAACGGCCGTCCGGGGTGATGTCCAAGCCCTCGAGGCCTTGGTTGGCCCGACGACCGCCGACCTCTGCCTGCTTGGCCCCGTGGTCCGTGGTGAAACCCTTGAAGCCAGAAACCTCGGTGAACTTCGGCAGCAAAGCCGGCACCGGGGTGATCAGACCGAGCATCTTGCCGCTGGGATCCAGGTGATAGATCGTGCAGCCGTATTCCTCGGAGACATAGAAGGTGCCGTCGCGACGAAGGGCGAGGCCCTCGGCATCGACCGTCAGCTTGCCCTTGTGGGCCGGAACAGGCGAGCGGCCGCCCAAGGTATCGCTCGTCGGATCGAGGCCCGTCGTGAGATGGCCGTCAAAGTCGGTGAACGTCGTCGTCCCCTTGAAGGCGAGGCTGAGCTGGGTCGGAGGGACCGGCTTGCGACCGTAGTCAGGCGTGAAGACCAGTTCGAACTTCTGGAGGCGCGCCGCGTAGTCGACCAGACCAGCGACATTATACCCGCGATCGGGCAGGACATAGAGCGTGCCCGCGAAGGATCCGTCGGCATTGCGATGCCAGGTGGCGGGATCGACCTTGAAGGAGGAGAACGAACCGAGCGTGTCGCCGCGTCCGTCACGGGCGCTGGCGGGGACGACGCCCACGCCGACAAGGCCATGGTTCACGTATTTGACGCCACCGAGGCTGACGTGGCTGGAGGCGCCGACCGGGGTCGGGTCGAGTTGAGGGGTCGCCTTGACGGGCGGCGAAGCCGGGAGCGCTGACGCGAATAATGCCAGGACAAGGGCGGAGCAGAGACGCGACTTCATCGGTGAAACAGACAAAGCCGACGGCCGAGCCATGAAGCAACCCCGTCAAGGTTACGATTCCGAGACATCGGACCATCTTTGGGCTTGGGCTGTCGCGGCAGCGGCTTAAATCGTGAATATGACCGAAGCATTAATCCCGGTTTCCGGTTTCCCTTTGGGTGGGTGAATCGAGACAGATAGGACAGCACGTGGTGCTGTCCCTACCT
>JBAXMD010000186.1:0-1920 GCA_037134475.1 Verrucomicrobiota bacterium | reverse complement strand
GACTACCTTTCGCTGCACACCAACCTGACTCCGGAGACCCGCGACCTGGTCCGCGCCGAGAACATCGCCAAGATGAAGAAGGGCGTGCTTATCCTCAACTGCGCCCGCGGCGAGATCGTCCACACCGACGACATCGCGGCTGCGCTGAAGTCCGGTCAGGTCGGCGGCTACGGTACCGACGTGCTCGACGAAGAGCCGCCGCGCGCCGACCACCCGCTCACGAAGCTTCCGAACTGCGTCGTCACGCCGCACATCGGCTCCCGTACCGCCGAAAGCGTCCAGCGCCAGGCCGTCGCCGCCGTCACGAACCTCATCCGCGCGATGCACGGCGAAAAGCCCCTCGCTCAGATCAACCCGGAAGTCCCGGTGAAGAAGGTCGTCTAATCTCCCCACTCGATACCTTACCCATGAGCGAAGTTTTTTACGTCGTCCCCCGCGCCGCCCACGAGGCGCTCGTCACCGCCGCCTACGTCAAGCGCGGCTTCGGCGCCAAGGAGTCGGCCCAGGCCGCCCAGATGGCCAGCATGGCCACGCACCACGGCATCCGCACGCACAACGCCCTCAAGGCGCTGCACCTCGATGAACTCTTCGGCTCCGGCGCCAAGGTCCCGGGCTGCACGCCCAACGCGACCGTCACGAAGAAGGCCACGCGCTTCGAAGCCGCCGAAGTCTGGGACGCGCATCAGAAGCTCGGCCAGGCCGTCGCCGTCGACGCCATCAACCGCTGCATCGAACTCGCCGACAAGTACGGCGTGGGCACGGTCTCGGTGGACAACGCCTTCCACTATCTCTGGGGCGGTGGCTACGTGATGGAAGCCGCCAAGCGCGGTTATATCGCTTATACGAATTGCACCGCGACGCTCGCCGAAGTCGTCCCCTTCCAGGGCAAGCACCCGACCCTCGGTACCAACCCGCACTCGTGGGGCTTCCCCACCACCGATGCCGTCGGCTTCCCGATCGTGATCGACTGGGCGACCTCAGTCATCGCCATGGGCCGCGTCCAGGTGCTCAAGCGCGAAGGCAAGATGCTCCCGCCTGACGCCGCCGTGGACAAGGATGGCAAGGTCACCCTCGACCCGAATCAGGCCGTCTCGCTCATCCCCTTCGGCGCCCACAAGGGCTACGGACTCTCGCTCATCAACGAAATCGTCGCCGGCTTCATCGGCGGCTCCCTCCCGACCATCCGCAGCCGCACGCACGTCCCCGGCGAGAAGCAGGCCTGCGCCTTCTTCTTCCAGGTCATCCACCCGGACGCCATCAGCTCCGGCGTCTTCGCCCAGGGCCGCAGCCAGTCCGAGAACGTGAAGGCCGTCCTGGCCGACGTCCTCGGCCACGGTAACGATAAGTGCATGCTCCCCGGCCAGCTCGAAGCGGCCGCCGCCGCGCGCAGCGAAAAGGCCGGCGGCCTGCTGTTCTCCAAAGCCGAAATCGAAGAGTTCAACAAAGTCGCGGAACACATCGGCCACCAGCCGTTCGACCTCGCGACCTTGCCCACAGCCTAAGCACCCTCATCACCTTAAACAACCCAACCCTCCTCACAACCATGGCTCTTCAGATCAAGTCGGCGAAGGAATGCGCCTTCGACCAAGTCTCCCTCGGTGAAATCATGCTCCGCCTCGACCCGGGCGAAGGCCGCGTGCGCACCACCCGCCAGTTCCAGGTCTGGGAAGGCGGCGGCGAATACAACGTCGCCCGCGGTCTGCGCAAGTGCTTCAACCTCCGCACCTCCGTGTGCACGGCGTTCGTCGACAACGAGGTCGGCCGCCTGCTCGAGGACTTCGTGATGCAGGGCGGCGTGAACACCGACTTCATCAAGTGGCGCGAGGACGACGGCATCGGCCGCACGGTCCGCAACGGCCTCAACTTCACCGAGCGTGGCTTCGGCATCCGTGGCGCCGTCGGCGTCCCGGACCGCGGCAA
>JBAXMD010000185.1:0-1934 GCA_037134475.1 Verrucomicrobiota bacterium | reverse complement strand
TCGAGGGCTCGGAGCATCGGCAGGAATCAGCAGCAGCCCGAACCGGGCGCGCAGGCTGACTTGTTCTGGAGATTGACCGGGAAGCATACGTCCTCGGCCAGACAGGCCGCGTGGCGTATACCTAGGGAGATCACGACCTGCTTTTCCTCGAGTCGGGTTGCGATGACCGGGAAGACGGAGAGGTAAGGGGCTTCGACTTCCACTTCGACCGGAAGATTCGTCGAACCCAGCACGCCGGCGCCCTTGGCGAGAATCTGGGCAAACTTCGCTGCCGTAATCCGGTGTTCCGTGTCGTCGGCCTGGTAGACCTGGAGACGGCAACTCGAGTCGGTGCGCAGCGTGCCGCCGCAGTCGACGAACTTCTTGTCGATGCGTGCGACCTCCGTCACGTGAACGTGCGGAGTGAGGAGCGACGTGGTCGGGAGTTCGAAGCGTACGATCCGGCCATCCGCCTTGTTCAATGCCTCCACGAGCTGCTGGAGGGTAAAGGGGATGGGGGAGAGCTTCATCGAGAAGGAAGGTCTTTGGCGACGTCGGTTGGCCAAGCGCTTAGCGGACGGATCTCGAGACGGCGGTATTCGCACTCGGCGGCTTCGGACTGGATCTGGAGTTTGCCGGCCTTGAGCGGGATGTCGGTCGTCGAACCCTTCTCGCGATAGCGGGAATTCAGGATGACATTGACCGTCTTGCCGTTGAGGCGGAAGACCGCGTCGCCGTTGAGGGCGAAGCACTCGATCGTATTCCATTCGCCGGAAGGCTTTTCATGATAATCCGTGCCGTGCCAGATGCGGGCTTCGGCCGTGGTCAGTTTGCTCGTCGGGTCGTAGATGCGCTTCTTGACCGCGTCATCGGTGCGGAGCGGGGAATCGACGATCGCGCCGACGAGCGGCCACCAATCACCGATGTCGCCTTCCTGGACCTGTAACTCTTGGCTGCGCATCCAGTATTTACCTTGGGCACCGTGTTCGCCGACGCAGAAGATCAGGATGCCGTTGTCGCGAACTGCCTGAGTGCGGGGCTCCCAGCGTTTTTCACCGAAGCGCTGTTCGGTCTTCAGGTGGAAGTTGTCGTAAGTCTTCAGCGTTGTCAGGGCGCCGAAGACCTGGCCTGTGATATGAAGGACTGTCTCGCCGTCGAGCTGACGGGTCGTGAAGACCTTCAGCGGGTCGTTGTTCAGTCCTAGCACCGGGTCATCCTTCGGCTTGGCGCCGCGGACGTAGCCTGGGAGGTCGTAGGCCCGGTGAACGGGGCCGAGCCACTTTTCCCACTGGGAGAGCTGCGGGTCGAGTAGCGGCTGGAAAGAAGGCTCCGCCGCCGCGGCGAGGGCGCCGGAGCAAAGGAGGGCAAGGAGCGACAGGCGCATCGGCTTAGCGGACGTCGCGCCAGAGCCAGGTCATCGCTTCCGGGAGGAGCTGGGCGCCGTGGCGACCGTTGTGCGTGCCTTCACCCATCACGAACTGGAAATCGTAACCCTTGGCTTTCCAAGCGGCGGCCATGGCCTTGTTGGCTTCCGGCCACACGCCAAACTCGTTGGTCAGGTCATGGGAGCCGTCCTGGGAGAAGATGCGGATATTCTTCTTCGGGGCATCGAGGATCATCTGCGGGTAGAGGTTGCCACCCTTTTCGATAGCGCGATTCGGATTGGCCTCATGCTCACGGGCGCTGATCACGCCGCGGATATTGGTGAAGCTACCGATGGTCGTGAAGACCTTGCTGAAGGATTCCGGACGCTGCCAAGCGGCATTATAGGCGCAGATGCCGCCGGACGAAGCGCCAGCGATGCCGCGACGGAGCGGGTCTTTGGAAATTTTGACACCCTTGGACTCGGCGAGCGGGATCATTTCCTCGACGAGGAACTTCGGATAGAGGTCGGTGACGTTATCGTATTCGAAGGAGCGGTTAGATTTACCGAGCGGCTTACCCTTGGCGTCCTT
>JBAXMD010000184.1:0-1993 GCA_037134475.1 Verrucomicrobiota bacterium | reverse complement strand
TTTCCTAACCGCTAACCGCCAACCGCTTCCACCTTTAGGGGCCGGCCTTTAGCCGGCCCCTATGACATATCCTCCTATTCGGATACTTGGATGTTCACTTGCCTTAACCCCGCTTACCCTTTTGTTTCCCTGACCTTATGGCATCTCACGCCTCCTATACCTTCTCGTCCGAATCCGTCGGCGAGGGCCACCCCGATAAGGTTGCCGATAGCATCTCGGATTCCGTCTTGGATGCTTGCTACGCGCAGGACCGTTTCTCCCGTGTCGCCTGCGAGACCCTGGTCAAGAGCGACCACGTGGTCATCGCCGGCGAACTCACGACCAAGGCGAAGGTCAACTTCGAGGAAGTCGTCCGCGCCGCGATCCGCGAGATCGGCTACGTGAACGACGACGACGTCTTCCATGCGGACAAGGTCTTCATCACGAACCTGCTCACGAAGCAGTCCCCGGATATCGCCCAGGGCGTCGACGAGCGTAAGGCCGAAGGCAAGAAGCACGCCCAGATGGGTGCCGGCGACCAAGGCATCATGTTCGGCTACGCCACCACCGAGACCCCGGAGCTCATGCCGGCCCCGGTGATGTTCGCCCACCGCCTCAACCGCGAGCTGGCCCGCCTCCGCAAGTCCGGCGCCAAGGGCACCGAGTGGATTCGCCCCGACTGCAAGTCGCAGGTCGCCGTCCGTTACGAAGACGGCCGCCCGGTCGCCATCGAGAACGTGGTCATCTCGACCCAGCACACCGCCGACGTCTCGCATCGCCAGATCGAAAAATTCTGCATCGAGCAGGTCATCCGCAAGAGCCTCCCGAAGGAACTCGTCGGCAAGAAGACCGAATACCTGATCAACCCGACCGGTCGTTTCGTCGTCGGCGGCCCCCAGGGCGATTGCGGCCTCACCGGCCGTAAGATCATCGTCGACTCGTACGGAGGCATGGGCCGTCACGGAGGCGGCGCTTTCTCGGGCAAGGACCCGACCAAGGTCGACCGTTCCGCGGCCTACATGGCCCGCTGGGTCGCCAAGCATATCGTCGCCTCCGGTGCCGCCGAACGCTGCGAACTGCAGGTCGCCTACGCCATCGGCCACCCCGAGCCGACCAGCATCCACCTCGACACCTTCGGTACGGGCGAAGTCTCCGACGAACAGATCCTCGCCGCGGTGAAGGCGACGTTCCTCTTCAACCCGGCCGAGATTATCCGCCAGCTTGACCTGCGTCGTCCGATCTACCGCGCCTCCACCCACTACGGCCACTTCGGCAAGAAGGGCCTGCCTTGGGAAGTCACCTCGAAACTCGCCGCCTTCCACAAGGCCCTGAGCAAGTAAGCGGCGTCCTTCTCCCCGATACTCTATACTCCAAACTCAATACTCCCTCTTATGGCTACCGCCCTCACCAAATCCTCCACCAAATTCACGGACTTCAAAGTCGCCGACCTCGGCCTCGCTGAATGGGGCCGCAAAGAGCTCCAGGTCGCCGAGCACGAGATGCCGGGCCTGATGGCCTTGCGCAAGAAGCACGGCAAGAAGAAGCCCCTCAAGGGCGTCCGCATCGCTGGCTCGCTGCACATGACCATCCAGACGGCCGTCCTCATCGAGACGCTCGCCGAACTCGGCGCCGACGTGCGCTGGGCCTCGTGCAACATCTTCTCCACGCAGGACCATGCCGCCGCCGCCATCGCCAAGGCTGGCGTGCCGGTCTTCGCCTGGAAGGGTGAGACCCTCGTCGAATATTGGGAGTGCACCATGAAGGCGCTCACCTGGCCCAACGGCGACGGCCCCGAGCTGATCGTCGACGACGGTGGCGACGCCACCCTCCTCATCCACAAGGGCTACGAGCTCGAGAATGGCTCGAAGTGGGCCTGGTCTCCCTCGGAATCCGAGGAAGAGCAGATCATCAAGAACCTCCTCAAGAAGGTCGCGAAGGAAAAGCCTGGCCACTGGCATAAGGTCGTGAAGAGCTGGAAGGGCGTCTCGGAAGAGACCACCACCGGCGTGAAGCG
>JBAXMD010000183.1:0-1997 GCA_037134475.1 Verrucomicrobiota bacterium | reverse complement strand
TGCTCACGCTCACGAAGGGCCTGCCGCTCACGTACAACCGCGACCTGCAGGACGACAAGCCGCCGCTCTTCGACGCCGCCGACCAGCTCATCCTGTCCGTCGCCGTGGCCGATGCCACGCTCGCTGGCACGAAGTTCCACAAGGCCCGCTGCCTCGCCGCCGCTTCCGATCCCGCGCTCCTCGCCACCGATCTCGCCGATTGGCTTGTCCGCAAGGGCATGCCGTTCCGCCACGCCCACCACGCGGTCGGTCGCCTCGTCGCGCTCGCCGAGCAGTCCGGCGTGCCGCTCGACAAGCTTTCCGACGACGCTGCGTTGACCGCCGATAAGGAGTTCACGAAGGGATGGCGCGAGGTCTTCAGCCTGCAGCGCGGTTTCGCCGCGCGAGAGAACACGGGCATGCCCGGCCCCAAGGCCGTCGCCGGTGAGATCGCCCGCTGGAAGCAGTCCCTCCGCTAAGCGCGGATGGATATCGGCCTGCTCATCGCCTCCTGCCTGATCGCGAGCCTCTCGCCTGGGCCGGCGGCTCTGTCGACGATTGAGACGTCGCTCCGCTACGGCCAGCGTCGCGCCTTCTGGCACACGCTAGGACTCGCCGTCGGCGAGACGCCGCACCTGTTCCTTTCGCTCTTCGGCACGCTCTGGCTGACGCAGCATTTTCCGTCGGCCCGCTTCCTGATCGCGGCCGCCGGGATGACCTATTTCTTGTATCTCGGCGCAACCCATCTCGCGCGCCCGCGTTCGAGCCTGCCCGAGGGCGCGGCGCTCGAGGCCGGTGCATGGCGGCTTTTCTTCCGGGGTGCGTGGGTGAATTTCTCCAACCCGAAGACGATTCCTTGGATGATCATCATCATCCAGGCGGCGAACGTGCCGTCGGACCGGTTCGCCTGGTCGACGACGGGCGTGTTCCTCCTCTGCACCTTGGGTTCGGAAATCTCAGTGATGAGTTTCTATGCCTTACTGGGCGATCGCTTGCGCGTGCGCCTAAAGGATGCAGCGACGATTCGCTGGGTCGATCGCGCGACGGGTGTGCTTTGGACGGCGTTGGGCTTGTTGATGGCGAGGCAGGCGTTTCAATTGCTCGAAGTCCTGCGTTAACAGCGGTCTCGGGTGCTTGTAAGCTGGCAGGCGCCGAATTATAAAAAGGCATGACCCTCCCCAGTCTTACCCGCATGGTCGCCGTCGCGTCCGTCTTTGCTTCTGCTCTCTTCGCCGAAGAGGCCCCGAAGAAGGTCGGTATCATCGGCCTCGATACGTCGCACGTCGTGGCGTTCACCACGGTCTTCAACAAGGGTCCGAAGAATCCCGCCGACGCTGCGAAGTTCGCCGGCTTTCGCGTGACGGCCGCCTTCGCCCAAGGCAGCAAGGACATCCCGGAAAGCACGACGCGGGTCCCGGAATACACCGAGAAGCTTAAGGGCATGGGCGTCGAGATCGTCGACTCGATCGAGAAGCTCTGCGCGCAGGTTGACTTCGTGATGCTGGAATCCAACGACGGCCGCGTCCACCTCGAGCAGATCCTGCCGGTGCTGAAGGCCGGCAAGACCGTCTTCATCGACAAGCCGATCGCCGGCTCGCTGGGCGACGTCATCCGCCTCCAGGAAGCCGCCAAGAAAGCCGGTGTCGTGTATTTCTGCTCCTCCTCCCTCCGCTTTGCCGCGAGCACGCAGGCGGTCGCCCAGGGCTCGGTCGGCAAGGTCAAGACGGCTTACACCACCAGCCCGGCCAGCCTCGAGCCGCATCACCCTGACCTCTACTGGTATGGCGTCCACGGTTGCGAAAGCCTCTATGCCGCCATGGGCATGGGCTGCGTCTCGGTGAAGCGCGACAAGTCCGCCGCCGGCATGATCCAAGTCACGGGCAACTGGGGCGAAGGTCGCGTGGGTATCTATCGCGAAGCCGATCGTAAGGCCAAGGGCGGACCCTACGGCGGCAAGGCTGTCGGCGACAAAGGCGAAGCCGATATCGGCAAGTTCGACGGCTATGAAGTCCTGCTCG
>JBAXMD010000182.1:0-2037 GCA_037134475.1 Verrucomicrobiota bacterium | reverse complement strand
AGGCTTTCCTCGGCCTCACCGTCGCCTGCGCCCGTTGTCATGACCACAAGTTCGATCCAATCCCGATCAAGGACTACTACTCCCTGCACGGCATCTTCGCCTCGACCGTCGAGCCGCTGCATCACCCGACGATTGCCGCCTCCTCGAAGACCGCCGCCGCCGCGCGTACCGACTTCACCAAGCGCCTCGGCCAGCTCCAGGATGAGCAGGTCGCCGGCTTCTTCCGCTACATGCGCGAGACCCGCGCCCGCTACGACAAGGAGATGGCCGGCCGCCTCATGATCGCCAGCGTCCGCCGCGGCTCCTCCGAGGCCGGTGAGTATTCCGATCGTTACAAGATCGACCTCACTTCCGACGTCGATTTCGCCGCGATGCGCATCCAGAAGGATTCGCCAATCACCGGTCCGTTCTACGCCGTCGCCCAGGTGCCCGTCGTCTACTTCGCCGAACGCGCCCCGATTGCCATCAAGGAAGCGCTCGCGGACACCGACCACCCGGTCAATCCGATCATCGCCGCCGCCCTCCGCGACCTGAAGCCGAAGACGCTCCATGACGTCGCCGCCGCCTACCAGAAGGCCTACAACGAAAACAAGGCTGCGATTCTCGCCCACCTCGCCGTTCTCGCCAAGCCCGGCGATGGCTGGAAGAAGACCTCTCCGGCGATTGCCGAGATGACCGGCTACCCTTGGGCCATCCCGAGCTACGACGAAGTCTTCGACAACGAGGACATGATCTCGCTCTTCAGCACGCGCAAGTTCTGCGCCGACTGGCAGAACCGCCCGATCTACGGCGGCATCGGCAATCGCGCGCCCGTCGCCTACTTCCGTCACACCCGCATCAACGAACTCCGTCTCTCGCACCCCGGCGCTCCCGGCGAGGCGATGGTCGTGCAGGATTCCGAAGCCCCGAAGGACAGCTACGTCTTCAAGCGCGGCGACAAGAACAACAAGGGCGACATCGCCCCTCGCCAGTTCCTCGACATCCTCTCCAAGGGTGAGCGTCGTCCGTATGTCGACGGCAGCGGCCGCTACGAGTTCGCCCAGTCCATCGCCACCAAGGATAACCCGATGACCGCTCGCGTGGCCGTCAATCGTACCTGGATGAAGCACTTCATTGAAGGTTTCGTCGCCACCGCGGACGACCTCGGCAACATGTCCGAGAAGCCTTCGCACCCCGAGCTCCTCGACTACCTTGCTTCCGAGTTCATGGAGAACGGCTGGACGATGAAGCGCCTTCATCGCATGATCGTGATGAGCAACGTCTATCGCCTGGATTCCGATCCGACCGCCAATCCGCTCGTGGCCAAGAAGGGCCCGGTCGATCCGCTCAAGGTCGACGCCGGTAATCGCCTGCTCTGGCGCGGGAATCTGCGTCGTCTCGATTTCGAATCCATCCGCGACTCGATGATCCTGCTCACCGGCAAGCTCAACCCCACCGTCGGCGGCCAGCCGGCCAACATCACGGACGAGCCGTTCAGCTATCGCCGCAGCCTCTACGGCTACGTCGACCGCAGCCGCCTGAGCGACACGCTCTCGCAGTTCGACTACGGTGACCCCGATCAGGCGAACTCGAAGCGCAACTCGACCATCGTGCCGCAGCAGGCCTTGTACTTCATGAACAATGCGCTCTCCGTCGAGGTCGCCCGCGCCGTGTCCGCTCGCAAGGACGTCGTCAACGCGATGTCCGAAGACCAGCGCATCGTCGCGATGTTCCGCTGCATGTTCCAGCGTCGTCCTTCCACCTCCGAGATCCGCGTCGCCCAGGAATTCCTGGCCAAGGCCAAGATGACCGTCGCGACCGCCAACCTGCGTCCTTCGACCAAGGCCGCCGTCGCCGGTACCAAGCCCGGCGCCAAGGCTGCGGCACCGGTGGCCCGCACCACCGCTCCCGCCGCCAAGGGCATGACCGTCAAGGCCCCCGATGGCGAAGAGAGTATGATGACCGCCGTGACCGGCGGTGGCGCCGAAAGCGTGATGCAGAACGTCGGCGAAGCCATCGCGCGCACGCCGATGACCCCGACCGAGCTACTCGTCCAGG
>JBAXMD010000181.1:0-2049 GCA_037134475.1 Verrucomicrobiota bacterium | reverse complement strand
TGAAGAAACTACCCTTTCGCGTTAATCCCGTGATCAGATCAGGCCAACGCTTCATCGCTGGCGGACCCGATCGCACCCTGTGGTTTTCCGACGATGGCGTCAGCTGGACCCAAGGCGCACAGGCGCAGACGACAGGATTCCCCAGCTGGGCACTCTGGTTCCGCCATGCCGCTTGCGGTAACGGCGTCACGGTCTTTATGGGCGAAGCAGGTGCGAAGAAAGAGTTCTATTGGTGTATGACTTCGGCCGATGGCACGAAGGTCGATTTCCGCTCCGACCTCCCTCAGCTCAGGGCTCTCGCCTTCGGCGGGAATTCCTTTGTCGCCGTCGGCACCGGCGTCATCACGACCTCGGTGGACGGCAAAGCCTGGCAGAAACAGGAACGTCCGGCCGATGAGAAACTCGATTGGCTCCAGTGGACCGGTAAAGCATTCATCGCCGGCGGAGGAAAAACCGTGATCACTTCAACCGATGGCAAGAACTGGCAACCCTCGACGCTGCGCCCGCCCGGCCGCGTCCTCTGGACTGACGGCACCCGCTTCATCTCGAGTTCCTGGCCAGGCAAGATGTCCTTCTCGGCTGATGGGAAAACGTGGAAGGCCTCTCCGGCGATGACGCCCAACGGCATCAACGCCGTCGTGAAGGCCCCGTAAGCAAAAAGGGCCGGAGTCGTGTGACTCCGGCCCTTTGCATATCGGCTGGCCCTATCCCTGGCCCTAGCACTGCGTAGCTTCGCTACGCTTACTTCTTACCGTCGTCGACGACTTCGAAGTCACCGTCGACCACCTTGCCGTCCTTGGACTTCTTCTTCTCTTCAGGGGCGGGACCAGCGTCAGCCTGCGGCTGTTCAGCAGCAGTGGGCTGAGGCACGGTCTGGGCGGCGGCCATGATCGCGGTCTGGAGGGCCGTGGCGGCCTTCTCGAATTCCTCGGCGGAGGCGTCGGTCTTCTTGAGGGCTTCCTGGGCTTCCTTGAGCGCAGCTTCGGCGGTGGTCTTCGCTTCGGCGGGCATCTTATCGCCGTTGTCGGCGATAAACTTCTCGGCGGTGAAGACGCCGGCGTCGAGGCGGTTACGGGCTTCGGCGAGCTCGCGCACCTTCTTGTCCGATTCGGCATAGAGTTCGGCTTCCTTGCGGAGCTTCTCAACCTCTTCCTTGGAGAGACCCGAGGAACCCGTGATGGAGATCTTCTGCTCCTTGCCCGAACCCTTGTCGACGGCGGAGACGTGCAGGATACCGTTGGCGTCGATGTCGAAGGTCACTTCGATCTGCGGTTCGCCGCGGCGCGCCGGCTTGATGCCGTCGAGCTTGAACGTACCGAGCTGCTTGTTGTCCTTCGCCATCGGGCGTTCGCCCTGGACGATGACGATGTCGACGGCCGGCTGGCTGTCAGAGGCGGTGGAGAAGACCTGCGACTTCTTGGTCGGGATGGTCGTATTGCGCTCGATCATCGCGGTGGCGACGCTGCCCATGGTCTCAATGGACAGGGTGAGCGGGGTCACGTCGAGGAGGAGCACGTCCTTCACGTCGCCCTTGAGCACGCCGGCCTGGATGGCGGCGCCGATGGCGACGACTTCGTCCGGGTTGACGCCCTTATGGGGCTCCTTACCGGCGAGCAGGCGGGCGATCTCGATGATCTTGGGCATGCGGGTCATGCCGCCGACGAGGACGAGCTCGTCGACCTGGGCCATCTTGAGCTCGGCGTCCTTAAGGCAGGACTCGAACGGACGGCGGGTGCGCTCGGAGAGGTCGTCGCAGACCTTTTCCATCTGGGCGCGGGTGAGCGTGACGTTCAGGTGCTTCGGGCCGGAGGCGTCGGCGGTGATGAACGGCAGATTGATGTCCACGGAGTTGGAGGATGAGAGGGCGATCTTGGCCTTCTCGGCTTCTTCCTTGAGGCGCTGGCGGGCCATGGCGTCCTTGGAGAGGTCGATACCGGACTCCGTCTTGAAGCCGTCGATGAGCCACTGGATGATGCGCTCGTCCCAGTTGTCGCCACCGAGTTCGGTGTCGCCGTTGGTCGCCTTCACTTCGAAGACGCCGCCGCCGAT
>JBAXMD010000180.1:0-2082 GCA_037134475.1 Verrucomicrobiota bacterium | reverse complement strand
CGGCTTCCTTGAGGGCTTCGGAGCGGAGCGCGAGTTCCTTGGCGAGCTCGTGGGCAGCGGCAATCGTCTTGGCCTTGAGTTCGCGGGAGCGGACGTCGAGGCGGGCGGCAAGGGAATCGATATCGCGACCGAGGGTACGGCTCTTTTCCTTGAGCTCAGCCGCCATGATGCGGGAATCCGGTACGCGGCGGAGGTCTTCGGTCATGCCGACCTTGGAGAGCGTCCAGATGATCCACTTGGTCGGATCGAACTGCCAGGGCTTCACGCCATTGCGGTAGTCGTGCTGGAACTCGTGGTGATAGTTATGGTAGCCCTCGCCGAAGGTGAGGAGCGCGACGGCGCCGCTATCCCGGGCGCTGTGGTCCGTGGAGTAAGGCTGGCGGCCGATCATGTGGCAGAGCGAGTTGATGCAGAACGTGCCCTGCTGGACAACGACCGTACGGAGCAGGCCGGCGATGAGGAAGGCGGCGAGCGCAGTCATGCCGGGGTTGCTGTAGCCCATGAGCACGGCGTAACCGTAGCCGAGGATAGCCGGGCAGACGAAGCCCACGAAGGCGCCGATCCACTGGACGTAGCGGTGCTGCCACATGACGAGGGGGTCAGCTTCGAGGTCCTTGACGTTCGTGATGGGGGCCGGCGGCTTTAAGCGGAAGAGGAGCCAGCCGATATGGGCGTAAAAGAAGCCTTTGGAGATATCGTACGGGTCTTCATCTTCATCCACGTGCTTATGGTGGATACGGTGGTCGGCGCACCAATCGTGGGCCGAATTCTCGAAAGAAGCGGCACCGAAGAGCAGCACGAAGAGCTTTACCGGCCACTTGGCCTTGAAGGAAATATGCGAAAACAGGCGGTGGTAGCCCAGGGTGATGCCGAAACCGGTCGCGTAGTAATAGAACACGAACAAGGCCCAGATGAAGGCCCAGCCGTGCACCTTGTTGGCGGCGTCAACCGGCAGGTTGAACTGGGTCCAAAGGAACCAGGGCACGACGGTCAGCGAAAGGAAGGCCGTGCCGATCAGGAAGGCGGAGGTCACCCACTCGATGCGGTAGATAGGGAAGTTTTTGAACTTCATAGTAGGGGGAGAAAGTAGACCAACCCCCCCTTGAGGCGAGAGCAATCAACCACCCTAAAATGCCTAAAAAGTGCGTCAAAATTCGCTTTTTCCAGAACCCCATTCTGGAAATACGGCGGAAACATCTCGCTTAGTCGCGACGACGACGACCGATCGAATTCTTCACGGGAATGATCCGCACGGGCTCGCGTGTCTTGATCCAGAGGTCGCTCTCCTTGAAAAGTTTTCCGGAGATGCTCTGCACGGCATCGCCGAACGACTCGACCGGCACGCGCTGTCCCTTGGGCGATTCGTTGAAGGCCTTGGCGACGTCGACGATCTTGGCGGAGACCTCCGTGGGATCGTCGTCCTCGAGCAGCTGGACGACCCAGCCAGTGAGATCCTTGGGCAGGCCATCCTCGGGTTCGCTGACCAGGACAAGCATCTGCTTCTTGGCCGGCTTCTCGCGCTCGACGGCGTCTTCGGCCACGACTTCGCGCAGCTGGTTGAGGATCTCGGCGGCGAGGCGTACATCGACGCCGTTCGACTTCAGGATCTTCTGGACGGTTTCGAGGTCTACTTTGGCCATAGACCCCCAAGAGACTCCAACCACCCCATCGAGGGAAGCCGGAGTTATTCCCAGCACGCCAAAGGCGTGCTGGGAGGGACAGGGCCAGGGCTAGGGCCAGGACATTCGGGTAGGGGCAGCACCGCGTGCTGCCCTAGCTGCCTTCTTCGTTTCAGGTGACGGGGGCATTCATTCGCCGCAGGGCGAACCCAGGTAGGGGCACGATTTATCGTGCACTCCGCCACAGGAGGGCGCGGCGAAGCCACGCCCCTACCTCCGGCCGACCTGCGGCGGCCCGCAGCCTCCTCCCGGCCCGCCGGTCTCCCTTTGAGCCCTGCATCAAGGTAGGGCCGAGCATCCCTGCTCGGCCGCGGCCAACCAAGGATGGTTGGCCCTACCCAATACAAACGGATGCGATGTCATCGCATCCCTACCCCCGCCACCTGCCACATGTAACGGCGAC
>JBAXMD010000179.1:0-2087 GCA_037134475.1 Verrucomicrobiota bacterium | reverse complement strand
GCCATGGCCCGCCGGTTCAACCACCTGTTCTCGGACGCCACGGGGTACGCCGCCGGCTATTATTCTTACAAATGGGCCGAAGCCCTCGAGGCCGACGCCTTCACCCGCTTCCTCAAGGAGGGTGTCCTGAACCCCCAGGTGGGGCGGGAACTGAGGGCCAAGGTGCTCTCCAAGGGTAATTCGGAGCCAGCCGAGAAACTCTTTCGGGATTTCATGGGCCGGGACCTCGATCCAGAGGCCCTTTTGGAGCGCGACGGGCTGGCCTAAGGCGGCCACCCCCCGCGGAGTGCCCTGAATCCCGCAATAATTGGGTAACGGTGGCTTATTCCCCTTGCACAAGGGCCTGTTTTCCTATGCGTAAGGCCTTTACAGATGAATCTCCGTAACATCGCAGTCATTGCTCACGTCGACCATGGCAAAACGACCCTGACCGACCGACTTCTCTACCAGTCCGGCATGTTCCGTGCCGAGGACCTCGACAAGCTCGCCGGCGGCCAGCACGGCTTGATCATGGACTCGGGCGATCTCGAGCGCGAACGCGGCATCACGATCACCGCCAAGAACTGCGCGATCAAGTGGACCGACCCTCGCGACCAGAAGGAATATAAGATCAACCTGATCGACACCCCAGGTCACGCCGACTTCGGCGGCGAAGTCGAACGCGTGCTCAACATGGCCGACGGTTGCCTCCTCGTCGTCGACTCCTTCGAAGGCCCGATGCCTCAGACCCGCTTCGTGCTTTCCAAGGCGCTTGCCCTCGGCCTCAAGCCCATCGTCGTCATCAACAAGATCGATAAGTCTTCCGCTCGCCCGGACGCCGTCGTCGACGAAGTCTTCGACTTGCTCGTCGCCCTCGACGCCCCTGAATCTGCCCTCGATTTCCCGATCATCTACGCTTCCGGCCGCGAAGGCTGGGGTACCCTCGACCGCGCCAAGACCGTGGAAGGCAAGCGCCCGACGGACCTGATGGACCTCTTCTACACCATCGTCGACAAGATCCCTGAGCCCTACGCCGAAGGCTCCTCCCGTGGTGCCGCCGCCGGTTTCAAGTCCCGTGCCGAAGCTCTCGCTAATCCTCTCCAGATCATGGTGACCGCCATGCTTTACTCCGACTACGTCGGCCGTATCGCCGTCGGCCGCGTCACCGCTGGTAAGATCGCTCCTGGTATGCCTGTCATGATGGTCACCCGCGCGGGTGAGCAGTTCAAACAGCGCGTCCTCGAAGTCGAAGTCTTTGAAGCCCTCGGACGCGTTAAGGCACTGGAAGTGTCTGCCGGCGACATCTGCGCCGTCATCGGCCTCGACCACGTCGAGATCGGTGCGACCATCACCGACATCGAAGACCCCCGTCCGATGACTCCGGTCAGCGTCGACGAGCCCACCGTGACCATGGCCTTCCGCGTCAACGATTCGCCCTTCGCGGGTCGCGACGGCAAGTTCGTCACCGGCCGTCAGGTCGGCGAACGCCTCATCAAGGAACTGGAGAAGAACGTCGCCCTCCGCGTCGACCGCGAAGTCGGTGCTGACTCCTGGAAGGTCTCTGGACGCGGCCTGATGCACCTCGGCGTGCTCATCGAAACGATGCGCCGCGAAGGTTACGAACTCTCCGTGGGTAAGCCCACCGTGATCATGAAGCAGATCGATGGCGTCGAGTGCGAGCCCGTCGAAACCCTCGCTGTCGATTGCCCCGAAGCCTCCCAGAGCGACGTGATGTCCCTCGTCCTCGGTCGTCGTGGCGAACTCCGCTCCATGGACGCCAAGGCCGGCACCAGCGGCTGGATCCACATGGAATTCAAGGTTCCTTCCCGCGCCCTCTTCGGTCTGCGCACCCTGATGCTCACCACCACCCGTGGCGAAGCCGTCATGTATCACAATCTCCTGGGTTATGAGCCGGTCCGCGGCGAAGCCCCTCACCGCGCCGCCGGCGTGATGATCGGTGGAGAAGGAGGCGCCGTCACGGCCTACTCCCTCGACCGACTGTACGACCGCGGTGACTTCTTCGTGAAGCCGACCGACGAGATCTACATGGGTCAGATCGTGGGCGAGCATTGCAAGGATAACGACCTCGAGATCAACCTCGTCATCAA
>JBAXMD010000178.1:0-2090 GCA_037134475.1 Verrucomicrobiota bacterium | reverse complement strand
GCGTCCTCTTCGAAGGACTTCGTGACGGTCGTCGCCGCCGGATGGTCGACGGCCTCTTTGGAGTCTGCGAAGGTCAGGGTATGCTTCACCGCCTTGTAGGCGGGACGCCACATGAGCACGTCTCGATCCGAGTTCACGCCTTTCGTTTTGTCTGGCACGATGGGGTGGCTGGGTTTTGCCAAGCGTTGTCCCGGTATCCAATAACTAGTAAGCTCGCGCTGGTAGGCGCCGATATCGGGTAGGACGTTGGATTTGCCATCAGTCAGCCCTTCGACGCTGACTCCATGATGCAGAATCTTGATAGCGCCGGCGTTAGGGCGGAAGTCTTTCCACTCGGGCTTTGCGAGGTCGGTCGCAACCTTGAACGACAAATCGTTCCCGGCTTGTGACTTCACCTTGCCGAGCGGCTTGGCATTCCATTGTCCATAGATGGAGTCGGCAAGATTGTTCACGACAATGCTGAGTTCATTAGGTCCCTCAGCTATCTTTCCAGCGGGCTTCTTCGGGCTCTTGGCCAGCCCTTGAAGGATGATGGCGCTCTTGATGGGATTATAGGCACTGTGCGCGAAGATCGTGTTGTTCGCGCACCGATTGGCCTGCTCCGGAGTCGGGTGTTCGACGTTCTTAATATGGATGCCAACGCTACCGACATCCCAGACGACGTTATGGTCGACCGTCAGCCCGCATGTCAGGTCGTCTCCGCGGATGCCGATGCCGCCTCCCCAGGGGAATGGCGGGGTGCCAGAAAAACCGCCGTGGACCCAGTTGTGGTGGATGCGGGTGCCGACGGCGAAGGTCTGCTGAGTATAGACAGCAGAAGTGTCGCGGTTTCCTCCGAAGGCGGCCAGGAACGAATCGCTCACCTCATTGAATGAGAAATCATTGTCTCCTTGGGCGACCTGGACCTGGACTCCGCCGCTGCGGTTGAGCGTGTTGAAACGCACGATCGCCCGACCGGTCTTTCCTTCCATCACCTTGAAGGGCTTGTTTACCTGCAAGGTCGGATAAGTAAGCGATGAGGAATAGTCGAAGTCGTGGAAAAAGTTGTTCTCAATGAGATTGTCGAAGCCGTTGATCGAAAGCGCGCTGAGCGCACCATAGGCGAAGACGTTGTTTGCGATGATGATGTTATCACCGTGGACGGTCGGATAGGTCTTGTCCGAGGCCCCGGCATCCGCGTCTTCGTCAGATCCGACAAGAAGGTGTTCCGACCAGGAACTTTGAAGCACATTATTGTTGCGGAAGGTCACGTGGTCGCAGCGTCTGTTCAGGTTGGTGCCGATGCGAAAGGCGGTCCCGAAGAACGTGAGTCCGTCGATCACGACATGGCTGCAGCCGCCTTCGATGATGAATCCCCACGGGCGGGTCTTGACTTCGATCAGAGCTGAGGCCGGATTCTTGCCATCAGGGGTACAGACGTAGAGTTTCTTCTCAGCAGAATCAAAGAACCATTCGCCCGGAGCCCCGAGGAATTGCTTCATGCCGAATAGGTAGAACTTGTTATGAAGGTTCCACTTGCTTGTTCCTCCCACCTCACGATCGCCCTTGTCGACACTGTCTCCGAGGTTCTTGTCGTAAGTGATCACGTGCTTGCCGCTGGCATGAGACCGTACCGCGCGCGTCCAGCAGTTGAACTGATGGTCGACGTTAAGAACGGCATTCGCTCCGGTGACGTTCCATCCCGTCTTGGCTAAGTCAGGGCTGGCTAATGTGCCGTAGCTGTTGCCTTTCGTGTCGGCGGAGGCCCATACGGCCGGAGAAAAGAAGTTCCATTCGCCCGCGGCGTCCCTTGGGGCATGCGGCCATCGTGCCTCCAGCATCGGTTTTCCGTTATAAAAAAGCTGGTCGATTCCGGCATGGTCAAGGCTGGCGACCCAGATTTTCTTGTCCGCGGTGACTTCCCATTTGAGTGACAGGATGTCGAGGCCTGATAGCACCGGCTTCTCGGCTTTGAAGGCCGCGATAGTAATCGGCGCTGCATCGGTCCCTGAAATACCCTTAAGGACTACGCCTTCGCGGTACGTTCCTCCGTGAAGGAAGATAGTGTCCCCCGCCTTGGCGGCATCGCACGCGCGCTGGACTGTCTTGAG
>JBAXMD010000177.1:0-2152 GCA_037134475.1 Verrucomicrobiota bacterium | reverse complement strand
CCGATCGGCCCGACCGAACAACTCCCGCTCGTCGCCCGCTTGGTCAACGAACTCGGACTCAACCTGAAGCACGCCCACTTCTGGGGCATGGACGAGTGGTATGATGACAAGACGAAGAAGGAAGTGCCGGTCACGCACGCCCTCTCCTTCGAGCGCGCCGACCGCGAACTCTGCTTCAACCGCATCCAGAAGAAACTGGCGATGCCCGAGGCTAATCTGCATTTCCCCAAGGCCAAGATCGCCGACTTCGTGCAGACGTGGCATGCCGGCGTCCGCTGCGCGGTCATGCAGGGCGGCCAAGGCGACATCAAGCACTGGGCCTTCAACGACCCGCTCAAGCGCACCGGTAAATACAAGGACGCCCCGCCCTCGCCCGCCGAATACCGCAAGCTCGGCACCCGCATCGTCGAGCTGCACCCCGTCACCCTCAGCCAGAACGCCCGCACCTCCGGCGGCGGCAACATCACCATGGTCCCCAAGATGGCCATCACCGTCGGCCCGCAGGAAACGTGGCTGGCCGAGAAGGTCTCCATCTGGCACGCCGGCGCCCATGACAATCCCCTCGGCCAGCGCCTGACCGCCCTGATGATCTCCAAGAAGATCGCCGACGCGGCTGTCCCGATGTCCCTCCTCGCCGACCACCCGAACGTGCAGTTCAACTATTTCCGCGGCGGTCTGGGCTCCTGTTCGGTCGAGATGCACTGATATGATGCTTCGCCTCATCTTCTCGGTTCTCTGCCTCGGCTTGATCGATCAAGCATGGGCGGCAGACCCTTCGCAGCCGGGCCCGCTCACGAGCTCCACGATCGAATTCCGCAACCTCGTCGACGTCTCTCGGACCTCCCAGAAGGAGACGGAAAGCGGCCGGCCGCGCCTGCTGAAGATCCGCCGCGAAGGCGAAGCCAAGGCCGCCGGCCGACCGGTCCCGATCAAGGTGCACCTGCCTGAGGGCCCAGGTCCTTTTCCCGTCGTCGTGGTCTCACATGGGGCCGGCGGCGACTGGGACACGCACTTCGCCCAGGCGAAGCACCTCGCCTCCCACGGGTATGCGGTGCTCTGCCTCGAACATGTCGGCAGCAACCGGGAACGCATGACCAGCGGCCTGCGGCTGATGAAGAACCTCGACGCGATGATCCATGATGCGGACGAGGTCCTCGCGCGCCCCAAGGACGTCTCGTTCGCCCTGGATCGCGCTAATGAATGGAACCGGGATCACCCGAAGATGAAAAACCGGCTCGACCTCGGTCGCGTCGGCATGATGGGACACTCCTTCGGCGCGTACACGACCATGGTCGTCTGCGGGATGCGTCCGGCGCTGGACTGGCTGACGCCGCGCATCGAGCCCGGCAAGGGCCTGGGGCCCGACCAAACGGACGCCAGGGTCCGCTGCGGCGTGGCGCTATCACCGCAAGGAGTCGGCGAACCTTTCTTCATCCAAGAGAGCTTCGCCTCATTGAAGGCCCCTCTCCTCGGCGTCTCTGGTACGCTGGACAAACAACAGAACGGTCTGACCGCCCAGAACCGTCTCGACGGATTCGCGCTCTGGCCCAGCGGCGCACACGCCTTCGTCTGGATCACGGATGCCAAGCACCTGGACTTCACCGATTCCTCAGGCACCGAACGAAAAGCCCAGGCTTCTCCCTCGCGCGACGACGTTCAACCTGTCGCCAAAGCCGCCACCCTCCTATTCCTGGATCAGCACCTGAAACCGGAGAACAAAGCGAAACTGTCGTCTGAAGCGCTGAATCCCTACCTCAAAGGGGCAGTTACTGATATTAAGGTTTATCTTAAGTAATTGTTGGGTAGCGATTTGTAAGATAAACTTACTTTTTTTGACAAAGTCCAATTCTTGACCTTCGTAAGGTCAGATGCGCGACCCGGAAGCCACTCTTCGTCAGCACGCCCTGCCCGTCACGGCACAGCGCATCGCCGTCCTCCGCGCCGTCTCTCAGCACCCCCACGCCACCGCGGATGACCTCGCGGAGAGCGTACGCGGTGAGCTGGGCACGATTTCCCGCCAGTCGGTCTACAACGTCCTGAACGTCCTCACCGATAAAGGCATCATCCGCCGCATCCAACCGGCCGACTCCGCCGCCCTCTACGAAGACCGTATCGGCGACAACCATCACCACCTCGTCTGCCGTTCCTGCGG
>JBAXMD010000176.1:0-2210 GCA_037134475.1 Verrucomicrobiota bacterium | reverse complement strand
TGGGAAGGCCAGTGTATCTGGCGCTTCCACCCGGTCCGTAAGGCCTTTGAAATCTACGCAGAAGGCGGCGGTAATACCTACAGCCTTGAGATCGATAGTAAAGGCCGCGTCTTCTCCGGCACGAATTTCGGCGCGACCCGTGGCATGCACTACGAGCAAGGCAGTTACGGTATCAAGGGCTGGGGTAAGCATGGCCCGCTCACCAACGCTTACGCGTTCGGCTGGTTCGAACACATGAAGAGCGAGGGCGAGACCCGTCGCTTCCCGCAGGCTTTCGCCATCTACGAAGGCGGCTTGCTCGGTAAGGAATACGACGGCCAGATTATCGCCCCCAACTCTCTTGCCAACAAAGTCTACGTCAGCACACGCCTTCCCGAAGGCTCCACCTTCCGGACACATGACGAAGCCGACCTAGTCGCTAGTTCCGATCGCTGGTTCCGGCCCGTCTGGACCGGGGTCGGCCCGGATGGCGCGATCTACCTGGCGGATTGGTACGATACCCGCCTCAGCCACGTGAAGCCCGTCGACGATTGGGATAAGGAACGTGGACGGCTCTATCGCGTACGCCCAGCCGGCGCAGCGCCCAAGCTCAAGCCTTTCGACCTACACACCTGCCCACCCGCCGAACTGCTCGGCAACCTGGAACACCGCAACGTCTGGTTCCGCAAGCAAGCCGTCCTCGAGATCGGCTGGCGCAACCTGCAGGAGCTCGCTCCCCTCCTCCGTCAGAAACTCACTGGCGCGAACGGCCTCGAAGCCCTTTGGGCGTTGGACGCACTCGGCCAGGCCAAAGACTTGCCGCTCAATCACGCGGATCCCTATGTGCGACGCTGGTCGGTGAAGATCATGGGCGAACGCAATGACACGCCTGATGCCGCCCTCCTTAAGCTAGCCAAAACCGAAACGCAGATCGAAGTCTGCGCGCAGATTTTGGCTTCAGCCAAAAAGATGCCCGCCTCGCTGCCCCTGCTCTGGGCCGGCGTCAGTCAGGTCGATGACTCTAGCGGACACCTCCCCCTGCTCGCCTGGTGGGCCCTCGAAGCCAAGGCCGAGAAAGATCGCGCGGACGTGCTCGCCTTCCTCCGTGACGATGCGGCTTTCCGTAACTCCGCCCTCTTCCGCGACCACCTCGCCGAGAAACTCGCCAAGCGTTACGCCTTGGCCGGAGGCGCCGAGAATCTGCAGACGTGCGCCGACCTGCTGACGCTGACCGAAGACAACAAACTGGCGGATAAATTCCTGACCGGAATCGCCGCCGCCTTCGAAGGCGGTGCGATTCCTTCCCTGCCGGCGAACCTCGGCGCACGCCTGCAAGCCTACCTTGCCCGACAGTCCGGCGGAGACATCGCCGCCGAGCTCGCCAAGCCCGACGGCCTGAAGAAGCTAATCAAAGAACTCGCTAACCCCAAGGGCGCAGCGCCTCGTCGCCTCGCGATCGCCAAAGCCCTCGCGCAGACCAAGAAGCCCGAAGCCGCTGAGGCCATCGCCCTGCTCCTCCGCACGGGCGGTGCCACCGCCTTCAAGCGAGGACTCCTCCCCATCGCCGCCCAGCTGGAGAGCCCGAAGATTCCCTTGGCCATCCTCGAAAAATATGAAGGCGGCATCGCCGGGGATAAAGCGTTGCGCGAGGACGCTCTCCGTATGCTGGCCGCCCGCAAGGAATGGGCCCTCGTGCTGGTCCAGTTCGCCGACGAATGGAAGGTGCCTGAGAAGCACTTCACTCCCGACATCGTGCGCCAGCTCAGCCTCCACCACGACGCGACGATCGACGCCTCGATCGAACGTCACTGGAAAGCCCTGCTACTCACCGGCCCGACACCTGAGAAGGATCGCGAGATGGCCCGCATCAAGGCCCTCCTCAAGTCCGGCCTTGGCGATGCCGCCAAGGGCCAGGTCATCTTCACCGGCCGTTGCGCGACATGCCATAAGCTCTTCGACCAAGGCGGGGCAATCGGCCCCGAACTCACCGGCTACGACCGACAGAGCCTCGAGTTCTGGCTGCTCAATACCACCTACCCCAGTCTCGAGATTCGCGAAGGCTTCGGCGCGTATGTCGCCAAGCTCAAGGACGGACGCATCCTCACCGGCCTCATGGACGCGCAAGGCGGCGGCAGCATCAGCCTGAAAGACCTCGCCGGTAATCGCACTGCGGTGAAACAGGTCGATATCGAGAAACTCGAAGCCAGCCCCATCTCGATCATGCCGGAAGG
>JBAXMD010000175.1:0-2211 GCA_037134475.1 Verrucomicrobiota bacterium | reverse complement strand
GCTTGGGCTCGAACAAGGGCGCGGTGACCGTCGCCGACGATCTGCACTGGCAAGCCCTCGCCCGCAAATGGAACTGCGCCCTCGTCGGCCCGGTGATCGGCGAGCCCGATAAGGCCAACTGCCGCATGTGGTGCGACCCCCGCAACGGCTCCGACAAGACCTACCTGCAAGCCCTCGCCGACCTCGCCAAGCAGACTGGCCATCCCGAAGTAGCGACCGCTCCTTGGTGCCTCTGGGGCCATAGCGGCGGCGGATTCTGGGCGAGCATCATGCAGGCGAAATACCCCGAGCGCATCGTCGCCATCTGGTTCCGCTCCGGCACGGCCTACTCCTATTGGCAGCTGCCCGAAGACAAGACCAAGGAACGCCAGATTCCCGAAGTCGTCCTGCCGCCTGAGGCTTACGAAATCCCGATGATGTCCAACCCGGGCGTGAAGGAAAACGGCGACAAGCGCTTCAACACCGCTTGGACCGGCAACCTCGCGATGTTCAAAGCCTATCGAGCCAAGGGCGCGCCGATCGGCTTCGCCCCGGACCCGCTCACCTCGCACCAGACCGGTGATCAGCGCTACGCCTCCATCGCGTTCTTCGATGCGTGCCTTGAGCTCCGCCTACCTGAATCCGGCAACCAGCTCCGCAAGATCGACCAATCGAAAGGCTGGGTCTCGCCTCTGCTTGGCAACGAAGCTAAGCCCGCCAGCGAATCTTCAGGCGACAAGGCCGAAACCAACTGGCTGCCGAACGCCGCCTTCGCCAAAGCCTGGATGGAATACGTAAAGACCGGCGCGACGAACGACACCACGCCGCCGCCCGCGCCCTTCAACATTGCGTCCAAGGCTATCGCCGAAGGCGTCGAACTGACCTGGGATGCGCACGCCGACTTCGAAAGCGGTATCCGGCAGTTCCTCATCAAGAAGGACGGCCAGGTCGTCGGCCGCGTGCCCGAGAAACTCGCCAGCCCCTTCGGTCGCCCGCTCTTCCAAGGCATGAGCTACGGCGACACCCCGAACCAGCCGCTCGCGCTGATGCGCTTCGTCGACAAGGGCGCCAAGGCTGGCGCGAAGTACGAAGTCATCGCGGTCAACTCCGCCGGTCTCGAATCGAAGTAACCGCCGCGCAGTCCGGACAACAAAAAGGGCCGCCCATCGGGCGGCCCTTCGTTTTGTCTACGACCAGGGATTATTCGCCCCAGGTGCAGGTATTGCCGGCGTAGATCGCGCGGCTACCCAGTTCCTGCTCGATGCGGAGGAGCTGGTTATACTTGGCGACGCGGTCGGAGCGGCAGAGGGAGCCGGTCTTGATCTGGCCGGCGTTGAGGCCGACGGCGATGTCCGCGATCGTGGCGTCTTCCGTCTCACCGGAGCGATGCGAGATGATGGCGGAGTAGCCGGCGCGCTGGGCCATGGAGACGGCGTCGAAGGTCTCGGTCAGGGAACCGATCTGGTTCACCTTTACGAGGATCGAGTTAGCAGTCTTGGTCTTGATACCGCGGGAGAGGAACTCGGTGTTGGTGACGAAGAGGTCGTCGCCGACGAGCTGGGTGTCGGCGCCCATGGCGTCGGTGGCGAGTTTCCAGCCGGTCCAGTCAGCCTCTGAGAAGCCGTCTTCGATCGAGACGATCGGGTAGCGCTTCTGGAGGTCCTGGTAGAACTTCACCATCTCAGCCGACTTGCGCTGGGACTTGTCGGACTTGTGGAAGGTGTACTTACCGGTCTTCTCGTCGAAGAACTCGGAAGCGGCGACATCGAGGGCGAGGAAGACTTCCTTGCCGAGCTTGTAACCAGAGGCCTTGACGGCCGCGGCGATGGCTTCGAGGGCAGCTTCATTGGAAGCGACCTTCGGGGCGAAACCCCCTTCGTCACCGACGGAGGTGGAGAGACCCTGGGCCTTCAGCACCTTCTTGAGGGCGTGGAAGATTTCGGTACCCATGCGGAGGGCTTCGCTGAAGGACTTGGCACCGGAGGGCACCACCATGAATTCCTGGATGTCGACCGGGGCATCGGAGTGCGCGCCGCCGTTCATGATGTTCATGAGCGGAATCGGGAGGACCTTGGCGTTCGGGCCGCCGATGTAGCGGTAGAGGGGCTGGCCGAGGGCGGCGGCGGAAGCGTGGGCGGCGGCCATCGAGACGCCGAGGATGGCGTTGGCGCCGAGCTTGCTCTTGTTCTTCGTGCCATCGAGGCCGATCATCGCGGTATCGATGCCGATCTG
>JBAXMD010000174.1:0-2215 GCA_037134475.1 Verrucomicrobiota bacterium | reverse complement strand
GCGTCCTTGACCTCGAAGGTGTAGGTCGCGCGATTACCAGCGCCGGCAGCGTAGTGGTAGCCCGCGCCAAGGTGAGCGAGGCCATGGCCTTCGGTCCACTTACCTTCGAACTTCGCCTGGGCGTCGTCGACGACGATACCGCCCAGCTTGGCCAGTTCCTTGAGGTCGTCGGCGCTGAGCTTCGAGGCTGTGCCCTTCGTGAGGTCGAGGTTCATCTTACCGACGGGGAGTTCCTTGTAGTCGGCGATCGAGGTGTCGAGGAAGAGGTCGCTGCGCAGATCACTACGGCGCATGCGGCCGGGCTGTTCCATGAGCTTGATGAGGTCTGGCAGGTGCTTCTGATAGACGCCGCGCGGGTCGGTGTTCTCACGGACGGCGAGATAGGCGGCCTTACCAACGACTTCGCCCATCATGCCGATGGTGCGCATGACGCGGACAGTGCCGAGGGCCTCGTGCGTGACGGAGATGTGTCGACCAGCCATGAAAAGATTGCCGATGTTCTGGGAGTAGAACAAGCGGTAGGGCAACGGGTAGCCGTTGCGACGGTCGACGGCGGCGACGCCCTTGCCGTCGGCGCCAACGTAGCCGAACGCCGCACGGGAGATGAATGGGTTCTCCGGGAACTTCTTGGCGTATTGTTCGCGGGCGTAGTGGAGGTCGATATCCCAGGTCGTGGGCACGCAACCGTCGTCGAACTCCTTGCGGGTAATGATGTCCTGCTTGTTCAGGACGATGTCGCCGGTGAACAGCCGCGATTCGCGCGGGCCGCCGACGTGCGAGGCCCACTTGAGGTCAGACTGGGCGTACTTGGCCGCGTCGGGACCATTCTTGAGGGCGGAGAAGGCGCCGTAGATCGCGCGGAAATTCCAGTCGCGGATGTATTCGAGGCCATTGATCGGGTCCTGATCGAAGCCGGATTCCCAGAACCATTCGGCCTTCATGAAGGGCTTGTCGTCAATCTTAGCCTTCGACTTCTGGAGGGGCGGGAAATCGCCGAGTTCGAGCGGCAGCGCCCACGGGGTCGCGGGCCAGGAGACCGCTTGGTCGGCGTCCTGATAGAACCACATGTTGGACATGCCCATGCGCTTGTCCTTTTCGATCTGATACTTCGCGCCCGCGTAGGCGCCGACCCAGCCGTGGCCGGTGGTGTCCGCCACGAACTTCGCGCGGAAGGTCTTCTCGCGGCCGCTCTTGACGTCGATGGCCTTCACGGCGGCGATGCGGTTACCGTCCATGATCACGCCGGTGGCGAAGTGACCGAGGAAGAGGGAGATGTTCTTCTCATTGCGGACGACCTTTTCCTTCAGGTCGTCGCCGAAGCTGTCGACGCGGCCGGGGCTGTCCGGCGAGCGGTCGCCGATCTCCTCGATGATCTCGCCGAGGTGCGGGTATTTGCCGCGGGTGGTGCCACCCATCGCCCAGACGCCGATCTCGGAGCTGCCGTTGCCGCCGAGGACGAAACGATCTTGGATGAAAGCGACCTTCAAGGACTGACGAGCGCCGGAGAGGGCCGCGCCAAGGCCGCCGTAGCCGCCGCCGACGACCACGAGGTCAAACTCGCCTTGGTCTTCCGGGCCCTTGGGACTATTCCACTGCGAGCGGGCGGCGACGAGCGCGGCACCTTCGGGCGGGGTAAAGGAAGCGTCCTTGCTGAAGAGGATGGCGTCGGCGCGACCAGCGAAACCGGTGAGGTCATGGAGCGCGAGCTTCACATCGCCTGCCGGCAGAGTGACTTTCCCGCCTGCTTGCCAATGCCACTCGGCGCCTTGGGTGCCGAATTCAGCGGCGACGGGCTGACCGTTGACGATCAGCTGGAAGCGACCGGGGGTGCCGGGAGCGTTCCAATGGGCGACCCAATCCTTGGTGCGCACCCAGACGCGGTATTCGCCCGCGGTGGCGATGCGGACGGAGCCCGTGGCGTCGGCGACGGGCTTGCCGAGGCCGTGGGCCAGGAGGTAGGGCGAGCCGACGATATTCGTGAAGGAAGTGTCGAGTTTCCATCCGCCGAAGGAGGCGAAGGATTCGGCTTCGACGAAGACCGTATCGGCGGCCTGGGCGCGGCCGGAGACGGCAGCCAGCAGGGACAATCCGAGAAGGGAAAGCACGCGAGGGGACATGAGAGTATTAGATGGCAGTAGGCCCAGAGAGTTCCAGCCAGAATGGTGGGTTGGAAGCCTTAGGAGAAGAGGACTGATTCGAGGGCTGCATCGAGGAC
>JBAXMD010000173.1:0-2218 GCA_037134475.1 Verrucomicrobiota bacterium | reverse complement strand
CGCGTTCCGGTGGTGCCATCGGCGCCTACGTTTCCAAACTGGTCATCAATAAGTCCGATTTCTCCGTCGTCTCGGGCAGCGACTTCCTGACCAGCAATACCAACCTCTTCCTCTACAATCGTAGCACCGCGGCCTGGAGCTCCGGCACCTCTTACGCCATGTGGCGCCTCTGCTCCGCGGACCTCGCCCCGGTGTCAGCCATGTATAACAGCATCTCGCTCAAGGGCTACAATGGCCAGATCTTCATGAACGGTGAAGAAGGCGCCGCCGCCAGCACCGCAAACAACCTACTAGGCAGCCGCGGTTTCGCCTGGGTGGCCACCGGCGCTGACGCCGGCAAGGTCTACGAACTCCCTCAACTCGGCCGCTACGCGATCGAGAACCTTCTCGCCAACCCTTTCACCGGCGACAAGACCGTCGTCGCGGGTAATAACGACACCTCGCCTTACGGCCAGGTCTTCGTCTATATCGGCGACAAGAACAGCACGGGCACGACCGCCATCGAAAAAGCCGGCCTGACCAACGGCCAGCTCTACGGCGTCAAGGTCACCGGTGCCACCGGTTACACCGGTGCGGTCACCGCGGAAGTCGCGACCGGCCTTATCGGCACGTTCGTGTTGGCCAACACCGGCAACACCGCCGCCCTTGCCGCCGCCGTAAGTGCCGCCGCCGGCAGCACGGCCGCTAACGCCATCACCGCCACCGGCCTCCAGACCGCCGCCACCGCCGCGGGCATCACCCAGTTCCTTCGCCCGGAAGACGGCGCCTGGCTCAACGCCAATACCTACCTCTTCAATACCACCGGTTCCAAGCCGACCGGCTTCACGACTCAGCTATCCTCCAAGGTCTACCGCCTCGACTTCACGGGTGTGAATGGATCCGGCGTCGGCGACTTCACCACCGGTGGCAATATCTCGATGCTTGTTGATAGCGCGAACATGCGCGGCAAGGACGGAGCGACCGCCTGGATGTTCGATAACATCGGTATCGGCAAGGATGGCCTCGTCTACGTAAACGAAGATCCGGGTGCCAACGGCTACATCGCCAAGACCTGGATCATTGACCCCACCCTGGCGACCCAGGCTCTCCGTGAGTCCAGTGCCACCCAGGTATTGGAATTCGATCGCAGCCGCTTCCTCGGCTCTGCCAACACCACGGTCACCGCTGGCGCCATCGGCACCAACACCGTCACCGTGGCCAGCACGGTTGGCCTAACCGTCGGCCAGAAGGTCAGCGCCACCGGTATCGTCGATGGCACCACCATCACCGCCATCAACGCGACCACCGGCGTCGTCACCTTGAGCGCCAACCTCACCGCCGCGTCCTCCGGCCGCTTCTACGCTGGCACGGACTTCCGCACGATTGACGAAGAGTTCACGGGCATCATCGACATCAGCGACATCATGGGCGTCAATGGCACCACGGAAAAGTGGGTCCTCGTCGCCGCCCAGAATCACGCCATGGTACCTTCCGGCACCGACACCTACGGCCTAGTCGAGGGCGGCCAGTACATCGCGATGCACTACAAGTCCAACAGCGTCACCCTACCGGGCGGCGGCGCCACGCTGACGATGGCCGGCGACACCCTCGCCTCCAATAACGCCACTATCACGAACGCCTTTGTACTCAACAGCACGGGCGGCATCTTCGATATGACCGGCACGAACACGATCTCCGGCGCCATCTCGGGCACGGGTCAGCTTTGGAAGCTGGGTTCGGGCGAACTCATCCTCAGCGCTACCAACAGCTACACCGGCAACACCAGCGTCTCGAACGGCACCCTGACCGTCAACGGCAGCATCGCCTCGCCGGTCGTCAACATCTACAAGGGCGCCATCCTGAAGGGCAGCGGGCGCATCAACGGTAGCGTCAATAACTTCGGTACCGTCGCCCCAGGCAACTCGCCGGGTATCCTGACGGTCGCCGGTGACTACACCGAGAACGGCGTGCTTGACATCGAGATCGGCGGTATCGGCGGCGCGGGCGTGAACCCCAACGGCCACGATAAGCTGGTCGTCACCGGCACCTTCACCGCGGCCCCGGCGGTGTCCAGCCCTGCCGCCCCTGGCGCCACGCTTAAGATCACGAAGTACAACAGCTTCGACCCGGTCCGCGGTCAGAACTTCCAGGTGATCAGCGCCAGCGCCTTCACCGGAAGCTTCACCACCCTCGACCGCAACACCCAGACCACGCAGGTCTTCTTCCAGCCGACCACGGG
>JBAXMD010000172.1:0-2278 GCA_037134475.1 Verrucomicrobiota bacterium | reverse complement strand
CGACGGTAGCATCACGATCAGCCTCGACGGCAAGCCCGTCGAAGAGAGCGCCAAGGAAGGCACCGGCGGCTGGTTCAACAACCTGATCGACAAGATCGACGACGCCGAGCTGTCGCGCATTGCCGACGACCTGATCAGGGGCGTCGGCGACGACCTCGACAGCCGCAAGGAGTGGATCGAGGACCGCGCGCAGGGCATCAAGCTGCTGGGCCTGAAGATCGAAGTGCCGGGCATCGGCGGCGCCGCCGAGGGCGCGCCGGTCGAGGGCATGAACCGCGTCCGCCACCCGCTGCTGCTCGAAGCCGTGCTGCGCTTTCAGGCGAACGCGCGCGCCGAGCTGCTCCCGACCGACGGCCCCGTCAAGATCCGGGTCGACGACAACAACGGCACGTTTCAGACCGACCGCATGGCCGACGCGCTGGAGAAAGACCTCAACCACTACCTGACGGTCACGGCGTCCGAGTACTACCCCGACACCGACCGCATGCTGCTGATGCTCGGCTTCGGCGGCCTCTCGTTCAAGAAGGTGTATTTCTGCCCGCTCCGCAACCGGCCGATCAGCGAGACGGTTGACGCCGAGGACTTGATCGTCAACGCGGCGGCGACTGACATCCGCAGCGCCAAGCGCGTGACGCACCGCGTCCAGATGCGGCCCTCGACGGTGAAGCGCCTGCAGATTCTGGGCGCCTACCGCGACGTGCCGCTCTCGACGCCGATGCCGCAGACGTTGGACAGCGCGCAGCGCGAGAAGAAGTCGCAGCAGGGCGTCGAGCCCGAGGCGCTGAACCCGGACGACCGCGACCGCGAAATCTACGAGTGCTACTGCGAGCTGAACATCAAGGGCTACGAGCACAAGTGGAAGGGCAAGGAGAGCGGCCTCGAAATCCCGTGGCGCGTGACCCTCGACGTCAGCTCCAGACAGATCCTGTCCATCGTCCGCAACTACGACGAGGACACTGCGGAGCTGCCCGAGGCGCGGCCCGTGTTCGTCCCGTACACGTTCGTGCCCGGCTTCGGCTTCTACCCCATCGGCCTGCTGCACATCCTCGGCAACACGACGAACGCCATCACCGCGGCGTGGCGCGAGCTGCTCGACGCGGGCATGTACGCGAACTTCCCCGGATTTCTCTTCAGCGACGCCGGCGGCCGCCAGAACACGAACATCTTCCGCGTCCCGCCGGGCGGCGGCGCGCTCGTGAAGACGGGCGGCATGCCGCTCAGTCAGGCGATCATGCCGCTCCCGTACAAGGAGCCGAGCGCGGCCCTGATGACGCTCGTCGACAACATCGCCACGACCGGCGCCCGCTTGGGCGGGACGAGCGAGCAGCAGGTCGGCGAGGGCCGCGCCGACGCGCCGGTGGGCACGACGCTGGCCCTGATCGAGCAGGCGCAGAAGATCCTGAACAGCGTCCACAAGCGCATGCACGCGGCGCAGGCCGAGGAGTTCCAGCTCCTTGTCAAGTGCTTCAAGGAGAACCCGGAGAGCTTCTGGCAGCGCAACCGCAAGCCGGCCTTCGCGTGGGACGAGAAGACCTTCCGCGACGCGCTCGACATGTACTCGCAGGCGCTGGTGCCGCAGGCCGACCCGAACACGGCGAGCCACACGCAGCGCATCATCAAGGTCATGGCCCTGAAGCAGCTGCAGAGTTCGAGCCCGTCCCTGTACGACCCGATTGCCGTCGACACCGCGGCCCTGCAGGCGCTGGGCTGGAACAACCCGGAGCAGTTCTTCGTGCCGCCCGCGGCCATGAACAAGCCGCCTCTGGAAGTCCAGCAGGGCATGGAGGAGCTGAAGCTCAAGCACGGCGAGCAGCAGATCAAGCGCGAGGCGCTCCAGCAGAAGGCGCAGGCCGACGCCGGCAAGATGCAGCTTGAGCAGGCGAAACTGCAGCAGGAGGGCCAGCTCGGGCAGGCCAAGCTGCAGATCGAGGCCAGCAAGCCCCCGACGGGGCTGGCGCCGCCCGAGGACAAGAGCCAAGAGCTGGCCCTGAAGGCGGCCGAGGTCGCATCGAACGCCAAGGACGTGCAGTTCAAGCAGGAGCGTGCGCTCAAGGAAGACGAGAACCGCGACCTCGAACGGCAAACGAGCCTGCAGGAGGCCAACCTGAAGCTGGTGGGCGACCTGATGAAGACCAAGACGGCGCAGGCGCACGCGACGACCGAGCGCGAGGCGCAGCACGGCCACGAGCGCATGCTGGCGGCGCTGAAGGCGAAGCCTGATGGCTGATAACATTCGACGCGCGACGATGATCGCCCGCGACCAGCGCGCCCTGCTGCG
>JBAXMD010000171.1:0-2345 GCA_037134475.1 Verrucomicrobiota bacterium | reverse complement strand
GGCAGGGCGTCGCGCAGCTTCTTCGCTTCGCCGTCGACCTTCGTCCAAGTGCTGACGTTGCCGTCGCGTGCGTGGCAGGCGACGCAGTTGAGGTTCTTGATCTGTCGCTCGGCGAATTCAGCGGGCGTATCCTGCTTCAGCGAAGCGAGGTCGGTGGCGAGGAAAGCCTTCAGCGAGGCGCGCTGCGCCGTCGTCAGGGCGAAGTCCGGTGCCGTGGCGCGGGCCTTGCCATCGGGGGCCAAACAGCCCTTGTCGGCGGACTTGAGGACGGTAGCGAGTGTGGGTTGGGTCGTGGCGGGCATGCCAGCGTGGCAATTCAGGCAACCGGCGCTGACGAGCAGGGTGGCACCGCGGGTGGCATCGCCGACGAGGGGCTTGCGCTTGATTACGCGGCTGTTGGCGATCAGGTAGGCGGCGAGCTGCGTGGCTTCTTCGTCTTCGAGGCGGAAGTGCGGCATGCGCGTGGCCGGATAAGCCTTGGCGGGGTCTTTGAGGTATTCGATGAGCGCGTCAGCATGCCACTTGTCGCGGAGATGGCCCATCGGGATGCGGTCCTGCGCATCCTTACCTTCGGCGTCGGGGCGCTGGTGGCAGGCGACGCAGCCGAGGTTGGCGAAGAGCGCGCCGCCTTGTGGGGCGAGCTTAAGGTCGAGGGCGTCTACCTTCGGTGCCGCGCCCTGCGTGAGCATTGCGGCGAGGTCGGCGGACTTCTGATTGGCGTCGGCGCCGGTGAAGACCTTTGGCATCAGCGAGTGCGGACGAACGGCGTGCGGGTCGAAGATCCAGTCGGCGAGGAAGGCGGACTTATATTTCGTGCCGAGTTCCGAGAGCAACGGGGCGTTCTGGCCGAGTTCTGGCATGCCGGTTCCTTTCGCGGGAACGAGGGCGGCGTCCGCGTGACAGGCGGCGCAATTCATCTGCGCGAACAGCAGGCGGCCTTCGCGACGCTGCGCGGCGGCATCGAGATCCTTATCAGCCGGGTGCGTCAGGAGGGTCGGCGGGACGGGCTCGAGTGGGAAATCTTTCGAGGCCCAGCTGAGGCGGACGAACGTGTCGCCTTTATCGGCGCTGGCGATTTCGGCGACGATACGGTTGGCGCCTTTGTTCAACTGGACGGTCTTGATGCCCGGTCCGTCGAGCAGCGGCTGGCCGTTAAGGCTGAGCTTGAATTTACCGGACGATTCCGCGCTGAGTTTGAACGTGCCGCGCAAGGGCGACTGGAGGTCGCCTTCCCACTTCACGGTGAACGGACCGGCGGCGAGGAAGGGCGTGGGTGCCTGGCCGGCGGGGATGTAAAGGGCAAGCAGGCGGTCGGAGCGGACGTCGGTCTTGCCGGCAGAGGTGAACGTCACCTTGAGTCCGGGCAGGTCCTGCGCGGAGAGGACGGTCGCGATGGTCGCGGCGAGCAGGCAGAGGAGTCGGCGGAAAAGCATGACGGCGGGACGCCTCTTAATGAGAGACATTCCCGCCGTCAGGCAAGCCCCCAACAAAAAGGCCCGGCGTGAACCGGGCCTTTCGCCGTGAGGATTTCGCCTCAGTTACTTGGCGAACGAGCGGTAGTCTTCGCCTTCCTTCTCTGGGACGACGTTGATCGTGTTGGCGACGTCGTCCGGGACGCGGGAGCCGTCGACGGCCTTCACGTTCATCTTGATGCGCATCTGCATCACAGGCTTGAGGCCGGCGACTTCGAGGAAGACCGACTTGCCGTCTTCGGCGAGCTTCACGGATTCGATGGCCACCTGGTCGGTGCCCTTTTCCTCGGGCTTGCTGACCTTATAGGTGTCGGAGCCATAGGCGCTCGACCAGAGGTAGTTGTACTGCTCGATGGCCCAGTTCTGGGGATCGGAGGCGGACTTCTTGTCGAGAGCGCCAGTGAAGCGAATCGTGATGCCCTTCTTCGAGACGTGGAGGGATTCCTGCATCGTCACGGACTTGCCGGTGTAGCGGACGCGCTGAATCGCGCCGTCCTTCACGCCGTTGGTCTGCCAGCCCTTGAGGCCGGCGACGTAGAGCTGGCCGTCCGTGGGGCTGAAGCGCGCGCGCATCAGGCCAGTGGCGAACTTGAGCGGGAACTTGACCACGCCGCCCTGGGCGACTTCGCCGACGCGTTCCTGCAGGACTGCGAAGAGCGAGGACTTGCCGTAAGACAGGTAGAGCATGCGGCCTTCGAACGGACCCCACTTACCCTTGTTGGCGGGCACCCAGATCTGGCCACCGTTGGAGTTGTCGATGTCGTAAGGAATCCAGCAGAGGTGCGGGCTGTAAGCCGTCGGCGCCGGGGTGCGGTGCGCGAGGTCTGGGACTTCGATGAAGTCGCCGGGCTTGGAGAAGTGGATGTAGTCGAC
>JBAXMD010000170.1:0-2380 GCA_037134475.1 Verrucomicrobiota bacterium | reverse complement strand
GTCTGACGACGGATATCGAAGAGATCTGGCCCGACCGCATACCCTTCCCGATCCAAACGGTGGCAGGTGGCGCAGACGGCATTGAAGACGACACGTCCATTCGCCGGCAGAGGCGTTAGGGCCAGCGCCTTGGTGGCTTCAGCTAAGGCCTCCGGTCGCGCCGAGACGGTCAGCAGGCGCTCCGCCAGGGCTTTCACGGCGGGATCCTTAGCAGCGAGCACCTGACGCCGGCGCACACCAGTAAAGGCGCTGGCGGGCAGGCGATTGGCCTCCACGGCGGACAGGACACCCTTCACATGGAAGGGAACGCCGAGGAGCGAACCCAGGACGGCATCGCGCCGTGCCGGCGTGTATCGCGACCAACCAGCGAGCAAGGCGGCCGAGACCTCTTCCTTGGGATAGACCACCACGGCCTTGAGCGAGGCCGCAGCGAGATCAGGCGCGGACTCATCCAAGGCGAGCTTCAGTAAGGATTCCCCGGAACGCTCCCAAGGCAGACGGGACATAAGCTTAACGGCGATGCCACGCGCTTCGATGTTCTTGGACTGATCCATCGCGACGACAGGTGATGAATCGAGAAGGGATTGGAAAGACGTGGGGAGTCCCGCCGACTTATGGGACGCAAGATACCCGGACAGCAGAGCGAGCCGAATGGCCTCGGGCGCCGCACCAGCGACCCCGAGTTCGGAAGGCTTGTTCATCGAGCCCCCGAGGTAGGCCAAGACCTCCGCCATGCCTGCGCCGGCCTTGGCGTCTGCTGGCATGGCCGCCAAGAGCGCCTGCAAGAAAGCTGGTTCACGTCCACCGATGCCGCTCAGCACCCCGTTGCGCATCCACTTGTCCTCCGCGTGCGACCACGCGGCCTGGGCAAGCAGCTGGGGGCCTGCCACGGAGGTATCATCGCCAGCGCGGATGATCTTCGCGAAGACCGAGTCCGACAACGAGGAGAACGAGGCCTTGGCGACCGCAGCGCGGTCAGGTTCCCTGTCGGCTCTTACGCGCCAGATACGTCCCATGGTCTTACCAGTCACGAAGTCAGTATGCTTGCGCACTTCTTCTGGCAAGTAATCGGGATGCTCGATGACCTTGCGATACATGTCCGCGACATACATGGCGCCTTCTGGCCCCTTCGTTAGGAAGACCGGCCGGAACCAGTCATCGCGGGAGGCGAGGAAGTCGCGGTCCAGATAGAGCGGCGAGGCGGCGAAGGTCGCACCCGTGGCCGTGAGGCGATCGGCATGGACGAGATTACCCGTGGGGTCGCACGAGAAGACCGCTGAGGAGCACTCCGGAGTGAGCAAGGACTTACCCTGCCAGACCTTGACGCCGCAGGCGGCGCTGAACGAACCAGCATGCCCATCAGCGGTGGTGATGTTCGAGCTGATCGGAAAAAGCCGGACGCCGTCGTGCCCGCCGTTGATACCATTGAAGGCATCGCGCGCATTGCAGTCCTGGACAGTCTCGCTGAAGGCCAGGCGCGGATTACGCTTCAGCCATTTCGACTGGAAGGCAACATGCTGGACCGGGACACGGTTCATGCAGATGAAGCGGTTCCCGAAGACGTCGAAGCTCATTCCATACTGGGACTTCCCGTCCACGAGCTCGACCTCGAGGGTCTTCGGGTTGAAGCGAATATCCGACGTCATCTTGAGCGGCGAGCGCTCAGGGTGCTCCGGACAGGTGACTGTGCCGCCGCTGAGTCCAGCAGCGAGATAGATCCAGCCATCCGGGCCGACCGTCGGGGCGTTGACGCGGAGTTGCGTGCTGCCCGTCGTGGCGAAACCGGTCAAGAGCACGCGACGTTCGTCGGCCACACCGTCGCCGTCGTTATCCTTCAGGAAGAGAACATCCGGGGCGCAGGTGACGATCAGGCCACCATTCCAGGGTAGCACGCCATTCGGAAAACTGAGCCCTTCGGCGAAGACGGTACGTTTATCCATCCGTCCGTCGCCATCGGTATCCTCGAGCATCGCGATGACGCCCGCGGGCTTCTCCCCTTCCGTGGGGCCGATCGGGTAGCCACGATTCTCCGCGACGAACAAGCGACCCTTAGAGTCGAACGCGATCGCGCAAGGCGAGGCCACCAAGGGCTCGGCGGCGACGAGTTCGACACGTAGGCCAGGCGCAGCCTCAAAGGCCTTCAACGCATCCGCTGGAGCGAGCGGGCTCGGCAACGGGGCCGCGACCAGCGCGGAAACAAACAGGATGGACGCGACTCTATTCATTTCAACTGGGGAGGCTGGTCGCCGTAGGCCCAAGGCTTGCCAACCGGACCATTCGGACGTTCGAGCAGCTTCGCGGGCTTCATCTTGGCCGCAAGCTCGAGGCCGACGTTCATGAACTGGGTCCCGGCGGTGGTCTCAAGATTACTATAGCTCGT
>JBAXMD010000169.1:0-2391 GCA_037134475.1 Verrucomicrobiota bacterium | reverse complement strand
CCCGAAGGTCGAGCAGGCGGAATCGTCCGACGGTCTCGCCTTCGGGGCTGATCGCGACGCTGCGGAGGTAGGTGATGACGTTGCGCAGGCCTTCGGCACCCAGGGCCTCAAAGCCTTCCGGCATCAGGGAATTCGGGCTGCGCTCACGGCTGACGATATCAGCCACTTTGAGTTCGGCGGTCTGACCGGCCGGAAGCTTGAGCTTCACGAAGGTCGGGTTCTCGCTACCGATCAGGGCGGAATACTGGGTACCATCCTTCATCTTGAAGTTCCAGGTACGATGCTCGTCGTCGACCATGCGGTTCGGGTCCACGATGTGCACCAGCAGTTCGGCGGCGGGATGCGAGCCGATGCCTTGCAGGTTCGGACCGAAGTCGTTACCGACGTCGCCGATCTTGTGGCACGTCTGGCAGATCGCGGCAAAGAGCTCCTTGCCCTTGGCGGCATCACCGGGCTTCTCGACCTCAGGGCGAAGCTTGGCGACGAGATCATCCTTGGCGGGGCTGCTACCCGCATTGAGCTTAGAGAGGACGGCGGCGGCACGCTTGGCGACGGCCTCGTCGGGGTGGCGGACGAGCTGCGAGACCTGCATAGGTCCGAGCTGCATCGCGGACAGCGACTTGGCTTCCAGCGCATCCAGAACCAAGCCGGCCCATTCGGAGCGCCCGGCGAGGGCGGAGAACAAAGTGGCCCGGAAAGTACCAGCAGACTTCGGGAAAGCGGCGTAGAGCAACTTGCCGACAGAGGCGTCGCCACTCGACGCCAAGGCGCCAGCAGTTGCAACGGCCACGGCTTCATGGGAACCGCCAAGCGCCTGGGCGAGGGCCGGACGCACCTGCGGGTCGGTATCACGCAGGAGGACGAGTACTCGGGCGGCGGCAACCTGCGATTCAATCGAGGCCTTGGCGTCAGCAAGCATGGGCAAGAGACGAGCAGCGACCGAAGCCAGTTCGGACTTCAGGCTACCGTCGGTAAACCAGAGCGCGGCGATAGAGGCGGAGGATCCAGAGATGGCCTCATCAGGGCTGGCGAGCAACGAACGCAAAGCGGCGCGAGCGGCCTCGAGCGAGGTCGGAGCGGCCACGCGGCGCGAAGCGATTTCACGGATGACGGCGACAGCGACCGGCTTGTTCGCAGACTTGGCAGTAGCGACCAGCACGAGCGAAGCTTCGTCTCCATTCAACGATGCGGCGAGCGTGCGGGCGAACTCGGCACCAGCCGCATCGGCCGGACCGCTAAGGATACCGGCCAGGACCGGACCAGGATTAGCGGCGGCAGCAGCGGTGGCGGCAGCCTTGGACCAGTCGTCCGTCATCCGGGCCTGAGCAGCGAGGAGGAGCGCTCCAGCAGAGGCATCCAGCGGTGCGGCGCCCATGGCACGGAGAGCGGCCAGACGGACGCGCGGCTCGGCGTCGTCCAGTGCCTTGGCAAAGACTTCGGTCGGCAGCTTGCTGTGGCTGGCCTCGGCGACGAGGAAGGCGTTCTTACGCATGTCGGCATCGGCATCAGCGCAGAGGACGCGGAGCAGGCCATCCTCGAGGCGATCAAGACGCTGTAGGGCCCAGAGGGCCTGAATACGTGCTTCGGCCTTGGCATCGCTGCGGACCTTGGTCACGAGCGGGCCGACGGCGGAAGCGAGGAGTCCGGCGTCCTTGTCCATGAGGACTCGGAGGGCGTTGAAACGGACGACCTTGTTCGGATGGTCAAACGCGGCGACGAGGCCGGCGACATCGGCCTTGGAGAGGTCAGGAATCTCGAACTTCTTCGCGGACTCATGCTGGATGCGGTAGATGCGACCAAAGTAGTGCTCGCGGTCAGGACGGACGGAGGCGCCGGACTTGCTGTGCAACGGACCTCGGGTGTCGTTGTGCGCGACGACGGGGGTATAGAAGTCGAGGACGTACAGCGCGCCGTCCGGACCGAACGAGACATCGATTGGACAGAACCAGTGGTCCATGGAGCGCAGCCATTCACGGTCTTTGAGGGTGACTTCGCCGAGGAAGGTCGGACCGCTCGGGGTCAACTTCTCGAAGTGGATGATATCGAGGATCGGTTCCGTGGTGAAGATGGTATCGTTATATTCCTTAGGCCAGGCGCCATGTTCTTGGACAGCCACGGAGCAAGCGGCGGTATAATAGCCGACCTGGTCGATCTGCAGGAGCGGGGCGCGATCAGGGAGATCGGTACGCAGGACGGGGCGACGCGGATTAACGGAGCTAAAGGCCTTGGCGGGCGTGCCCGGAGCCTTGGCGAGGACGGACTCAGGCAACACGACGTGCTGGATGGGGTTACCGTTGGTCGCCTTGCCGTGGAAGAGCTCCATCTTGCTGGTGACCTCGTTGCCGAAGCTATTGCCACCCTGCGAGGCGACCTGCTCGATGGCGGAGCCGT
>JBAXMD010000168.1:0-2401 GCA_037134475.1 Verrucomicrobiota bacterium | reverse complement strand
CCTCTCTCCCGACGTTCCTTCCTCGCCAGCAGCATCGCTGCGATGGCGGCGCCGCGCCTGCTCGCCCAAGCCGGAGCCACCCCTACCCATCACGGCGCGATCGTCGGGCACGGCGAATTTCGCTACCGCGTGGACAAGCTCTGGTGCCAGGCCGACAAGGCCAAGCACCCCGTCAAGGATTGCCATGAGATGGTCCAATCCGCGGACGGACGCCTCTTCCTCATCACCAACCTCAAGCAGAACAACGTCCTCGTCTTCGACGTCGCCGGCAAAGTGCTCGACGCATGGACGCTCGGCCTGAGCGCCGGCCACGGCCTGACCTTGCACCGCGAAGCCGACGGGACCGAATACCTCTACCTCACCGACAACTCTGGGCGCGTCATCAAGGCCACCCTCGACGGCAAGGCCGTGCTCGAGCTTCCGCACGCACAGAAGTGCGGGGCCTATTCGGATAAGGAGCCTTACTCGCCGACCGAGACAGCCATCGCGCCCAACGGCGACATCTACGTCGCGGACGGCTATGGTTCGCAATATGTACTGCGCTTCGACAAGAGTGGAAAATACCTGAGCAAGTTCGGCGGCAAGAGCACCCAGCCCACGAACCCTGGTAAGTTCATGCAGGCGCACGGCGTCGCAATCGACACCCGCGGCCCCGAGCCCTTGCTCGTCTGCACCGAACGCGTCCGCAACGAATTCAACTGGTTCAACCTCGAAGGAAAGCACGTGCGTGGCGTCTACCTGCATGGAGCGTACGTCAGCCGACCCGTGATCGCCGGCAAGCACCTCTACTCCGGCGTCTGTTTCGGCGCCAAGCTCGACGACACCCGCATGTGGCAAGGTCGCGGCTTCGTCACCATCCTCGACGAGCATGACCGCGTCGTCTCCAATCCCGGCGGCCAGGAGCCCAAGTACGTGGACGGACGCCTCCAACTCATGCTACAGGACCAACCCGTCTTTAATAACTGCCACGACGTATGCGTCGACACGCGCGGCGACCTTTACGTCTGCCAGTGGGCCAGCGGCAACGTGTACCCCTACAAACTCCACCGCCTCGTATGAGTCCCGACCCCCTCGACCCTTCGCGGCGCTACTTCCTCGGCCAGTGCACTGGCCTTTCGCTCGGCGCCATGGCGCTCTCGACGCTCATCGGCCGCGCCCTCGCCGCCGATGGTGCGAGCAAGCTTGGCCTGCCGAACCTCCCCCACTTCGCCGCCAAGGCCAAGCGCGTCATCTTCCTGACCCAGTCAGGCGGCCCTTCGCAGATCGAGCTCTTCGACGAGAAGCCCGGCCTCATGAAACTCGCCGGGACCGAACTACCTGAGTCCGTGCGTCGCGGCCAGCGCCTGACCACCATGACTTCGGGGCAGAAGCAGCTGATCAAACCCGCCGCCACGAAGTTCGAGCGCTGCGGCAAGAGCGGCCAGAGCATCGGCGAATGGCTCCCGCACCTCAAGACCGTGGCGGACGACCTTTGCATCGTGCGCTCGATGCACACCGACCAGATCAACCATGCGCCCGCCATGACGCAGTTCCTGACCGGCAACCAGATCCCCGGCCGGCCGAGCCTCGGCGCCTGGGCCAGCTACGGGCTCGGCAGCGAGAACCGCAACCTTCCCGACTATCTTGTCCTGCTCTCCAAGATGCAGCGACCGAGCGACCAGCCGTTGTATGATCATTATTGGGGGAGCGGCTTCCTGCCGTCGCGCTACCAAGGCGTCAAACTACGCAGCGCCAAGGACCCCGTCCTCTACCTCCGGGATCCTGACGGCCTCCCGCGCGAGCTTCGTCGCGAGATGCTAGACGGACTCGGCGCCATGAACCAGCGTGCGCTTGAGCGCAGCGGCGACCCCGAGATCTCCACGCGCATCCGCCAATATGAGATGGCTTACCGCATGCAGGCCAGCGTGCCCGAACTCACCGACCTCAGTGACGAGAAGGACGAAGTCTTCGAGCTCTACGGACCGGATTCACGTCGCCCCGGCAGTTATGCCGCCAACTGCATCCTCGCGCGTCGCCTGATCGAACGCGGCGTGCGCTTCGTACAGCTGTTCCATCCCGACTGGGATCATCACAGTCGCCTCACCTCCTGGTGCACCGCGCGTTGTCGCGACACCGACCAGCCCAGCGCCGCGCTCATCAAGGACCTCAAGCGCCGCGGACTCCTCGAGGACACCCTCGTCGTCTGGGGTGGCGAGTTCGGCCGCGGCGTCGCGGGCCAGGGTAAATGGGACAGCCCCGAGGCCGGCCGCGATCACCATCCGCGTTGCTTCACCATGTGGATGGCTGGCGGCGGTAGCAAGGCCGGCACCAGCTATGGTGAGACCGACGACTTCAGCTACAACGTCGCCAAAGATCCCGTGCACGTGCACGACCTCCACGCCACCATCTTGCATCTCATGGG
>JBAXMD010000167.1:0-2433 GCA_037134475.1 Verrucomicrobiota bacterium | reverse complement strand
TCCATCGAGGGCTTCACCATGCCGGGCTTGTCGCCCTTCTTGCCGCCTTTGCCTTTCTTACCCTTCTCGCCAGACGGAGGCGCGGCTTGGTCGCCAGCGGTCTCATCGATCGTGGCTTCGACCTCTTCGCCCTTCGGCTTGGCGTCTTCGCCTTCGGGCGGCGGGCGCTTGCCCTTCTCGCCGCCCTTGCCCTTGCCTTTGCCTTTCTCGCCGCCCTTGCCCTTTTCGCCGCCACCGCCGCCGCCCGGAGGACGTTCGCGCACGGTGTACGTCTCGGTCGCGGTGGTGCCGTCGGCCTTGGCGTAAAGGAAGGTCCAAGACTTGTTCTCGTTCTGGGAGAACTTCACGCTGAGGGCCTTGCCGTTGAGGGTGTAGTTCAGGGCGTATTTGCCGCCGTCCTGGGTGAAGTCCTTGATCATCGCGCCCTTGAGCGCGGCCTGCGAGAAATGCTCTCCTTCGCGGCGCACGTTGGCCGCGGAAGGCTGCGGGTCGACCTGGCCGTCGACTTCCTTCACTTCGCCATGGAAGCCGCCGTTGATGTAAGGGTATTTCTTCTGGGCGTGGTAGTGGTAGCCGAGGGCCTTCGTCTCGTGGCCGCCGAACGCATCGAGCTTGCCGACCGAGGAGCCGTCGGGCTCGGCGTAGCCGTACAGCGGGTAGCCGTCGAGGGCGACCGCGATGGGCTTGCCCTTGCCGAGTTCCTTTTCGAGGAAGACCGGCGCGTCATGGTAGTGGTAGTCGTCCGCGCGTCCGCAGTGGCCGCCGAAGTTGTCGAGCTCGCCGGCGGTCTTGGCGTCGTCGCCGCGGTTGTTCAAGGCGTTGAAGATCGGCACGCCGTTGGCGGCGAGCGCGATGGCGCCGCGCATGAAATGCGTCTTGGCTGACATCGGTTCCTTGGCCGGCACGGGCTTCAGCGGGATGCGCCAGGCGTTCGCGCCGAGATAATTCTGCGGGATCGGCACCTGCTGCTGCCACGACTTGATGCCGATCATCATCGGGTGGTCAGGCAGGCCCTTGGCTTCGACGTAGAGGTAAGTGTCGTCCCAGCGAACGTTGACGTTCTTGGTGAACGTCTGGAACGGCGTGGCAATCAGCGGCGCGCTGCCGGTCGCGGCGGCGAGATAAGTGCTCGTCAGGAAATAGCGCGCAGTGGGCTGCACGATCGCAGGGGCCTCGGAAGGCGTGCGATACTGTTCGGCGACCGGCGGGATATGCGCCTGCGCGGTGGCGGCGAAGCCGAGCGTGGCAAGGAGGATGGCGGTGGACGGGGGGCGCATGGCTTTGGGTTAGGCCACTATCATACCCGAAGCGACCTTAAGGGCAGGTTAAGTCCCCGCCTTCCCCACGTCATCAGCCCCGGATAGCCAGAGCTTCCTCGATCTTCGCGATATCGTCCGGCTTGATGGCGAAATTACCCCCGAAAACGGTCTCCTTGATCTGGCCGGGCTTGCGGGCGCCGACGATTGCGGCGGTCACGCGCGGTTGACGGAGGACCCAGGCGATGGCGAGCTCGGCGGAGTTGCGTCCATAGCGGTGCGCGATTTCGGCGAGGGCCTTGGTGAGGGCGATGTTCTTCGAGAGAAGGGGTTCATTGAACTGAGGGTCGGCGCGGCGGTGGTCGTCGGCCGGTAGGGCGTCGGCCCATTCCTTGGTGACCTTGCCGCTGAGCAGGCCCTTCTGCATCGGGCTATAGGAGACGATGCCGATATCGTTGGCTTCGCAGTAGGGCAGGAGCGCGGCTTCGATGCTGCGGTTGAGCATGCTGTACGGCGGCTGGAGGAAGGTGACGCGGTGGATGGGCTGGATGCGCTCGAGCTGCGCGACGCTGAAGTTGCTGACGCCGGCGTAGCGGATCTTGCCTTCCTTCACGAGCTCAGCGACGGCCGACCAGCCTTCTTCGATATCTTCGTCCGGCTGTGGCCAGTGGATTTGGTACATGTCGATGACGTCGATCTGCAGGCGGCGGAGGCTGTCCTCGCATTCCTGCTTCACGCTCGCGCGCTTGAGGCGCGGCACGATGGCCCCGTCCGGATCCCAGCAGCGTTCGCACTTCGTCGAGATGATCGGCCTCTCCTTCATCTCCTTCAGCGCGCGCCCGACGACTTCTTCGGAGCGGCCGAGTCCGTAGACTGCGGCGGTGTCGATCCAGTTGATACCAACGGCCATCGCCTCGTGGATGGTGCGGATGGAAAGAGCGTCGTCCTGGGCGCCCCAGCCGAACTTCCAATCACCGCCGCCGATGGCCCAAGTGCCCAGGCCGACGGGCGTGAGATGGAGCGGAGAGTTGCCGAGCTTACGGGTCTTCATGGCGATGAAGGTATTTCGGGGGAGGGGAGGGAGGATGTCGAGACTGGGTCGGCGACGGGTGGTAGCGGTAAGCGGTTAGCGGTAGGCGGTTAGGGTAAACTCAAGGGGAACCGGAGACCGGGATGG
>JBAXMD010000166.1:0-2469 GCA_037134475.1 Verrucomicrobiota bacterium | reverse complement strand
GAACCAAAAACTCCTGTGCTACCATTACACCACGGGTCTGCGCACCCCGACTGAACAGCGACTCATGGGTCGGAGTCAAGCGAGACCAAGGCGGGGTTGACGCTGGGGTTTCTAGGGCTCATTTCCCCTGTATGCCCGCCACCACCTCCAAGAAGCCGAAGTACCGTCGTATCGTGCTCAAGATCAGCGGCGAAGCCCTGCGCAACGACACGACCGGCGCCTCCATCGACAGCGCGGTCCTCGACCGCCTCGCCGAAGAGCTCCGCTCGATCCAGAAGGTCGGCACCCAGGTCGCAGTCGTCGTCGGCGGCGGCAACATCTTCCGCGGCCTCGCCGGCGCGCGCGCCAACGGCACGGACCGCACCACGGGAGACAACATGGGCATGCTCGCCACGGTCATCAACGGCCTCGCCCTGATGGACCGCCTCGAGAAGGCCGGCCTCGAATGCCGCGTGATGACGGCCATCCCGATGGACCGCATCGCCGAACCTTTCATCCAGCGCCGCGCCACCCGCCACCTCGAACGCGGCCGCATCGTCATCTTCGTCGCCGGAACGGGCAACCCGTACTGCACGACCGACTACGCCGCCGCGCTCCGCGCCAATGAAATCGGCGCCGATGCGATCCTCAAGGCCACCAAGGTCGACGGCGTCTACGACAAGGATCCGATGAAGCATAAGGACGCCAAGCGCTACGACCGCGTCTCCCACGCCGAAGCCCTCCAGAAGCGCCTGGGCGTGATGGACGCCGAAGCGTTCTCGCTCTGCGAAGCCAACAAGCTCCCGATCATCGTACTCTCGATGTCCGAGAAGGGCGCCGTGAAGAAGGCCGTCCTGGGCCAGCGCATCGGCACGCTCGTCGCCTGATTTTCCAACAACAAACCCTAACCCCACCCTATCCCATGGACCTCAAGAAACTCATCGCCGAAGGCGGCAACGCCATGAAGAAGGCGGTCGACCACACCTCGCACGAATTCGCCACGCTGCACACCGGCAAGGCTTCGCCGGGCATGATCGAGAACATCCAGGTCCACGTCGAAGCCTACGGCATGACGCAGCGCCTGAAGGACATGGCCGCCATCACCACGCCCGACGCGCAGACGATCGTGGTGCAGCCGTTCGACAAGGGCGTGATGGATGACATCCGCAAGGCCATCATGGCCGCCAACATCGGCATCAACCCCGTCCCGCAGGGCAACTTCATGCGCTGCCCGGTCCCCTCCCTCTCCGGCGAACGCCGCGTTGAGCTCGCCAAGCGCGCCACGCAGATGGCCGAAGAAGGCAAGGTCCGCGTGCGCAATGCCCGCCGCGACGCCCTCGAAGTCCTCAAGAAGGGCAACAAGGACAAGCTCGTCACCGACGACGAGCTGAAGCGCGCCGAGAAGGAGATCCAGACCCACACCGATAATTTCACGGCCGAGATCGAAAAGAACCTCAAGGCCAAGGATGCTGAACTGAAGGGTTAATCGTCAGCCTCCGTCCCGTTTCATGAACATTCACGAATACCAAGCCAAAGAACTGTTCGCACAGTTCGGCGTCGCCGTGCCCAAGGGCGTGGCGGTCACCTCTGCCGCCGAATTTGAAGGCGCGCTCGCCAAGATCGACACCTCCGGTGGCATCATGGTGAAATCCCAGATCCACGCCGGTGGCCGCGGCAAAGGCACCTTCACCGACGGCTTCAAAGGCGGCGTGAAGTTCTCCCCGACCAAGGAGAAGGCCCTCGAGAACGCCAAGGCGATGCTCGGCAACACCCTCGTGACGGCGCAGACCGGCGAAGCGGGCCGCAAGGTCCAGACGATCTACTTCACCGAAGCCGCCAACTTGGGCAAGCGCCCGGACGGCCGCGACGACGAGTACTACCTCGCCATCCTCCTCGACCGCGCGACGTCCTTCCCGGTCATCGTCGCTTCGACCGAAGGCGGTATGGAAATCGAACACGTCGCCCACCACACTCCGGAGAAGATCTTCAAGGTGCAGGTCGACCCAGCCGTCGGCCTCCAGGCCTTCCAGGCCCGCCAGATCGCCTTCTCGCTCGGTTTCTCCGGCGACCTCTTCAAGCAGTGCGTGACGCTCGTGACGAAGCTCTACCAGTTCTACTGGGAGAAGGATTGCGCGATGGTCGAAGTGAACCCGCTCCTGGTCACGAAGGAAGGCAAGCTCCTCGCCCTCGACGCCAAGGTGTCCTTCGACGACAACGCCCTCTTCCGTCACCCGGACGTGGTCGCCCTCCGCGACCTCAACGAAGAAGACGCCAAGGAAATCGAAGCCTCGAAGTTCGGCCTCTCTTACATCGCCCTCGACGGCAATATCGCCTGCCTCGTCAACGGCGCCGGCCTCGCGATGTCTACGATGGACATCATCCAGCACTTCGGCGGCAGCCCGGCCAACTTCCTCGATGTCGGCGGCGGCGCGACAAAGGACCAAGTCACGGCAGCCTTTAAGATCATCCTGGGAGACGCCAACGTGAAGG
>JBAXMD010000165.1:0-2628 GCA_037134475.1 Verrucomicrobiota bacterium | reverse complement strand
CGAGGTCGATTTTACCGTCGAGGGCCGCGGCCATGCGATGCACGCCGCCGATGAAGGCGCCGCGACCGCCGCCGACCATGCCCATGCGGAGTTTACGATTAAGGGATGCCATAGGTGTGTTGATCAGAGGGAGACGGGCTTGCCGGACTTGGCCGACGCGTAGATGGCGTCGATGACCTGCATGAGGCGGTAGGCCTGCTCAGGCGTATTCAGCGGCTTCGCGCGGCCTTCGATGGCCTCGATGAAGTTCGCGGCGGAAGCGATACGGCCCATGTCTTCGCACGCGGGCGTGACGATGGAGCGGTTCACGCTGTTGCCGTTTTCCTGGACGTAGAGCTCGCAGGTATCGATCGCGGTGTTGTCGAGGCCGTCGATGCCGAAGAGGCGCTCGACCTTGCCGCCGGCCTTGGTGCCTTGGAAGACCACGGAGACTTCCTCGCGTTTGATCATCTCAGCCCACGAGACCTGCAGGGTCAGCACCTGGCCGGTCTTGAAGGTGACGAAGCCATGCGCGGCGTTCTCGACGTCGGTGACGCCGCCGACACGGTCCGGAATGCCCCACGGTCCCTTGAAGGACTTGTCTTCGATGAAATCGTTGAAGGTCTGGCCGAGGACATGCGCCGGTTCAGGATAACCCATGAAATACATCGCGAGGTCGACCATGTGCAGCAGGTCGATGAGCGGGCCGCCGCCGGAGAGCTCCTTGGTGGTGAACCAACCGCCGAAGCCCGGGATGCCGGTGCGGCGGATCCACTTCGCCTGCGCGGAGTTGATCTTACCGACCTGGCCCTGCTCGACGTACTTGATCATCGCCTGCGACTCAGGGCGGGCGCGGTTGTTGAAATTGAACATCACGTGCTTACCCGACTTCTTGGAAGCGGCGGTGATTTCGAGGACCTCGGGGGCGCTGAGCGCCGGGGGCTTCTCGCAGAATACGTGCTTGCCGGCGTTAAGGCACTGGATGGCGAGCGCGGCGTGGAACTTGTTCGGAACGATGACGCTGACGGCGTCGAGGTCCTTGTGGGCCGCGAGCATGGCATCGACGGACTCGTAGGCGTGCGGGATACCCCACTTCGTGGCGGCCTTCTGGGCGGCGCCCGGTGCGGGATCCGCGACGGCGATGATCTCCGCGCCCGCTTGCTTGAAGCCGGCAGCGTGGTACTGGAGCATGCCGCCTGCTCCGATGACGCCTACTTTGGTAGCCATGTTGGTGTTCGATTAAGGGGTGATTATTTTCCCTGGGCCGACTTGTCGAAGGCCGCGTCGAACGCGACCTTGTTGGTCGGGAAGGCGAGCTTCTTGACGTAGGCGGCCGATTCGGCGGCACCGAAGAAGCGGTCCATGCGGCCGTCTTCCCACTCGACGGAGAGCGGGCCGGCGTAGCCGACGTCGTTGAGGGCGACAATGACGTCCTCGAACTTGATGTCGCCGCGACCGACGGAGCGGAAGTCCCAGGCGCGACGGGGGTCGCAGAAATCAGTGTGGCCGCCGAACACGCCGACGGTGCCGTCGCCGTGGCCCCACCAGACGTCCTTCATGTGGGCGTGGTGGATCTGCTTGCCGAAGGTGCGGATGAACTTCACGTAGTCGACGCCCTGGTAGCCGAGGTGGCTCGGATCGTAGTTGAAGCCGAAACGCTTATGGTTACCGACGGCGTCGAGCGCGCGCTGGGCGGAGGCGATGTCGAAGGCGATTTCGGTCGGGTGCACTTCGAGGCCGAAGTAGACGTCGTTCTTCTCGAAGACCTCGAGGATGGGCTTCCAGCGCTTAGCGAAGTCGTCGTAACCCTTCTGCAGGTAGGCCTGGTTGGTGGGCGGGAAGGCGTAGATCGCGTGCCAGATGGAGGAGCCAGTGAAGCCGTTGACGACGGTCTTGCCGGAACCCTTCGGCTTATTGGCCATGTAGGCCTTGCCGGCGTCGAAGAACTTGCGGGCGGCCTGGGCGGTCAGGGCCATCTCGGCACACGCACGCTGGCGAACGCCTTCCGGATTGCCGTCACCCCAGACGTGAGCCGGGAGGATGCACTGGTGGCGTTCGTCGATGTTATCGCAGGTGGCCTGGCCGACGAGGTGCGCGGAGATCGCCCAGCAACCGAGGTCGTGCTGCGCGAGGAGTTTCCAGATGGATTCTACGTAGCCCGGCTCGTTGACGGCACGGACGACATCGAAGTGGTCGCCCCAGCAGGCGAGCTCGACGCCCTCGTAGCCCATGGCTTTGACCTTGGGGAGAAGCTCGGCGATTTTGAGGTCGGCCCACTGGCCGGTGAAGAGGGTAACAGGGCGCTGTGACATGGTGAGTAGGGGTGAGTCCCCACTGTCAGCCAATCACCCCACTTTGTTCAAGTGGGCAATGCTCACAGCCCCCAATTTATGCCTTACGCGACAGCGATTGGCCCAGTTCGGCCTCAAGCTTGTCGTAGGCCGCCCGGAGGGCCGGGTTCGGCTGGACGACACCCGGGGCCGGGGCGCAGAAAACAGGCTCCAGATCGGCCATCTTGGCCCCGCAAGCCCCCTCGGCGGCACGCAGGGCGGCACCTAAGGCGGCGGAGTCAGAAACAGCCAGACGAAGGACCGGGGCGCCAAAGACGTCGGCAAAGATCTTGGCCACGGAAGGATTCTCGGAGGCACC
>JBAXMD010000164.1:0-2631 GCA_037134475.1 Verrucomicrobiota bacterium | reverse complement strand
AGAGCTCTTCCATCAAGCTGCGCATGGTGGCGTCGGCCTTGAGCTGAGGATACTGTTCGCTGACGACCATGAGTTTGCCGAGGGCGCCGCTGAGGCCGGCTTCGGCTTGGCTGAGGTCGCGCATGGCGGCCGGGTCGTTCGGGTTGCCGGCGAAGCGGACGTTAGCCTGAGTAGCCTTGGCGCGGGCTTCGATGACGGCGGTGAGCGTGCCGCTTTCGTGGGCCATGTAGCCCTTGGCGGTCTCGACGAGATTCGGGATCAGGTCATGGCGGCGCTTGAGCTGCACGTCCACCTGGGCAAAGGCGTTCTTGCAGGCGTTCCGAAGGGTCACAAGGCCGTTATAAATGCCGACACCCCAGATGGCGGCGATGACGGCGATGGCAGCGATGATTCCGAGAATTGCTAAGACGATAGGCATGGTGTCACTCACCTTACCTACCCACCCCGCACCTGCAAGGCGGGACGGGCCTGCCTTGTGATAATTTAATGTCTGAATTGGAACGCAGAAACCCGCTGAAACTAATCCTTTCTCCACTTTGATGTAACCTCCGAGGGAGGGACCGCACCACCTGCGGTCCTCCGGCCGCCGCAGGGCGGCCGATGGTAGGGCTGACGACCCTTGGTCAGCCACGGTTGAGCGAGTGCGCTCAACCCTGCCTAAGGTAAATGAGGCAAATTAGGAGAACACTCGGGGATGACCGGAGCAGGAGCAGGTGTGAGAATTACCCCGAGCGAATCGGCGACGGCACGGATGATTTCAACCTCGGCGGGCTCGGCCTTGTCGTCACTCAGCAGCGCCGCGCAACAGGCATTCACTAATTTACGCCGCAGGAGATCGATGACGCCAATCACCACCAATGCATTTTCCACCTCCGCCAAGTCGACCTGCTCGGCTGGAATCATGACTGGGCTAAGTTGCTTCATTCCCAATACCTTGGCACCCTTTAGATAAGCCGCGGCTTGCTCGTCAGGACCTTCGCTGGACGTCTGGACCACGGCCGAGAGGATAAGGGCGCAAGATGTATGAAGGTCGCCAACCTCGCCCACCGGCTTCCGAGCGACGGAAAGATAGCGGCGCATCGAGGCGTGGATGAGCAATACCACGAGTCCGTCGTCAGCCTGCCAGCCGACTCGATCGATTGCCTGACCAAACTCCGCCACCTGTGCCGTCGAAAGCTGGCGCAATGCCGGCATGGCCACATCAAGGAGGGGCACGCGGTATCCCGCAGGCAAGGCCCGCAACATCGCGTCGAGCTTGAGCGCTTCCTTCACGACCTGGCCCCCGGCCAGGCCCTGGGCCTGCGCCAGCTGTTGAGTGCGCAAGGCGGGATCCTGCCGCAGAATCAGCGCGAGGACGATCCCCATGGCGCCAACCGGATCGGCAGCGGCGGCACGCAGGTCGGGCGGGAGCACGCCGCCAAAGCCGAAGGTAGCACGGATTTGCTTGTCAGGCACAAATAAGCCACCACCTGCAGTTAAAATCTGCGGGACGGCCCCATCCGTAATCGATGGCAGCGGAGGAGGGATTGCCTTGGAAATAACGGGCGGGAGGGCTGCAATCACCCCATCGAAAGTTGGGTCAATAAATTTGATCCTATCCGCGATGCTCGACCTAAATGAAGCGTAGTTCTCCACGCCCCCTTGCATCGGGGTAAAGAAAAAGTTCTGCCACTCCGTGCCCAGGCGTGCCGCCGACCGAACCGCGCTACCCCTCACTGCCACCTTCTTTAAAGCCGAAGCCAGTCCCGCCGGATTACGGGTGAACTGCACCGCAGCGGCATCACTGAGGGATTCACGCTGACGCCAAACGGCAGCCTGAATCGCATAAGTCGCGGAAAGACCAATCGCAGCCCCCACCGACAGAAATAATCCCGCGTAGACGAGGAGGATGATGATGGCAAGGACGACGGCAATCGCGATGAGGCAGCCGACGGCGCCGTCTTTGCCTGATGGCAACGGCAGATGTCCTAGCAAGTTTGCGCCCCCACCTGCCACCGCCCCTCCCGCTCCGGTGATTCCTTTCCCAATCTCTGCAATCGCCGTCAGGCCGCCGGCCACCCCAATGAAGCGGATACTCAACTTCGTATCCCCATTACCGATATGGCCCATCACATAAGCGATGACGCCCTGCAGCTCATCCCGAGTGAGGTACGTAAGGGCGCCCTGCGTCACGGCGATAGCGGCATCCTGCGGCCCATCCGCGGAGGCAAAGGCATTAATCGTCCGATCTTCAGCAAACACGAAGCAGCTCGGCACCGGCAATCCTGCTGCGAGGGCCATTTCCTCCACCACATTAAGGTAAGCCTTCTCCGCGGGGATGGCCGTTTGGGCGGAAACCAACTTCGCCCCCATTTGACCAGCAATCGCGCAGCTACCCTTGGCGAGCGCGGTCATCCGGACTAAGTTACCAATCAAGATGATAAACACCATCGGGATAGTGGTGCATAAAAAAATCTCCGGCTGATACCAGCTCACATGCTGTGGCACGCGGAATTGCCACACCACCATGAACACGACAAACGGCGAGAGTGCCAGCAGGATGCTCGCGAAAGTAAGCAACGCGACCAGCAGGGTCGTGCGGCCGCGGGCGTCGTCTTGCGCCTGAAAGAAATTCAGCGTGTCGGCCATGGG
>JBAXMD010000163.1:0-2648 GCA_037134475.1 Verrucomicrobiota bacterium | reverse complement strand
AGCACGCGGTCGACTGGCGCGGAGACGGACATCAGACCTTGAAGACTTCGCGGGCGTCCGCGACGTGTCCGGTGATGGCAGCGGCAGCGACCATGAGCGGGCTCATGAGCACGGTACGACCAGTCTGGGAGCCCTGGCGGCCCTTGAAGTTACGGTTCGAGGAGCTGGCGCAAAGCTGGTCGCCGACAAGCTTGTCGGGATTCATCGCGAGGCACATGGAGCAACCCGCGCCGCGCCATTCGAAGCCGGCTTCGATGTAGATCTTATCGAGGCCTTCATGGACGGCCTGAATGGCGGTGAGCTGCGAGCCAGGGACGACGATCGCCTTGACGCTCGGGCTGACCTTGCGGCCCTTGAGGTACTTAGCGACTTCGCGAAGGTCGGAGATGCGGCCGTTGGTGCACGAACCGAGGAAGCAGACGTCGACCTTGGTGCCCTTGATCGGGGTGTTCGGCGCCAGCTTCATGTGGGCGTAGGCGTCTTCGGCGGTCTGGCGGTCGGCGGGGTTAAGGGTCTCGAGCGCCGGCATCTTCTCGTCGATGAACACGGCCTGGCCCGGGGTGATGCCCCAGGTGACGGTCGGGCGGATGTCCTCGGCCTGGAAGACCTTGACGTCGTCATACTGGCAACCGGCGTCGGAAGCAAAAGAAGCCCAGCGAGCGACGGCGGCATCCCAATCGGCGGCCTTGGGGGCATACGGCTTGCCCTTGATGTAGTCGAAGGTCTTCTGGTCCGGATTGACGTAACCGCAGCGGGCTCCGCCTTCGATGGACATGTTGCAGACGGTCATGCGCTCCTCGAGGGAGAAGCCGTCGAAGGTCGTACCGGCGTATTCGTAAGCGTAGCCGATACCACCGTTGACGCCGAGGACGCGGATGATGTGCAGGATGACATCCTTGGCGTAGACGCCAGGGGCGAGCTTGCCGTTGACCTCGATGCGGCGGACCTTGAGGGGGCTGAGAGCAAGGGTCTGGGTCGCGAGCACGTCGCGGACCTGCGTGGTGCCGATGCCGAAGGCGATCGCGCCGAACGCGCCGTGGGTGGCGGTATGGGAGTCGCCGCAGGCGATCGTGGTGCCGGGCTGGGTGATACCCTGCTCCGGTCCGACCATGTGGACGATCCCCTGGGTGCCGGTCGTGGTGTCGAAGAAGCGGATGCCGTAGTCCTTGGTATTCTTACGGAGGGCCTCGATCATCTCCTGGGCGATCGGATCGGAATAGGGTTCCTTGAGCTCGTTGGTCGGGACGATGTGGTCGACCGTTGCGAAGGTGCGCTGGGGATACTTCACCTTGAGGCCGAGGTCCCGGAGCATGCCGAAGGCCTGGGGGCTCGTCACCTCGTGGATGAGGTGCGTGCCGATGAATAATTGGGTCTGCCCATTAGGCAGCTTGCGCACGGTATGCGCTTCCCAAACTTTCTGGAACAGGGTCTTGGCCATCTGAGTAAAAGGTGAAGGGTCAACGTAGGAAGGGACGGGGGCTGGTCAATCCCGCAGGCGAAGGCCCAGGACGGCTTATTTCCTGACAAATCAGCCGGACGCGGACCGTGGCCACCGCCGTGTCTTGACCCGCTCGCCCCTCCCCTTCCATCCTCAACCCATGGCCCGCACGCTCACCCTCAGCTTCTCCTGCCCCGACACCAGCGGCATCGTGGCCGAGGTGTCCGCATTCGTCGCCGGCCATCAGGGCTGGATCACGGAAGCCAGCCAGCACACCGAGCACGAACTCTCCCGCTTCTTCATGCGTGTCGAGATCCGGGCCGAATCCCTCAACTTCCCGGCCGGCGAATTCGCCCAACGCTTCACGCCGCTCGCCAAGAAGTTCGCGATGGACTGGAAAGTCTCCGACTCCGACCAGCCGCGTCGCGTCGTCCTGCTCTGCTCCAAGCAGGAACATTGCCTCTACGACCTGCTCGCCCGCCAGGTCGCCCAAGATTTCCCGTTCGTCGTCCCCTGCGTGATCTCCAACCACGAGAACCATCGCAAGGTCGTCGAAGCCCACGGCATCCCCTTCCACTTCGTCCCGGTGACGCCGGAAACGAAACACGCGGCCTTCCGCAAGATGGAGCAGCTCTACCGCGACGCGCAAGCCGACCTCATCGTCCTCGCCCGCTACATGCAGGTGCTCGACGAGTCGATGTGCCGCGACTTCGCCGGCAAGATCATCAACATCCACCACTCGTTCCTCCCCTCGTTCGCCGGCGCCAAGCCTTACCATCAGGCGCATCGCCGCGGCGTGAAGCTCATCGGCGCGACCTGCCACTTCGTCACGCCCGACCTCGACGAAGGACCCATCGTGGAACAGGACGTGATCCGCATCGACCATTCGGATACGCCGGAAGACATGGCCCATCTAGGCAAGGATATCGAAAAAGTCGTGCTCGCCCGCGGCCTCCGCGCCGTCGTCGAGGATCGCGTTCTCCTAGCTGGCAATAAGACCGTTATCTTCCGTTAAAAACCGGCCCGCTTGAGGGGTTTGGCGTTGGCGAGGATGTGCAGGAAAGACAAGGTGAGCATACCCCTCGCTATGCGTCACCTCTTCGTGTTCCTCTTCGCGACCTCCGTCGCTTTCGCCGCCGTTTCTCCGGAAGAGATCACGCCGACCAAGAAGGCCCCCTTCGTCCCGCCCGCCGAAGCGGCCCGCGGCGAA
>JBAXMD010000162.1:0-2732 GCA_037134475.1 Verrucomicrobiota bacterium | reverse complement strand
TGCGCATTCCGACGATCGCGACCAGTCATTCCAGCGCATCGCGACCAGTGTGACGTGGGTGCGTGACGGTGCCGTTGGATGCTGTTTCTGATCTCAGTGTTTTCCTCTTTCGTCAAGTGCGGCGGTAGCCCGTCCCCTTAGTCAATAGGAGGGACCCGCGCGCGACGCGGAGTGACCGCCCAGAGTCTGACGCAGCGGCGCGCGCGGGAGGTGCCTGTTGACCCACGGGGACGGGCTGGATGCGGAATGCGGTGGTCATTTCTTGGCTCCTTTCGCTGTCGTCGCACTTGTGCTGCTCGTCGTGTCCACGACCGACACCGCAGCTTCGAGCTCGGCGGCCTGGATCTTTCGCATCGACGGGCCGTCGAGCGCGAGGCGGTAGGCGTTGTGGACGATGCGATCGAGGATGGCGTCGGCGAAGGTCGGCTCGCCGATCACTTCGTGCCACGTGTCGGTCGGCAGCTGGCTGGTGATGAGCGTCGAACTCCGGCCGTAACGATCCTCGACGATCTCCATCAGATCGCGCCGCTGATTGGCGGTGAGCCGGTCCGGACCCCAGTCGTCGAGGATCAGGAGATCGGCCTTCACCAGCGCGCGGAACAGACGTGCGAAGCGGCCGTCGCCGTGGGCCAACTCAAGGTCGGCGAAGAGCCGCGGCACGCGCGCGTAGTGCACCGTATAGCCATCACGGCAGGCTTTCTGCGCGAGTGCGCACGACAACCACGACTTGCCGACGCCGCACGGCCCCGTGACGAGCAGATTGCGGTGCTCGGCGATCCAGCGGCCGGCGGCGAGCTGCTGGAACAGAGCTTTGTCGAGTCGGCGCGACGTACGGTAGTCGACGTCCTCGATCGACGCTTGGCCGTGACGCAGCTTGGCGCTGCGTAGCCGGCTCTGGAAGCGCTTGGTGTTGCGGTTGGCCGCCTCTCGGTCGAGCAGCAGCGCCAGCCATTCGGCGTGATCCAGATCCTTGGCTCTGTCCTGCGCTTGCAGGTCGACGAAGGCGTCGGCCATGCCGTCGAGCTTCAACGCTCTCAGTTGGTCGATGGTGGGATGCGTCAGCATTGCGTGTATTCTCCTCAGTGGAAGTAACGTGGGCCACGGATGTTGGTGTGCGTTATCGCCGGCCCGTCCGTGGCAGGTGCGGGCCGCTTGCGATCGAGGTTGGTCTTCAGGATCGATGTGACTGACGTGTAGGAGCGCGCGCCGATCTCCAGCGCGCGGTCACAGGCGGCTTCGAGCCGCTCGCGACCGAAGGTCTTGGCGTGCCGCAGAATGCCGACCGAGGCGCGGAAGCCCTGCTCCGGGTGCGTCCGCTCGCGCAGGATGATCTCGATGAGCGCGGAGGTCTTGGGGCCGGTCTCGTCGGCCTGCCGCTTGATTCGCTCCGGCGTCCAGTCGGCGTAGCGCTGATGGCTCGATGGCATGTGCTCGCGCACCGTCGTGTGCTTGCGATTGGATGACGAGCGCACGTGAGCGGCGACGCGCTTGCCGTGGTGGAACACCTCGACCGTGCGGGCCGTGATCCGTGCCCACATCGTCTCGCGCAGCAGTATGTATGGCACCGAGTAGTAGTGCTTCTCGACCTCGACGTGGTAGTCGAGCCCGGCGCGGCATTGCTTCCATGCGGCGTAGACGTAGGGCTCGGCCGGCAGCGGCTTCAGCGCCGATCGTTCCACGTCATCGAACAACGCCCGCCGGCTCGCCCCCAGATGCCGTGATGCGCGCTCGTTCAACGTCGTTACGCAGTCACGGACCGCGTCATTCAATTCGGCGAGCGAGAAGAATTGCCGGTTCCGGAGCTTGGCGATGATCCACCGCGTCGCCAGCAGCACCGCCGCCTCCACCTTCGCCTTGTCGCGCGGCTTCCTGGGGCGCGCCGGCACAATGGCTGTGTCGTAGTGGGCCGCCATCTCGGCGTAGCTGCGATTCACCGCCGGCTCGTAGAAGCACGCCTTGGTGATGCCGGACTTGAGATTGTCCGACACCACCATCGCCGACACGCCACCGAAAAAGGCGAACGCCCGCGTGTGCGAGCCGATCCAGTCGGCGATCCCTTGCGTGAAGGTCGCCTCGGCATAGGTGTAGCTCGATGCCCCGAGCGTGGCGACGAACAGCTGCGCCGCGATTATCTCGCCGGTCGTCCCGTCGATCACCTCCAGCGCCGTGCCGGCGTAGTCGACGAACAGCCGCTCGCCGGCCACATGCGTCTGCCGCATCGTCGGCGACAGGCGGCCTTCCCAGGCCCGATACAGCTCACAGAAGCGGCTATAGCCGTGGCCGTCCGGATGCGTGGCGCGGTGCTCCTCCCAGAGCAGCTGCAGCGTCACGCCCTTCCGCCGGAGCTCGCGATGAATCGTAGGCCAGGCCGGCTGTGGCCGCCGCGCCTTGATCTCAGCCAGCGCTGCCGATGCAGGGTACAGCCGCACCTCCAGCGCCTCGTCGCCAAGGTCGTCCGGCAGCGGCCACGCCAAGCCAGCCCGCCGTGCCCGGCGGATGCAGTCTCCCGCCGCCGTCGCGCCGACGCTCAGACTGATAGCGATCTTGCGTTTGGACATGCCGCCGGCGCTGAGCCGAAGCACGTCGCGAATCTTGCGCATAGGTAATCTCTGTCCAGGCATGTCCAGTTCCTCTCAAAAGGAGCTGATGCCATGCCGATTCGAAGATCACCCAACGGTGCCCGTCACGTCCGTCCACAGCCTGGTCGCAATCGCCCGGAACGGGTGGTCGCG
>JBAXMD010000161.1:0-2736 GCA_037134475.1 Verrucomicrobiota bacterium | reverse complement strand
CGCAGGCAGCATGCAGTCCGATAGCGGCATCCTTACGGTTACGGCAGGCCTGCTGATTGACACAAGGGAGGCGTCCCGCGGACTCCCAGAGGAGGGCTCGGGCGGAGACGGAAACCGCCGAGGCCTCGATCAGCGGATGCCGACGTGCATGGATATAATCACCCACCGGACTAGGGGCGTGATCATGCCAGGCCTGTGCGCCGAAATAAGCATCGGTCACCAGACGCTCGAGCTGACCGGATTCGGCCAGCGCGGCGGCGCCCTCATAGTGATCGCGAGGCCCGGCAAAACAGACCACGGCGCGTGCAGAGGAGCCGCTCATCTCAGGCGTTGGGTTGCGCCCCCCTGCCGATGCTGCGCAGAATCAGGCCTGCGCGACGGACCGCCCCGGCGTCCAAGATATTGCGCCCGTCATGGATGACGGCGCCGGCCTTGAGCATGCCCGCGAGGCGGGCCCAATCCAGCGTCGCGTAGGCGGACCACTCGGTGAGCACCGCGACGCCATCGGCCCCAGCCAGCGCGGCCTCAGGGGTGGCCGCAACCTCGACCCCCTGGGCGCCGAGCTCCGACCTGACGGACTCCGGCGTCACCCTGTAGTCGTGGACGGCCAACGTGGCTCCTCTGGCGAGCAGCCGGCGGCACACGTCCATCGCAGGCGTCTCGCGCACGTCGTTGGTGTCCTTCTTGAAGGCGAAACCGAGGATGGCGATTCGTCGACCGCGGAGACTTCCCGCACCGTCCGCGATCGGAGCGGCGATGAGGTCAGCGAAGCGGCGCTTCTGCCATTGATTGAGATCGACGACTTGCTGCCAATAGGCGGCCACTTCGGTCAGGCCGTAGCTCTCGCTGATGTAGATGAGGGAAAGCAGGTCCTTCTGGAAACAGGATCCGCCGAACCCCACGGAAGCGCGCAGGAATTTCGGGCCGATGCGTGAATCCGCGCCGACCACCGCGGCGACCTCCTCGACATCCGCGCCGGTGACCTCACAGAGGGCCGAGATGGAATTGATGGAGGAGACGCGCTGCGCCAGGAACGCATTGGCGACAAGCTTGGAGAGCTCGGCCGACCAGAGACCCGTGCTGAGTATCCGCTCCGCGGGCACCCAGCGCCGGTAGATTTCCGCCAGCGCCGCGATGGACTCAGGCCGCTCGCCGCCGATGAGCACCCGGTCGGGCTGCTCAAGATCGCGGATGGCCGTACCCTCGGCCAGGAATTCCGGATTGGAAAGGATATCGAACGTCACGCCCGGGCGGGCGGTTGCCAGGATCGATTTGACGCAATCGGCGGCCCGGACGGGCATCGTCGACTTTTCGATGACGATGGTGTGGCCTGTGGCGTGCGCAGCGATGAAGCGCGCGCAGGACTCGACGTAGCGGAGGTCCGACGCCTTGCCGGCGCCCTCCCCTTCCGTCTTCGTCGGCGTATTGACCGAGATGAAGACCGCGTCGGCCGCGGCGACGTAGGCGGCGCCCTCTGCCTGACCGACAAACCGGAGATTGCGCCCGCGGGCCCGGGACACGACCTCGGCGAGTCCGGGCTCATAGACCGGCAGGTCTTCGGAATTCCACGCGGCGATCCGCTCCGCATTGAGATCAAGCACCGTCACGTCGATGTCCGGGCAGCGGTCGGCGATGACGGCCATGGTCGGGCCGCCGACATAGCCGGCGCCGATGCAGGCGATTTTACGAAGGGAAAGGGGCATGGAAATCAGCGAGGTCCGAGGGCGCGAAAATAGTCGATGGTGCGGGCCAGCCCAGCGGCCAACGGCACCTTCGGCTCCCAGCCGAGGAGCCGGCGGGCCTTGGTGATATCGGGTTGGCGCTGCTTGGGATCATCGACCGGCAAGGGGTGGCGGACCAATGGTAACTGCGAGCCCGTCAAGCGCTGCACTTCGGCCGCCAGCTCCAGCATCGTGAACTCCACCGGATTACCTAGGTTGATCGGACCGGGATTCGACGGGAGCGCGGACACGCGGACGATGCCCTCGATGAGGTCGTCCACGTAGCAGAACGACCGCGTCTGGTCGCCCTCGCCATAGATCGTGAGCGCCTGGCCGGCGAGCGCCTGCGCGATGAAGTTCGTCACCACGCGGCCGTCATCCCCACGCATCCGCGGTCCGTAAGTATTAAAGATACGGACCAGACGGGCATCGACACGGCCGAGGCGGGTGAAGTCGGCGCAGAGCGTCTCACCGATACGCTTACCCTCATCATAGCACGCGCGGGGGCCCAGCGTATTCACATTCCCTTGGTAGCTCTCCGGCTGCGGATGGACCAGCGGGTCGCCGTAGATCTCCGAGGTCGAGGCCTGCAGCAGGCCGGCCTTGTGCCGCTGCGCATTCTCCAGCGCATGGAGCGTGCCCAGAAAAGCGATCTTCGACGTATAGACCGGATCCGCCTGGTAATGGGGCGGCGAGGCCGGGCAAGCCAGGTTGCAGACGAGGTCGCAGGGGATGTCATACGGCGTCACCACGTCGTGGCGCACGAAGCGGAAGCGCGGATGGGCGGACAACCAGTCGATGTTGGCCTGCTGTCCCGAGTGGAAATTATCCAGGCCCACGACCTCATGTCCGTCCGCGAGCAGGCGGGCGGAGAGATGGGAACCGAGGAATCCGGCGGCGCCGGTGACGAGGGTGATCATTATTCAGCTAAAATCAGGATGCTGTAGCCGCCGAACCAGCGCGCGGACAATTTCTGGGAAAATAGCCCGACCAAGCGGCGAGGCAGGTTGGCGAG
>JBAXMD010000160.1:0-2763 GCA_037134475.1 Verrucomicrobiota bacterium | reverse complement strand
AAACAGCGGGTCGGGTGAACTGCGGAAAGGCGAGCAACTTGCCGTTGTAACTATCCCCCGTCAAGGAGTTTTCCTCCCCGAGCACGCCGGGGACCTGCCGGCCAAGGCAATCGACGAGGACGCAGGCCGGCAAAGTGCCATTAGTGAGCACATAATCCCCGATGGAGACCTCCCGGGTGACCTTCTTGTCCCGGAAACGCTGGTCGATACCCTCATAATGGCCTGAAATGAGGATCAAATGGCTCTTTTGGGCCAATTCCTTGGCTAGCTTATTGGTCAACTGTTCACCGTCGGGGCAAAGGTAGACGACTTCGCAGTCCGGGGTGGCCAGGGCGTCGACGGCGTCGAAGAGGGGCTGGCAGCTCATGAGCATGCCGGGTCCGCCTCCGTAAGGCATGTCATCCACCTTGCGGTGCTTGTCCTTGGAATAGGTGCGGAGGTCGTGGGCCTTGAACTCGATCAGGCCCTTGTCGATGGCCTTACCGATGACGGACTCCTGGAGGAAGCCGTCGGCCATGGCCGGGAAGAGGGTGATGAGGTCGATGCGGATGGCCACGGTGATCGCGACCATCCACAGCCGAAAGCCTGCCGAGGGCAAGCCGTCCCTGCGCCTCCTTACTTCTTCTTCGCCGTCTTGGGCTTGGCGTCCGTGCGCTGGTCCATCTTCACGCCGGCTTCGGCGGCGACGGCCGCGCCGACTTTCTCGACGTCGGAGGTGAACAGATATTTCCACACGTCTTCCTGCAGGGGGCGGCCTTGGGCGTCCTTCGGCGAGCCTTTGCTCGGCGTCACGTAGCCATGGCCGCGCGCGGCCTGTTCCTTGTCGGTGCCTTTGAGCGGAGCGTCGGTGATGAGGCGGCGCGAATTACCGAAGGGAGCCTTCTCTTTCTCGGTGTTCACGATCGGGCCGAACTGGTTGAGGCCTAGCATGAGCCAGGAGCGCTGATAATGCTGTTCGCTCCAGCCGCCGTCGAGGACGTGGCTGTAGCCGAAGAACCGGTTCTTCGGCGTGGCGGACGGTCCGGCCTGCCAGTCTTCGGTGTTATCGCGCGGGCCGCAGAACATGATCACGCGCGCGACCTTCTGGTACATCGCGAAGCGAGCGGAGGACGTGGCGCCGTGCGAGGAGCCGCCGACGACGACCTTGGTCCAGTCGAGCTCCTTGCCGCCCGCGGTCAGGAACTGTTCCCAGCGGCCCTGCGGGTGCTTCTTCACGAGCCACTGGACCAGGCGCGTGGCGCGGCCCTTGGCGGAATCGGCTTCGGCGATTTCGACGGACTTCGAAGCGTCGACGCCGGCGGTGGCCTCGAGGCGGATGTTGCCGAGATGCTGCGTATCGGCAGGGACGGTGTTGAGCGAGCCGAACCAACCGCGGGCGTAGTAGACGCTGATGTGGTGGTAGCCGTAGCCGTTGACCTTTTCGGCGAGGACCGGGTTATGGCCCATCAGCCAGACCACAAGCTGTCCGCGGGGCGCGACGCGCGTATCGACGTCGGCGGTTTCGGTGTCGGCAGCCTTTCCTTTGTTCTCCAAGTTGAAATCGATGTCAGGGTAAGACTTCGCGGCCGGATCAACCTCGCTAGCGCGCACCGTGAGGTGGTAGGCCTGTGGCTTCGGGTCGCTGAACTTCACGGGGGCATCGGCGGCGTAGGACGCGACGAGGCCGAGGAATAGGCAGGCAAGGGCGGAACGCATGGGGTTGCACCCTTGATGTCCGCGCCGCCAAGGGATGGCAAGACCGACCGCTTACTTCGGCAGCTTGGCGTCCACGTAATCGAGGGCTTTCTCGACGATGTCCTTCGGAGCCCACTGGTGGCCGCCCTCAAATTCGAAGACCTGGAGGCGATCGCCCTGCGTCTCGCGCAGCTGCTTGATTTCGCCGCGGTTGGGGTCCTTCTTACCCATGGTCAAGGCGACGGCGGGAATCTGCACGCCACGGAGACCCTGGATGCCGTTGTCGAGCTGGCCGACGCCGGCACCTTGCAGGACCACGCCACTAAAATTATCGCCGATGCTCACGAAGACGGAGCTCGCGCGGGAAGCACCCGAGAAGCCGGTGCACACCTTGCGGCCCGCGGCGATGCGGAAGCGTTTTTCGGCGTCCTGATTGGCGGCGAGGAAGTTGCCGACGCTCGGGTCCCATGGGCCGTTCTTGGATTCGTCGAGGAGGATGGCGATATAGCCGTGCTTCTTGATCCAGTCGGCCATGTTGCCCATCGACGCATTGCCGCCAGGTGAAGCGATGAAGATCGCGGGCCAGCTCTTGTTCGCGTCACCGTGGTAGCCCTTCGGTAACACGACGCGGTAATGGTAGATGCCGGCGTACTTGGAGTAGCCGCCGTTATGGTCGCAGGCGATGCGGGTCTCGACGCCTTCCTTGATGACGAGGCCTTCGGGGGTCGTCCGCGGCGCGGGGGCGGCCGGTTCGGCGGCGCCGACGACGGCGGAGAGCAGGATGAGGAGCAGGGCGGGGTACCGGCGCATGCTGAAGGGGTAGGCAATAACCGCGCGAAGGGCAAGCGTGGTTGCGGCTTGGAAGCACCCGCGGGTTGCTCCATAGCCTTACGCCGTGTCCCGTTCCGTCACCCCATTGCCCGTGCTTGAAGTCTCCCGCCTGCGCATCGCCCGCGAAGACAAGGTCATCCTGCGCGGACTCGATTGGCGCGTGGAGCCGGGCCAGCATTGGGTGATCCTCGGACCGAACGGCTCCGGCAAATCCTCGTTGCTCGCCGCGCTCACGGGTTACTTCGCGCCCACCTCGGG
>JBAXMD010000159.1:0-2816 GCA_037134475.1 Verrucomicrobiota bacterium | reverse complement strand
GACTACGACCAGCGAAGCGAGGGCTCGGACCATGATGTAGTGGTAGGCCGGCCGGGCGTTATGCGCATCAGCCCAGCGTCCGACGCGAGGTCCGTCGACCAGCTGCCCGGGTTGGACGCCCAACAGGAACTTCCTCCGCGCAGCGACGAGGTAACGTTCTTCGTGCGTGGCCTGATAAGCCTGAGCCAGCAGCTGCAGGCTGAAAGAGTTGTAATTCCAATTAGGAACCACCGGAGCGGAGGCCGCCCAGTCGGCGGCTTTCTTGGCGCCGTCGAGATAGCGCTGATCCTTGGTCGTGGCGAAGAGTTCGAGCAACGCGCAGCCACCCAGTCCGTTGTCGAACTGCAGACCGCCATCCTCCATCGGGTCGGCGCTTACCCAACCCTTACGCACGACGGACGTCAGCTGGCCGGACTTCTCCAAGCCGGCCAGGAAGCGCTCGCTCACTTCAAAAGAACGACCTGACCCTCCGCGCAATGCGGGAAAAGGAATGACGCCCGTACCGGCTTCGGACTGCGCCCAGAGCATGAAGTCGCCGCAATCGCGCGCGATCGGCAACAATCGAGCCGCGAGCTTGGGTTCGGCGCGAGCGACGGCCAAGCAGGCGCGGGTGACCGTAGCGGTCTCACGGAGCGCGTGGTTAAGCTTCGCAGGATCAAGGCCGGCCTTCCACCAACGGATCTTCTCAATGTGGTCCGCATAAGGACCAAATGATTCCGCGACGCGGTCGGGTGAGAACAACGGGGCCCCGGCGACAGGCGGGCGATAGACATCCTTCACCTCAGGCAGGCCGGCCTGGTCGCCGAAGATTCGCAGAGAGTCCGCCACGACGGCGCGAACCGCCGCAGGGTCATTACCACGCTGCGCCAAGACCAGCTTCGGCTTGAGTTCCCCCAATGCCTTCCGTTGAGCCGAACTCAGTTCCTGCACCTGCGCCTGAAGCGCACCGGCAAACAGCAGCACGGCAAGGAGCAGACGCATGGCGAGAGGCTGGAAGCCGGGCCGGACGCGTCAAGGCATGAGCGTCAGGCGGCCAAGCCTCAGAGGCGGGTTGACCCCTGTCGGCATAAGATAATAAAAGAGGCCATGCGCCCCCTCGCTCTGCTCTGTCTCGCCTTCCTTGGCCTCGTCGCCCGCGCAGCGGACGCCCCGCTCACCTACGTCGGCACCGACGGAGCCGGCAAGGGCAAGAAGGTCGTCCTCATCGCCAACGACCACGAATACAAATCCGAAGAAGCGCTCCCGGAGCTCGCCCGCATCCTCGCCAAGCACCATGGCTTCAGTTGCACGGTGCTCTTCGGCATCGACCCGAAGACCGGCAACATCGCTCTGGGTAATCCCAGCAACATCCCCGGCACCGGTGCGCTGAAGGACGCCGACCTGATGGTGATCTTCACGCGCTTTCAATCCATCCCAGTCGAGCAGATGCAGCCAATCCTGGATTATCTCAACCGCGGCGGAGCGGTCATTGGCCTGCGTACCTCCACGCACGGCTTCCGCTATACGAAGGATAGCCCGCTCTATAAATATTCCTACGACTACAAAGGCGAAGACTACAAGGGCGGCTTCGGTCGTCAGATCCTCGGCGAAACCTGGGTCGGACACTACGGCCCTAATCACAAGTCCAGCACGCGCCTCGACCTCGTCGCCGAGCAGTCCACCCACCCCGTCCTCCGTGGCGTGAAGAACGCTTGGGCTGAAATCGGCGCTTACAACGCCGCCCCCATCGAAGGCAGCACCATCCTCGCCATGGCCCAGCCGCTCACCGGCATGACGCCTGATTCGCCCGCCGACGCGGCCAAGAAGCCCATGCCGGGCGCTTGGGTGCGCACCTATAAATCCTCCTCCGGTAAAGAGGGCCGCGTCTTCGCTTCCACCTACGGAGCTTCGGGCGACCTCGCCAATGAAGGCTTCCGCCGTATGCTCGTGAATGCGTGTCTCTGGACCACCGGTCTCGAAGCCGCGATCAAGCCAGACCTAGAGGTCGGCCTCGTCGGCCCCTTCAATCCGACCTGGCTCGGTACCTTCAAGCGCGCAGGTGCCGCAAAGCCTTCGGATCTGGCCAGCTACGACAGTCCGATCTTCCCGGTCGTCCCCAATAAGCCCAAGGCGAAGTAAGGCTAACTGGCCGCCTCGCTTGCGGCGGGAAACTTTTTCCACAAACTGGAAGCCATGGTTCCCACCGTCGTCGTTCCTGTCATGACCCTGGGCAACTGCGTCTTCTTGCCGCAGCAACTCATGCCGCTGCGCATCTTCGAGCCACGCTACCGCAAGATGCTGAAGGAGACCCTCGCCGGCAGCCGCATGTTCGCGATCTCGCAGCTGGATGAGGAAAGCCTCACCCCGGACAACGACGAACCGCCCTGCCCCTTCACGTGCGTCGGACGCATCGTCGGCCACGTCGAACTCGAGGACGGCACCTCGCACATCATCCTCGAAGGCCTGCGTCGCGCGAAGGTCATCAAAGTGAAGCGCAAGACGCCGTATCCGCAGCTCGAGATCGCCCCGGTCGTCGACGAAGCCTCGACCGACCTCATCGGCAGCACCCGCGACATCGCCCGCGTGCTCGCCTTCGCCGAGAACATCGTCAGCGAGCTCGGTGAGGATGCCGCACCGATGATGCAGCGCCTGCGCGGCTTGGCCAATCAGCCTGGCGCCCTAGCGGACGCAGCCGCCGGACACCTCGTCGCCGACGCCGCTACCCGCCGCGCCTTACTCGAGTGCCTTTCTCAGGATCAGCGCATCAAAGCCGTGGCGGACGAACTCGCCCGCCTCGACGCCCAGCGCAAGCTGGACGAACAAGGCGGCGGCGAAGA
>JBAXMD010000158.1:0-2824 GCA_037134475.1 Verrucomicrobiota bacterium | reverse complement strand
GCCTCCGCTCCTCGGGCCCTCTAATCCTCGGGCCCTCGAAACATGCGCTCCCTTCTCGCCCTTCTTTTCGCCGCTTCGCTGCTCGCCGCCGAACGTCCGGCGGTCGATCACGCCGCCTACACGGCCGCGCTCAAGGATTTCCGCAAAGGCTCCGCGAAGTCCATCGATACGCTGAAGAAGGCCGATGCGCCTGCTGCCGTGCGCCTCGCCGCGATTGATGACGTCCGCGAGCGCTTGGTCGATGAACCGACCTCGCCGCTCACCGCTGATGTTGCTGCGCTGCTCGCTTCGACCGACGTCGAGACCGCCAAGCTCTTGCTCGCCGCCCTTGCCGAAGCGAAGGCTTCTGGCGCCACCGCCCAGGTCGCCGCGCACGCCGCGAAGGCCGACTCGCCTCTCCGTGTTCCCGCCGCTCTCGCCCTCGCCGAGATCGGCGGCGCCAAGGCCGTGCCGATCCTCGCCTCCCTCGCGAAGGACGAAACCCTCGCTGAAAATATCCAGGATGCGCTCGTGAAGGTCGCCGGCCCCGGCGTGACGGATGCGTTCGTCGCCGGCATCAGCGACGTGAAGGCCGACGTCTCCGCCCGCAACGCCCTCATCAAGGCTGCCGTCGGCCGTAATCTCCGCTCCGTCGCCGGCGCCCTGTGCGTCGCGATCAAGGAAGAGCCCATGCGCCTCGAATGTCAGAAGGCCTTGCTCAAGCTCGCCCAGCCTTCCGACCTCGCCGCTCTGCGTGACGCCGCCCAGGCCGTGACCAACGAGACGACCAAGGGTGCCCTCGGCCGTCTGATCAAGAAGCTGGAAGCGGCGAAGTAAGCGCACGCTATGTCCATCGACCCCGGCATCAAGGTGGTGCTTGTCCATGGTTTCCTGGACACCGGATGGGTTTTCCGACGGATGAAGCTAAGACTTGAGCGTCAGGGTGCGGTCTGCCTGGTGCCGCGCCTGAGGCCGAATGACGGACGTGCTGGGCTGGTGCCATTAGCCCAAAACTTGAAGCGCGATATCGACGCGACTTTCGGACCCTCAGCCAAGATTCGGATCGTGGCCTTCAGCATGGGTGGCTTGGTCGCCCGTCATTACCTCCAGATTCTCGGGGGCGCTGTTCGCTGCGAGAAGCTCTTCACAATCTCTTCTCCCCATCAGGGCACGCAGTCAGCCTGGCTTTATCCCGGCAAGGGCGCCCGTGACATGCGTCCCGGAAGCGACTTCCTTCATCAGCTGCAATCGACCGAGGAAACCCTCCGGGGAATCCAACTCGTCTCCTATCACACGCCGATGGACCTGATGATCCTTCCAGCGACGAGTTCCGAGTGGGCGCCCGCCTTAAACCTCGATTTCCCGGTCTTGCTTCACCCCTTGATGCTTTCCGACGAGGACGTCCTCAGTGACGTCGAGCGTCGCGTGGCGAGGTAGGGCCAAGCATCCCTGCTTGGCCGCGGCCGACCAAGGATGGTCGGCCCTACCCATATCAGGTGGAAGCGGTTAGCGGTTGGCGGTTAGGAAATGAATCACCCCGTACTTGCACCTGAACCTGAGCACCCGATGGCCGAGACCTGGGACCTGAAATCGCATCCCACTTCTGCACCTTTGCACAGGCCGTAGGCCGATTTGCACGTTTGCACTTAGGACAGCACGTGGTGCTGTCCCTACGTCCTGCTTCGCAGCAGTTCACCGTGCCAGCATGTCCCCTCGCGGCCCCGCCGCGCCGCTTACTTCCGCAGAGCCCAGATCACCCCGCCGTTGAGGTGCTGGATGAATTCGGGCTCGGAGAAGGATTCCTTGGTATGGCCGAGGGCGGTGTAGAACATGCGGCCCTTGCCGACGTCCTTGCACCAGGTCATGGGGTGGTGTTCGCCCATCTCCTTGCCCTTCTGCGGGGTGTAGGATTTCTCGTCGATCTCGAGGAGGACCTTGTTGTCCGCGGCGAGATTCTTGAAGGCGTACCACTCGTCCTTTCGCTTCCATTCGGCGCCGAGGTGCTTGTTGGCCGGATGGTCCTTGTCGAGCGGACGCAGGATCGCGACCTGCTGGGCGGGGTGGCCGTTGAAGAGGCCGCCGATCATGTTGGCGAACCAAGGCCAGTATTTTTCGGCTGCTCCGGCATCGGAGGCCGCATGCACGCCGACGAAGGCGCCACCATTTTCAAGCCAGGCCTGAAAGGCAGCACGGCGGGCCACGGCGGCCTTTTCGGAGGCGGCCTTGGCTTCCTTGGAAGCATCCTTCGCGACGACGTCACCCATGACGTCACCGGTGGTGCTCATGAAGGCGACGGCGCGATACTTGGCGAGGTTCTCGGTGGTGAAGACGGCGGCGTCTTCGGTGATGTCGACTTCGAGGCCAGCGGCCTTGAACTGCTTCGCGAGCAGCTCGTTGCCGAGCGGGATCGAATCCTTGTGGCGGAAGCCGACGGTCTTCGAGAAGACCAAGGCGCGATTAGGTTCGGCGGCGAGGGCCACCACCGAAGCGAGGAGGAGAGCGAGGAGGGAGCGCATGGTTCGAGGGCCAGAAGATAAGAGGGCCCGAGGACCGGAGGCGAGGCCGGAGGTAGGGGCGCGACGGCGTCGCGTCCGTTCGCCGGATGGTGAACGCCAAGGTAGGGGCGAGGCTACGCCGCGCCCATTTCGCTCGATAGGGCATGACGTAGTCCTGCCCCTACCCCTCGGCCACCATTCGGCGGCCGCGGCCGACCAAGGATGGTCGGCCCTACCCATGTGAGGTGATAGCGGTTAGCGGTTGGCGGTTAGGAAATCAATCAACCCGTACCTGCACCAGAACCCGAACACCTGAACCAGATACCCGATGCCCGAGACCCGAGACCTGA
>JBAXMD010000157.1:0-2848 GCA_037134475.1 Verrucomicrobiota bacterium | reverse complement strand
GCCATCTCGACCTCGAGCGGGTTCGGGGTGCCGAAGCTCGTACCACGGTCGAGGGCCTCGCGGATGGCCGCGCGGATGTCCGGGTCGTTGTGGCCGTGGATCGCCGGACCCCAGGTCAGGACGAAGTCCACCAGTTCCTGGTCGTCGGCCGTGGTCAGACGGGCGCCGTTGGCCGACTTCGTGAAGAAGGGGGTGCCACCGACCGAGCGGAAAGCGCGGACCGGGGAATTGACGCCGCCCGGGATCATCGTGAGGGCGCGTTGGAAAAGCTGCTCCGAGGTATTCACGGGCCAATCTGATGAAGAAACCCCGCTCCGGGGCAAGGGTTGAGTCAGCCGGGCTAGGTCCGAACCCAAACCCTACAAAAGCCTGTTCAACCTCTGGCCTCAGCCTAGCCTGCGCTTACCCCCGATGCGCCGTCGCACCGCCCTGCCCCTCTTGCTCATCCCTTGCCTGCTCGGGACCGCACTGCTCTTCGCCGAACCGCCGAAGGAGCTGCTTCCGTTCATCGAGAAACATTGCGTCGATTGCCATGATGCCGACGCCGCCAAAGGCGGACTCGATTTCGGCAAACTGCCCTCCGACCTGAACCGGCCCGAGACGCTGGCCAAATGGGTCCACATCTTCGATCGCGTCGACCAAGGCGAGATGCCGCCGAAAAAGAAAGCCCGCCCGGAAGCCGACGCGAAGGCCAAATTCACGAAGACATTGGCCGGTAACCTCGCCACCGCAGATCAAGCGAACAAGGCCACGGTGCTCCGTCGCCTGAATCGTAACGAACTCGAACAGACGCTGAACGACCTCCTTGGCATCAACGAAGAACTCGCCCCGCTGCTGCCCGAAGACGGGCGCGCGCAGGGCTTCGACAAGGTCGGCGAAGCGCTTGACCTTTCCTCAGTCCACCTGCAACGCACCATGGATGCGGCCCGGCAGGCGCTGAACGCCGCGATGAACAAGGGCGACGCTCCGGAGAAACTCGACAAGACCATCGGCTTCGGGGACGGCCGTAACGCCACGCACATCGGCAAGAGCTGGCACAAGCTCGAGGATGGCAGCGTGGTAACGTTCAACGATGCCGGCTATCCGGCGCTCATGGCGGAGTTCGAAGCCACGGTCGCCGGGCTCTACCGCGTCACGCTCAGCGGCCGCTCCTACCAGAGCGACAAGCCGGTCATGGTCACGATCTTCACGGGCCCTTTCGGCGCCGGTACACCCACCCGCTTCCAGTCCGTCCAGGAATTCTTCCCGGCTGGCAACGAGGTGCAGATCGAGATCCAGCTCAAGGCGCGGGACAAGGTCCGCCTTTTCCCCGACCTCAAGACCTTTGACTACAACCTGAACCAGAAAAACGGTCCGGCCAAATACCCCGGCCCAGGCCTAGCGATGAAGCCCATGCGCGTCGAAGGACCACTGCTGCCGCAGTGGCCCGGCGCTGGACATAAACTGATGTTCGGCGACCTACCGAACACGCCCACGGCGGAAGCCGCCAAGCGCTTGAAATACGAGCGGCGCCGTACCCAACAGATGTATGAAGTCACGAGCACCCAGCCGAGCGTCGACGGGCCGAGGCTCATCAAAGCCTTCGTCGCCAAGGTCGTCCGCGAGAAGAGCAAGCCGACGCAGGCCGACCCGTATGTGCGCCTCTTCGAGGCCGAACTCAAGAACGGCTCCACTTTCGAGGAATCCCTGCTGACCGCCTACACGGCTGTGCTCTGCTCGCCGGCCAACCTCTACTTTCACGAACAGCCCGGACGCCTCGACGCCTGGGCCGTCGCTGGACGACTCAGTTACATGCTCTGGGGCACCGCACCGGATGACGAACTCCGCCGGGTGGCCGAGACCGGTGCGCTGCTGAAGCCCGCCACCCTGCGCGCCCAGACCGACCGACTCCTCTCCGATCGCCGAGCCCTACGCTTCGTACGCGACTTCACCGACCAGTGGCTGTCCTTGCGCAACATCGACGCCACCACGCCCGACAAGCAGCTCTATCCGGAATATGACGATGCCCTCAAGGCCGCCATGCTCGCCGAGACCCGCGGCTTCTTCGCCGAGATCCTCGCAAAGAACCTCAACGTCTCCGACTTCCTCGACTCCGATTGGACCATGCTGAACAACCGCCTCGCCCGGCACTACGACATCCCCGGCGTCGAAGGCGTCGCCTTCCGCAAGGTCGCGCTGAAGTCTGAATACCACCGCGGCGGTCTGCTGACCCACGCCAGCGTCCTCAAGGTCTCGGCCAACGGCAACAACACCTCACCCGTCTTACGCGGCGCCTGGGTGCTCGACCGTATCCTCGGCACCCCGCCGTCCCCGCCGCCACCTGGCACTCCCGGCGTCGAACCTGATATCCGCGGCGCCACCACCCTTCGCCAGACGCTCGAGAAGCATCGCACCACCGAGAGTTGTAACTCCTGCCACGCCAAAATCGACCCGCCTGGCTTCGCCCTCGAGAACTACGACGTCGCCGGCGGATGGCAGACGAACTACCGCAGCCTCGGCAAGCAGTTCAAGTCGCCGCCCAATCTCAAACGCGCCCAGTGGCGCGTCGGGCCGCCCGTCGACGCCACCGGCGTGACCGCTGACGGCAAGGCCTTCGCCGACCTCGCGGAGTTCAAGCAGAGGGTGCTGCTCGCCGACCCCGAGGCCTTCACGCTCGCGCTCACCCGCAAGCTTGCCGCTTACGGCAGCGGGCGGGCGATGGGCTTCTCCGATCGAGCCGAACTGCAACGGATCGCCCACGAGACCTTCACGCATGGCAACGGCCTCCGCGACCTCCTCCACAACCTCATCCAGAGCGAAATCTTCCTGACCAAATGAACGCCCCGCACATCGCCACCAAGGCCCGTCT
>JBAXMD010000156.1:0-2879 GCA_037134475.1 Verrucomicrobiota bacterium | reverse complement strand
AAACGGGCCGCACTTTCGTGCGGCCCGGGCTATGGCTAGCCAACAACGATTGATTATTCGGCCGTGACGTTCTCAGCGACGCCGACGCCGAGGGTCATGCCGCCGACGACCTGGACCTTCTCCATGATGATCTTCTGGATTTCCTCCAGGACCTTCGGGTTCTTGATGAGGTATTCCTTGGCGGCTTCGCGGCCTTGGCCGATGAGTTGGCCGTTATAGGCGATCCAGGCGCCCTTCTTCTCGAGGATCTTGTGTTCGATACCGAGGTCGAGGACGGAGCCGGAGCGGGAGATGCCTTCGGTGTACATGATGTCGAACTCGCATTCCGTGAAGGGAGGGGCGACCTTGTTCTTCACGACCTTCACCTTGGTACGGTTACCGATGACCTTGCCGGAAGGCTCCTTGATCTGGCCGATACGACGGATGTCGATGCGGACGGAGGAGAAGAACTTCAGGGCGCGGCCGCCGGGGGTGGTTTCGGGGCTGCCGAACATCACGCCGATCTTCTCACGAATCTGATTCGTGAAGATGCAGATGCAGTTGGTGCGGCTGATGGCGGCCGTGAGGCGGCGCATAGCCTGGCTCATCATACGGGCCTGGACGCCGACGGTCGCGTCGCCCATCTGGCCATCGAGTTCCTGCTTCGAGACGAGGGCGGCGACGGAGTCGATGACGACCACGTCGACGGCGCCGGAGCGAATGAGGGTTTCGACGATGTTAAGGGCGTCTTCGCCGGATTCGGGCTGGGAGACTAGGAGGTTGTCCAGGTCGACACCGACTACCTTAGAGTAGCGAGGGTCGAGGGCGTGTTCGACGTCGACGAAGACGGCATTGCCGCCTTGGCGCTGGATTTCGGCGATGATGGAGAGACAGAGGGTCGTCTTACCGGAGGATTCCGGGCCGAAGATCTCGACGATACGGCCGCGGGGGAGGCCGCCGACGCCCAAGGCAAGGTCGATGGCGACCGAGCCAGTGGAGACGGACGAGACCTGCATCTTGGTCGCGTCTCCCATGCGCATCAGGGTGCCATCGCCATACTGCTTGTTGATGGCGGAGAGAGCCAGATCGAGGGTCTTCTTCTCGGCTGCCTGGTTGGCAGATTTTTCCTTAGCGGTGGGTTCTGGTTTGGCGGACATAGCGTTGGGTATGCGTAAGGGAAGGTGCCGAGGGCTGGGAGCCTTGCAAGCAAAATGAACAAATGTTCACTACTTCTTTCACCCCCCCTTTGGGCAGGGGTTAGAAGCTAAACAAATCCACTAGCCAGTCCCAGAAACCCTCGTCTTTCTTGGCTTTTACTGGGGCTTTCCGGGTAGGCGCGGGGGCGGGTGTCCGGGCCAGCTGCAGGGCTTTCTCGGCCTCGAGCTTCTTTAATTTATCGAGTCCTTGGCCCATCAGATCCGCCGCCAGGCTATCCCGGAGGCGTTGCTCCGGCTTGGCGCCGGCGGGGCATTGGCAACCGAGCACGACCGCGATGACCCGGAGGTCCTTCTGCTTGGCGGTCGTCACGATCGACGCGTGTGCGGCCACGGTCCACCCGGTCTTGAGTCCATCACAGCCGGGGAAGGAGTTGAGGAGGTGGTTATGGTTGAGGAGCTCGATCGGTTTACCCGGCCGGCGGAACATGTACTGTTTCGTGCTGGTGAACTTGAGCACTTCGGGAAACCGGCAGAGCGTAACGGCGAGTTTGGCGAGGTCGCGGGCGGTGGTAGTATCGTGGGGTCCTTTACCATAGGTGAGTCCGTTGGGGGTCACGAAAGTCGTGCGGGTCATGCCCAGTTCGGCGGCCCGGCTATTCATACGGGCAACGAACGTGGGCACGTCGCCGCCGCGATCGATGGCCAGGGCGACGGCGACGTCATTGGCTGACTGCAGCATGAGCGCATAGAGCATCTCCTCGACCGTGAAACTCTCCCCCGCCGCCAGCCAGACCTGGGAGCCTCCGGTGTTGGCGGCGGCCTTGGTGGCCGTCACCCGGCTGCGCAGCGTGAGCTTGTTCGCCCGGATATCCTCGAGCACGAGGAGGGTCGTCATGAGCTTCGTCACGCTCGCCGGATGGCCCGGGAAGTCCGCCTTATCCTCCGAGAGCACCGCACCGGTCGCGGCGTCCACGCAGATCAGGCCGTCGACGCTCACGCCAGCAGCCGTATAGCGCGGGTCGATGGCCGCCTCGGCCGGTAACGACAATGTCAGGAGAAGGGCGGCGATGGCGGCGAAGCGCACGCGCGATTGGTTGACGGACGGCGCCGGTGGGCAAGACCGATTTGCGTTAATATTATTTCGGGCCAACCTTTCGTCATGCGCGTTTACTTGCTCCGTCATGCCGAAGCCGTCCCCGGGACGCCGGACGCTTCGCGTGACCTTACCGCGCATGGGCAGCGGCAGGTCGCCTTGCTCGCCAAAGGCGCCGGCCGGGCCCCGCTTGAGGAAGTCGACGCGATCGAACACAGCCCGCTCGTCCGCGCGGTGCGCACGGCCCAGCTCCTACGTCTCGCGACGGGCTCGCCGTTGCCGCTCAAGGTGCTGGGTGGATTGGAACCGGAGCATGATGCGCGCAAGACGGCGGAGCTCCTCGGCAAGTCGCGCCGCAGCCGCCTGTTGGTCGGACATAATCCGCATCTCGCGGAGTTGGCGGCCTTGTTGCTGGGGCTGGCTGACGGCGGCGCGGCCATCCGTTTCCGCAAGGCTGGGCTGATGGCGTTGGAGCGGACGGCGAAGCCGACGCGCCTCCGCCCATATGGTGCGTGGAGCCTATTGTGGATGATTCCGCCTGACTTGGCGAAATGACACCGCCCGTTCTTGACTGAACGCGACGCCGCCCCGACCCTGCCAGCGTGCTCGAAAGCCGTCGCCATCGCCTGATCTGGACCGCCGTGGCCGGC
>JBAXMD010000155.1:0-2905 GCA_037134475.1 Verrucomicrobiota bacterium | reverse complement strand
TCCCCGGAATTAATTCCGCTCCGGGCGAAGACCTTGAAGAAGGTCAGGACGACGATTTTCATATCGAGCCAGAAGGACCGGTGGTCGATGTACCAGACATCGAGGGCGAACTTCTCTTCCCAGGAGATCGCATTACGTCCGTTGACCTGCGCCCAACCGGTGACACCTGGCCGCACTTCCATGCGGCGGGCCTGGAAAGCGCTGTAGCGAGAGATATAGCGCATGAGCAGCGGCCGGGGTCCGACGACGCTCATGTCGCCGACTAGGACGTTCCACATCTCCGGAAACTCATCGAGGGTGGACGAACGCAGGAATTTACCGAACGGGGTCAGGCGCTGCTCGTCCGGCAGGAGTTCGCCATCCAGCCCACGTGCGTCGGTCATGGTGCGGAACTTGATCATGCGGAACGGCTTGGCCCGAAAGCCAGGTCGTTCCTGGATAAAGAGCACGGGTGAACCGAGCTTGAGGCGCACGAGAATCGCGACGACGAGCAGGAGCGGCGCGAAGCCGATGAGCCAGCACGCCGAGAAGACGATGTCGAACGCCCGCTTGAGCATCAGCGGGCCGAAGAAGCAGGAAGGTCGATCAGCTGCACGGTAGCCTCTTGGATGAAGGCGCCGCCGGTGAAGGCGATTTCATATTCAAGCGACGTGGCCCAAGCGGGGACCATCGCGGGGACGACAGTCTGGCGGACCTGACAGACTTGGGTGATTTCCGACGAACGGCCGGGGCCTTTGAAGCGGAGGGTGAGGTGCACCTGCATCTCGGTGACATCCAGCCGTTCGGCCCAGGTCCAGAGCTGCAGGCGGACGAGCTGGCCGGCGCGCAGGGCGATGGGGACGACTACGGGACCAACCTTCCCGGCGGGCGCGATCAGGCGAAGGCCCGCACCAAGGCGGCCGACCATATTTTGGGCATGAGGCGCGAGATCGAGGACATCCTTGGCTTCGGGCGACGCGAAGTCATGGCGATGCGCGACGGGGGCCTCGGACTGCTGCGCGACGCGATAGGCGAGCCAGCCGTTCGGGACATCCGTCTTGGCCCAGGCTTCGAGCGGTGCCGGATCGCCCTCGACGAGATAACGCTCCGACCACTGCGCGCGGGGGTTCTCGGCCGGGAAGGTACTCCAGCGGATCGGCATGCCGTAAGCGCCCCAGACGCGATTGAAGGCGGACTCCTTCTTGGCGTAGACCGACTCGACCGCCGTGAGATGACGCAGGGCCGCGAGGCGGGCTTCAAAGGCAGGCACGACCTGACGGGCCTGCACGGCTTCACGATAGCTGCGGTAGAGTTCCCAGGTATCGGCGAACTGCTGGAGGCGCCAAGCCTGCCGGCGGAGGCTCGGGGTCTTCCTCACCGCGAAGATCTGCGCGTCCTGCGCTGACCGCAAGGAGGCGGAGATCGCCGCGACTTCGCCGTCGGAAAGCACGAGCGCACCGCGTTCATCTCGGAAATGGCGGAGGAAGGCGTCCTTGCCGCCGATCTGCGCGTCGCGGCGCCAGCCGGACTCGATGTGCGTATACGCTTCGCGCATCGAGCCAGCGGCGGGGCCATAGGCGGCGGCGAACCACTTATTGAGGAGCGCGTTCGTGTCCGCGTTCTTATCTTCGAGGATTTTCGCCGCCAACCAGAGCTTCGGGGCGTCGAAGGCCCAAAGCGGATAGGCTTCGGCATACCAGCCGATCGCGCCGGAGGTATGGGTGGCGCGGATGGAGCCGACGAGCGCGGTGAAGTTGACGCGTGGCGAGGCGACGAAGGAGCCATAGAGGTAATCATACACCCCGAGGCGCTTCACGCCCGACTTCGCCCAGGCGGCGAGATTGGCGCGGTCCTGGGCGATGAACTCCGCGGAGCCGTAGCCCATCCGATCCATGCAGACCCAAGGGAAGATCTCGGGGCGGAGCTTAATCGTCGGAGCCCGCAAGGTCTGCATGTAGGCGAGCGATCCGATGGCGTGGTGCTTACCTTCGTTGTCGCCCCCCGGGGCCCAGACGGAATCGGCGACTTCGTTCAGGAAGCCGAAGACGTAATCGGTGCGGACCGGACGGTCGCGGAACCATCCCTCAGAAGGCGCGCTGTCATCGAACTTCAGCGTGTCGTTGACGCCGAAGGCGACGGAAAAAGCGCCGGGGTTCTTGCGGAAGTATTCGCGGGCATAGCGCGCACCGATCTCCGGCGCGCGAGGGTTGTCGAGGTGCGGATTGGCGTCGAGGGAGCTGCCCTTCGGCTCGACGGGCTTGCCGCCCACCATCGGGAAGAGCATCGGCTCCTCCTGCCAGACCTTGCGGTCGAAGACGCGGTAGAGGCCATGGGAGAATTCCGGGGCGCGGCCGTAGCCGACGGAAAAAGCCCAGTCATCCGACAACTCGTTCAGGCCGCTCAGCTGACGCCAGCGGAAGTCGGGCCGGAACTCGTCGGGCCCCGGGAAGCCGATCTGATAACGGGCCGTCCACTCGGCGCCCTGCTCGCCGGGGAAGGCGAAGAAGATGCCGAGGTGCTGTTCGCAGAAGCGCCCGACCGCGATGCGCGTGGCGGCGGGGTTGTTGCCGACGAGGTAGACGGACTGGCCAACCACCGCGCGTCGAGCTGTGTCGCCCTCTTCAACCGGAGCGGAGATACCCGCGAACTTCGCGCCGACGGTCTTGCCGACATAAATCGCAAGTTCCGGGCCGCGGACGCCCTTGACCTCGTGCTGGATCGCCGGACGGACGCCCGAGACCCGTTCGCACCAATCAGCGAGCGTACGGGCCGCGTGCCATTCATCGACCTCGGGTTCGACCGGCAGGACGATCGGAGCCCAAGCGCCGGCATCGAATAAACCCCCAGCGCGAGCGACGGTGGAGAGGAGGAGGAAGCAGATGAGTGCCAGGGGGCGAGGCATGGGGTGGTTATAGGGGGTATGGGG
>JBAXMD010000154.1:0-2934 GCA_037134475.1 Verrucomicrobiota bacterium | reverse complement strand
GGACCCCAGCCGCGGCCTCCCGGATTCACGGGTCCGCCCTTGAGGAAGTAGAAGTTGCCCTGCGAGTCGGTCTGCAGGTCGAACGTGAACTCGTGGAAGTTCGAGGTGACCTGGACGTCGTTGTTGAAGTTTTCGTAGAAGTCGGCTTCGCCATCGTTGTTGAAGTCGTGCAGCAGCGTGATCTGGTCGCGGCCGAGGACGTAGATCTGCTCGTTGACGATCTTCAGACCGAGGCCGTGGAAGATGCCGGTGGCGTAGCGGTGCCAGGTGATCTTGCTGAGCTTGTCGTCGGCGAACTTGCCGACCCAGACGTCGCCGCTCCAGGTGGAGAAGGCGATGCGACCGTCTTTGAAGAAGTCGATGCCACCGACGCGGATCCACGCGCCGAACGGGTTCTCCGTGGGCACGGTGACGGTGTCGACGACGTACGGGGCGGCGAGGAGCTCGGTGAGCTGGTCCTTGAGGGACTGCTTCTGGGCGGCGTCTTGTTCGCCTTCGATGCGGGACTTAAGCGAGTCGATCTGCTTGGCCTGGTCGGTCTCGCCGAGCACGCCTTCGGTCACGACGTCCTGGGCCCAGTGGGCGGGTCCGCCCTTAGTGAAGGCGCGGAGGTCGGTGGCGGCGGCGACCTTGGAGGGCACTTTGCGGAGCACGTCGCCGGCGTTGATGGCGCCGTGGGCGAAAGAGACCTTAAAGGAGGTACCCGCGGCGACCTTGGAGAGCTTGAGCGAGAGGAAGTTGCCCTTGTTGCTGAGGATCGAGCCGGCCGGTAGGCCGTTGACGGTCACGGTGGTGAGTTCGTCGGCGGGCTTCACGATGGCCGGAGCGTTCTTGGCGACCTTGGCCTTGGCCTTCGGATCGGCCTTCTTGCCGGCGGCCGGTTCAGGGGGGAGGGGAATCTCGACGCGCACGATCGCGTTGGCGCCGTCGGCGAGGTCGACCTTACCGCCGTAGGGGAGATCGAGGAGGCGGACGGAGGAATCGAGTTCGCCCTTCACGACGGTGAAGGAGCGAGAGAGCACGATGGTGCCGCCGACGTTTTCCATCTCGGCGGATTCAAGCACTTCGGCAGAGCCGACGGTGTAGGCGAAGACAACGCGGTCACCGTTCAGGTAGAGGCCTTGATACTTGGCGTGTTCGCGCGGGAGCGGTCCGAGCGCGATCTTGGCCATCACGCCTTCGGGGCCCTTGGGCAGGGTGCGGGTCTCGTTGAAGGTGCCGTTGAAGCTCCAGCCGGGACCGGGGTTCGTTTCGAAGAAGACCTTGGCGCCGACCGCGGGGCCGGGGTTCGGGCCGTGCTTGCCATCGAAGGCAACGCCCTTGGTCTGCATCCAGCCGCCGGTCCAGGCGCCGGCGCCACGCAGGGTTTCGGTGTCGAAGGCGTAACCGGCGTCGCGGTTGCCGAGATTGACGAGGACGGCCTTGTTCGCCGCGCAGCCCTTCTGCTCGAAGGGGCTCTTGCCTTGGGTGTTGTCGATCGAGGCCGAGAGGAAGCGGCCGTAGTCCATCGCTTCCCACTTTGAGGCGGGCTTGGCTTCGGGCTTCTTGGTCGCGTCCTGGGCGAGGCCGGTCACGGCCACCAGCGCGAGGGCCAGGGACAGGGAGGTGCGGGTCAGGGATTTCATATGATGAGAAATGGGGTTGGTGGGGTAGGGGGCAGAATTGATGAAACCGCCCCCCGCTGTCCACCGTATTGGAGCGATACGCGGGCGGGAAGTTCCTCAAGAAGATGAAAGATGGCGGATGGACGATATAGGCCGCCGCAGGGCGGCCGAGGGGTGGGGCGTGGCTTTGCCGCGCCCTCCTGCAGAGGAGTGCACGATGAATCGTGCCCCTACCTTGGTTCGCCCTGCGGCGAACGGCCTCCGGTCCTCTTTATGCCTAAGCCTTCCAGCACCCCGGGAGGTGCTCGTCGAGGACGCCGACGGCCTGCAGGTAAGCCTGGATGATCGTCGGGCCGACGAACTTCATGCCGCGCTGTTTGAGTTCTTTGGAAATCTTTTCCGCCAGCGGCGAAGTCGCCTGATGGGTGCGCGAGCGGCGGACGATCGGCTTGCCGTCGACGTGCGCCCAGAGCCATTTCGAGAAGCTGCCGAACTCGTCCTGCATCGCAAGGAACGCGCGCGCGTTGAGGGCGACGGATTCAAGTTTGCCGCGATGGCGGATTACGCCGGGGTTTTTCATAAGCGCATCGACCTTCTTGGCGTTAAAGCGCGCGACCTTGCGGACGTCGAAGTTCGCGAAAGCCTTTCGGTAATGCTCACGTTTCTTCAGGACGGTGATCCAAGAGAGTCCGGCTTGAGCGCCTTCGAGGATGAGTTGTTCGAAGAGCAATCGATCGTCGCGGACGGGCATGCCCCATTCGTCGTCGTGGTAAGCGACGTAGAGCGGATCATCTCCGCACCAGAAGCAGCGTGGCTTCGCCTTCGCCACGTCAGGCCTTGGTCGAAAGACCGCGCAGCCAGGCGATCCAGCCGGCGGGCAGACCGCGGGCGAGAGCGCCGCGCACGATTTTTTCGTGATAAAGCTTCGAGGGGAGGTGCGGGCCAGTGGGGTCGACGACCTTGTAGGCTTGGCAATCGAGCGGGCAGTCTTCGAGGCCGGCTTCAAGCACGGTCATCTTGATGCGCTTGTAGGCCGAGCCTTCGGCGTCATCCATGCGCTTCCAGTCTTCGACGGTCATCTCATACACCGCGCCCCAGACGCCAGGAGTGTCCTGATCTTCCAGGACGTCGGCCGAACCGCCGCCCCAAGTCGAGCTAGGGTGCGTGAAGGCAAGGCGATGCTTGGGCAGGAAGGCCTTGCCGCGATAGCTCGAGCCGGGGCAACGGCGCTCCATCTGGGTGGAGTCCAGATTGGAAGCGTAGGCGAAATAGTACCGGCTCATGCGAAGGGAAAGGAACTTTGCCCATCTCGGGCAGAGATGCAATCAAG
>JBAXMD010000153.1:0-2979 GCA_037134475.1 Verrucomicrobiota bacterium | reverse complement strand
CGGCGGCATCGCACTGGTCCTTGATCCACAGACGGACGTCGGTGGCGACCTGGTCATTGCGCGAGCGGGCCGTGTGCAGCTTGGCGGCGGCCGGGACGCGCTGCGTGAGCGCGCTCTCGATGTTCATGTGCACGTCCTCGAGGTCGCGGCTCCACTTGAACTTACCGGCCGCGATCTCCTGGGCGATGGCGTCGAGGCCGCGCAGAATGGCGTCACGCTCCTTCTTCGTCAGGATGCCGGACTGGGCGAGCATCGTGGCGTGGGCCTTCGAGCCGCGGATGTCCTGGGCCCAGAGACGATGGTCGAACGAGACCGACTCCCCGAAACGTAGCATCAATTCGGCTGGACCGGCGCTGAACCGGCCGCCCCAGGTGGCCTGGGCTTTCTTCCGTGCGGACATGACCAAGGAATGCCCCCGGAAAGGCGGGCAGGCAAGCAAGGATGCTCAGCGGCTGGCCTGAGCGGTCGGCGTAGCGGGTGCCGGTACTGGCTTCTGCGGCGTGGCCATGTTGCGAGCACCGTCGACGCGGATCACAATCTCACCGGGCTCGGCGACGCCCATGCGTTCGCGGGCCTGATCACGGACAAATTCGGGGTCACGAGCTAGACGATCAATATAGCGTTCGGTCTGGGCACGCGCGCGCTCGAGGGTGGCGTAAGCCTGCTCCTTGTTTTTTTCGCTGGCGCGAAGGCCGGCAAGGCGGGCGGTCTCATCGCCATAGGTCGACCACGTGAACGCAAGGACCGTGCAGAAGAGGATGAACGCCGCCCAGAGAAACAGCTTCTCCGTCTGAGGATTTCGGGACGTGGGCTCGCTTTCCATGACGACCGCGCGAGTGAAAGCGGAAATCGAATACGGAGCGAGGGGAAAATCGCCGGCCTACTTCGCCGCCAGCTTGGCCGCCTCGGCGAGGGATCCGCTGAACTCCATGAATCCCCAGACGATGACGCCGGTGACCGAGACGTAGAGCCAGACCGGGAAGACCCAGCGCGTGAGGCGCTTGTGCTCCTCGAGACGATCGTTTTTGGCCAGCCAGACGGCACGGATGATGAAAGGGGTGACCAGGATCGCCAAGAGGATGTGCGGGAAGAGAATGACGTAGTACAGGAGCTTGTCCCAAGTCACGCCGACCTCGGGACGGTAGAGAATATTGGTCCGGCCGAGAGCCACCCAGAGGTGGACCTTCGAAGCCAGGTAGAGCGCCAGAAAGAGGGCCGAGGTCAGGACGGCGGCGCCCATCGCCTTGCCGTGGCCGGCGCGGTCGCCGGCCTTGACCTTGGCGAAGCCGATCAGGAGGAAGACCGTGGCGAGGGCGTTCATGCCGGCGACGGAGCGGGAGAGGAGTTCGGTGGTGGAAGCCATGGGGCCGAAGAGAACGCATTTTAAGGGAAAAGCCAACCCCCGGCCGCCCTTAACCTTCACTTAAGCAGAAATCTGTTATCTTATGCCCCACCCCGATGAAAACCCTCCTGACCCTCCTCCTCGCCGCCGCTGCGCTGGCCGCCGCCGACGCTCCCAAGGGCCCTGCCCTCAAGGAGGCCGACGCCAAGCCGCCCGGCCAGAACAAGGTCACCTTCACCGTCAAAGGCGACAAGCGCATCATCGAGTCCAACGGCATCCCGGACCACAAGGTCGCGACCTTCCCTAACCGCGGCAACCCCAACGCCATCTCGGAGCAGAAGTATCGCCTCGAAGTCCCGGCCAACCCCCAGCCGCTCGCCGGCGGCGCGACCGGCCGCATGATGTCGGCCTGGGGCGTGGCCCTGAATGGCGTCGTCTTCGATCCAGGCACCGCCGAAGTCTACAACGACGGCGACCGCAGCAACCCTTGGCACTACGAGGCCTTGATGAGCAACACCGAGATGGGCACGACCCCGAAGATCAAGGTCGGCCTTGGGCTCGACCAGAATCACGGCCACGTCCAACCCAACGGCGCCTACCACTATCATGGCATCCCCACCCTCCTCTTCGATCGCCTCTCCGGCGGCGAGAAGAAGATGACCCAGGTCGGCTGGGCTGCGGACGGTTTTCCGGTCTACGCCATCTACGCCTTCGCCAAGTCCGAGGACGCTAAGAGCGAGCTCAAGAAAATGAAGAGCAGCTACCGCCTTAAGACCGCCGACCGCGGCGGCGACGGCAAGGAGACCCCGACCGGCAAGCCCGACGGCGCGTTCGGCCTCGACTTCGAATTCGTCGCGGGCTCCGGCGACCTCGATGAGTTCGGCGGACGTAGCGGCGTCACCCCGGAATTCCCGAAAGGCACCTACTACTACGTGATGACCGAGGAGTACCCGTTCATCCCCCGCAAGTTCAAGGGCACGCCTGACCCCTCTTTCAGTAAGCAGAAGATGGATCCGCACTCCAACCTCGGCGGCCAGGGCGGCCCCGGTGCCAAGGGCGGCAAGAAGGGCAAGAAGGGCCCGCCTCCGGGTGGCCAGGACGGCCCTCCTCCCGAAGGCGCTCCTAAATAATCCGCCGTCCCAGCGTTCGCCGCACGGTGAACGCCAAGGTAGGGGCGTGGCTACGCCGCGCCCTTTCCTCGGAGGGAGGGCATGACGTAGTCCTGCCCCTACCTTAGGCCACCATCCGGCGGCCTCCCGGGCAGCGAGAACTCACGCGCCCTGCTTAGGGTCGTATTTCTTCTTCGGCTCTTCGGCGGGAGCCGGGGACGCGTTGCCAGGAAAACCCGGCAGCGTGAAGTTCTTGCCTTCGACGAGTTTTAAGCGGCGACGGACGTCGGCCGGCAACTTCTCGACCGCAGACTTATCCGTGACGTCGCCATCGAAGAGCGTCTTGCCGTCGCGATCCTTCACGACCGCGTGTTTCTTGCCGTCCTTCTCCTCGAGCGAGACGCTGCCCTCGCCGTCCGAAGCCATCGACGTGGAGGAAGATTTCGCGCCGTTGCCGAAACTGAACGAGAAGGAATGGGAAGAAGACGAGCTCGTGCCGGACTGCGCACGCAATTCGTCGACGGAAGG
>JBAXMD010000152.1:0-2995 GCA_037134475.1 Verrucomicrobiota bacterium | reverse complement strand
CGTTGTAGGCGGCGCCCTTGGAGTTGTCGCTGCCGGCGGCCTTGTGCGTGAAGCTATGGACGGCGCCAGGGTACTTGATGAGTTTATAGTCCACTCCGGAGGCCTTCATTTCGGCTTCGAAAGCGGCGACATCCTTGGCCGGGACGTAAGGGTCGTCGGCTCCATGGAGGGCGAGGACCTTGGCCTTGATGTTCTTGCCGTCGGCCGGAGTGGGGGAATCGAGGCCGCCGTGGAAGCTGACGACACCTTTGATGGCGGCGCCGCTGCGGGCGAGTTCGACTACGGTCGTGCCGCCGAAGCAGTAACCGGTGGCGGCGATCTTCGAAGCGTCGGTACGGCTGTCATGGCTGAGGACGTCGAGCGCGGCGTTGACGCGTGAGCGCAGCAGAGGGCGGTCGCCCTTGTATTTGCCGGCTTCCTTGCCGGCGGCCGGCGGCTGCGGGCGGACGCCCTTGCCGTAGATGTCGGCGACGAGGACGTTGTAGCCGAGGGCGGCGAGCTTGCGCGAGGCTTCCTTCTCGTGGTCACTGATGCCGGTCCACTGGTGTACGACGAGCACGCCCGGTCGCTTGCCGGTCACGGCGTCGTCATAGGCCTGCCAGCCTTCGCAGAGGACGTCGCCCGACTTATATTCGAGGGGCTTCTCGACGATGGCCGCGGAGAGCGAACCGAAGGAACTTAGGACCGCGAGGAGGGAAGGCAGGAGGGCTTTCATGCCCGCCAACCTAGGAAAGTCGTCCGTCGGCGCAAGCGCCTAGCGAACTCAGGCTAGACCGCGCTTGGTCGACGCCGCGAAGTCCACGAAGGCCTTGGCGACCCGGCCGGAAGCCTCGGGTAACGCGCGGGCCTTTTCGATGGCCTGCGTGGTGTTGAGTCCGTCGCGGTAGAAGATCCGGTGCATCAGCTTGGCCGTGGCGATTTCTTCATCGGTGAAGCCCGAACGCTTCAGGCCGACGGCGTTGATCATCTTGGTCTCGCACGGATTACCGTCGGCGATGACGAAGGGAGGGACATCCTGGACGCACTTTGAGCAGGCCGCGACCATGGCGTGGTCGCCGATACGGCAGAACTGGTGGATACCCGCATTCCAGCCGATGTTTACGTGGTCGCCGACGTGGACGTGGCCTGCGACGGCGGAGTGGCTGGAGATGACGAGGTGGTTACCGATCACGCAGTCATGCGCGATGTGCGAATAGGCCAGCAGGACATTGTCGTCGCCGAGGGTGGTCCATTCGCCCTCCTGGGTGCCGAGGTGGACGCTGACGTATTCGCGAAACGTATTACGGGCGCCGACCTTGAGTCCGGGTTTGCCAGGTTTAGCCTTCAGGTCCTGCGTGCGGCCGCCGATGAAGGCATAAGGGAAGACCTCGCACTGCGGGCCGAGCTGTGTGTAGCCCTCGACCGTTGCATGGTGGTGCAGCACGCAGCCGTCGCCCAAGGTGACGTCGCCGCCCACATAGGCGTAGGCGCCGATGATGACGTCCTGGCCGAGCTTGGCGCCAGCTTCGACGATCGCAGTAGGGTGGACTTGCGTGGCCATCCGGTTCAGCCGTTAGGCGAGTCGGCGATGGTGAAGAGCAGTTCGGCGGACGAGACGCACTCGCCGTTGACGAGGCACTCGCATTCGGCAGCAGCGATACGGCCGCGCACCTTCGTGAGCTTGGCGCGAATTTCGAGAGTGTCGCCCGGCGTGACCGCCTTGCGGAACTTCACCTTATCGGCGCTCATGAAGAACACGACCTTCGGGGCTTCGTCGGCGGCGCCGCGGCGCAGCATGATGAGACCGGCGGCCTGGGCCATCGCCTCGATCTGCAGGACGCCCGGCATGACCGGCTGGCCGGGGAAGTGGCCCTGGAAGTAAGGTTCGTTGATCGTGACGTTCTTGATCGCGACCAAGGAGTCCTCGTTGAGCTCGACCACGCGGTCGACCATCACGAATGGGTAGCGATGGGGCAGGGCGTTGAGGATCTGGCGGATGTCCAGAGCCGAGCCGGCAGGGGCCGTCGGGGCTTCGACCTTCGGGCCGGCGGGGGCAGCTTTGGCCTTGGGGGCCTTCGATTCCTGCCACTGCTTACGGACGGCCGCGGCGAGGCGGGCGTTGAGCGCGTGGCCCGGGCGGACGGCGATGATGTGGGCCTTGAGGCGGATGCCGGCGAGGACGATGTCACCGACGATATCGAGGATCTTGTGACGGACGAGCTCGTCCTTGAAACGCAGGGGCTCCTTGCTGACGATTTTGTCGCCCTTGAGGATGATCGCGGAGTCGAGCGTGCCGCCCTTGATGAGGCCCTTCTCGATGAGACCTTCGATGTCTTCGTAGATCGTGAACGTACGGGCCGGGGCGATCTGCGCTTCGTAGGTCTCGGAATCGATGTCGATCGTCAGGTGCTGCGTGTGGATGCCGCGGTCATCGGCCGAGGTGCACGTGATGCGCAGGCCGTCGAAGGGCAGGGCGATGATGGAGCGACTGCCTTCGTTGATCGTGATGGGATGCGTGAGCGTGAACGTCTCGCGCTGGTGCTCCTGTTCGACGATTCCGCACTGATGGATGAGCGTCGTGAAGGGTCGGGCCGAGCCGTCGACGATCGGCGGTTCGGAGGCGTCGAGCTCGATGATGGCGTTGTCCACGGCCATGCCGCTGAGGGCGGAAAGCACGTGCTCGATCGTGTGCAGTTTGACGGCGTCAGAGGAGACGGTCGTCTTGCGCTCGAGTTCGGTGATCATCTCAGACACCGGGCGGACCTCAGGTTTGCCGAAAAGGTCGATACGACGGAAGACCAGGCCGGTATTGGGAGCCCCCGGTTTCAGGGTCAGGGTGACGTCCTGTCCGGTGTGGAGGGCTTTGCCCTTTACAGAGGCTTCTTTGCCAAGGGTGCGCTGTTTCATGCCGTTCACACAGTTATTCACACCCCCCTCCCTCTGTAAAGGCCTACTTTCGAGGGGTTTGGGGTAGAATTCACGATGACAGGGGTAGGGGGTGGGATAGGGGTGGGGG
>JBAXMD010000151.1:0-3056 GCA_037134475.1 Verrucomicrobiota bacterium | reverse complement strand
GAAACCTTAGTCGCAAACGTCCGCAATAACACCGGCTCATCGCTTCCCGCTTTCACGGTGGTTTATATCACTGGGGCCGTCGGTAACAAAGCCGCTGTAGCCAAGGCCCAGGCTAACGCTGAAGCCACGTCCTCGGGAACCTTTGCGGTAACGGAAACGGCTATTGCTAACAACGCTGACGGTAACGTCGTATCGGCTGGCGTCTTATCGGGCGTCAATACTTCGGCCTTTACGGATGGAGATAAACTCTACCTCAGCCCTACGGTGGCCGGCGGAGTTACGACGACTAAGCCTTCAGCGCCGAATCATCTTGTCTACGTCGGGGTTGTGACGCGTTCACACCCTACGCTCGGAACGGTATCGGTTCGCATTCAAAACGGCTACGAGCTGGAGGAGCTGCACAACGTAGCGATCGCATCGGTGGCCGACAAAGACTCGTTGTTCTATGAGTCATCGACGAGCCTCTGGAAGAATTACACGCCAGCCAATGCCCGGACTAACTTAGGGCTTGGGACTGCATCGACGCTGGCCTCTACGGCTGTCGCTCAGACGGCTAATAATCTGTCGGATTTAGCGAGTGCTTCTACGGCCCGGACTAATCTTGGGCTTGGGACGATGGCGACTCAGTCATCAGCTACCTACGCCGCGCTCGCCTCCCCGACCTTCACCGGCACGCCATCTTTACCGACAGGTTCAATCGGCGTAACGCAAAGCCCGGGCAACAATACCACGGCCTTAGCCACCACGGCGTTCGTCACGGCGGCGGTTCCGCTCAATGCTACTGACGCACAGGCCCGCCAAGGGCTTTCTGATACCGTAGTTTCAAGTCCTTACGACGTCATCACGGCAATGATGATTCCAGGCTATCGTCCTAACTTAGTTTTTTCTACGACTTCGTCTGGAACGGGTGCAAGCGTTGGTAATTCTGCTTCTTCACTTACTCAAGTGGTTGGCCCCAATGTTTCAACGGCTGGCTACGCCATTGCATATACAAATCAATATCTTGGTCTTTCGGCTGGATATTCACCTACAAAACTTGATTTTAGTAAGCCAATTCGAATGGGTGGTTCAATAGATAATTTCTCAAGCACATATATCGGCGACGCTAATAACGAAATGAAGATTTGGATCGGGCAAGCCAATGCCTTGCCTCCGACTAATTATGCCGACCCAACATTTGCCGCAATAGGATGGAAAAAAACAGGTGGCACAGCGTCTACGTTTACTCTGATGGTTCACAATGGCACAACGCTGACCACTCAATCATCGTCGGCTACGCTTAGTGTTGGCTTGGTATCTGATTGGGAAATACGATCAGACGGTGCCGGTAATGTTGCACTATTTATTAACGGGACAAGCGTTGCCACAACGTCAGCAGGGCCAACCAGCGTTCAGTCAAATGTTTGTACCTTACAAATTGCTGTTGGGCAAACCGCCAGCGCTGCCACTCGCATACTACTTGGTGCATATTACACTAAAATCTGGGTAGCCCCACAGTCCTAATGACCTATTATAAAATTACCTGCCTCTTTCAAGCCGACTGGGACAATCTATTCCCGGCCATCTTCGGAACGAACGCCCAGCACTCTTACTCGGCTAATGGTGACTTAGGCCCGAACGTCGCCGTCTATGGTTTCGACACCCCGCAAACCCCGGTCGACCTCGGCCCACTCGTCAAAGTCGAAGTCATCGACACCGTCTAACAATGTTTTACTTTATCTCCGTCGGCACCGCTTTTCTTCTCGGGTTTATCTCCGGCTACCTCGTCCTGCGTAACAACGCCGCTCGGGCCAGCTCGACGGAAGCAAAAGGCAAAGCCCTCCTCAACGCGCTCAAAGGGAAGTAAGTCCATTTTAAGATGCGTCTGATTTTGGTCATAAGCCTGTTGATGATCAGCGGATGTTCGCTCTGGTCAGGCAAGCCGTCCGCCGACCTACCCAAGCAACCCGACGCCCCGACCGACTCCAAGAACTTGTCGACTCTCGGCGATGAAATCGACAAGTCAGAAAATCGTGTCGCCGCGTCTTTGGTCGCCATTGAGCGCAACGCCGACAAGCCCGCCGTTGTCACCGCTGAAGCCAAACTCGGGCAAGCCTACTTAGCCAGGCCCTCCGAAGGGGACATCGCCTTTGCGTTAGCCAGGGCATCAGCCAACGACCCGGCCGCCTACGCCCGGCAAGCCGAGTACGGTAAGCGCCTACTGGCCGCCGTCGACAGCAAGTGGTACAAGCTTGAGGCCGATCAGAAGGAAGCCCTCCGCGTCTCCGCTCTCAAAGACCAACGCATCGTCGAGCTCACCGCCGAGGTCGAGCGCGTGAAGAAGGACATGGCCTCCCAGATGTGGACCATGGCCGCAGTCGGGACTGCCGTCATCGGTGCGCTCGCCATGGCGTTTGCCGGTCCTAAGATTGGCATCAGTCTGCTGGCTTCGGGTGCCGCGATCGGTGCGTTCCCGTTCGTGGTCGAGTCTAAGTACTTTGGCATCATTGCCGGCACGACTCTGGCTTTGGCCGCTGGCCTTGGCATCTACTGGCTTTGGGACCACGTCCGCGACAGCGCTAACGCACCCTATGAGCCGCCGCAAAAGTAAGCCAGTCAAGGTGGTACATCGTCGCCTCGGTCGTGAACGTGCCTGGGGACAGGCCTTTCTTGGAGAGAACAAACTCGAAATAGATCCGCGCCTTGGTGCAAAACGGATGCTCGAGACTCTAATCCATGAGGTCACTCACCTTTGCCACCCAAGCATGAGCGAGTCCGAAGTCGACCGCACCGGGAAGATGATTTGCAAAGTGCTATGGGCTCAGAACTATCGCCGCGTCCTGCTGCAACCCAACGCCAAGCCCCCGCGCATCACATGACGACCGAGACCTTCACGACCATCGTCGTCCCAGGGATTGCCTCAGTGGCCTACGCGTCGGCTAGCATCGCCTGCTTCTTCGCCCATCGCCCTGCCTTGGCTATCATGTGGCTTTGCTACGCCGTCGCTAACATCTGCCTACTCTCAACCGTCCTCCGTAAATGAGCGCCCTGCCTACCCCTCCCAGTCATGACGACCT
>JBAXMD010000150.1:0-3075 GCA_037134475.1 Verrucomicrobiota bacterium | reverse complement strand
CCTTCCTTTTCCTGAGAGTCGGGGCCAAGGACATACTGGGAGTCGTAGTCGGGCTTCTTGGGTTCAGCGCCAAGCAGGCTGATAGCCAGCAGGCAGGGGAGGAGGCGGAGGAGCTTCATAGGGGTGTACCGATATGAAGCCTATACAGGGGCCGATACAAGCCCAAGCGGGTCAGGAAAGAGGCTCTTGCCCGACTTTCTTCAGCTTCCAGATTTCCGGGAACTTCCAGTGTGTCAGGCCCATCACAGCGAAGGTCGCGACGCCACCAAAGACCACGGAGTTGACGGTGCCCATGAGCCTGGCCGCCAAACCCGACTCAGCCATGCCCAGTTCGTTAGAGCAGCCGATAAACACCGCCGTCACGGCCGAGACGCGCCCCATCATCTCGGGCGGGACGCTCGTCTGCAGGATCGTCTGGCGAATGATGACGTTCACGGCATCGGCGGCGCCAGCGAAGAGGAGGAAGATGAAGGAGAAGATGAAGGCTGCGTGGAGGCTCAGGCCCAGGGCGGTGGCGAGGGTGATCGAGAGCGCAAAGCCAATCGTACAAATTCCGAAGATGGCGAAGGAGCCGTAGAGAGAGCGCCCCGCGTGATTCAGTGGAGGTCGAATGATGAGATAAAGAGACATCAGCACCGCGCCGACCGAGGAGGCCGCCCGGAGCATGCCGAAGCCGAAGGCGCCGACTTGCAACATGTCAGCGAAGATCGGCAGCAGCGCCACGGCGCCACCGAGCAGCACCGCGAACAGGTCCATCGTGAAGGCTCCGAGCATGATGCGTTGGCTCAGCATGAAGTCGATGCCTTGACGGAGACTCACGAAGATAGGCTCCGGGGAACGTGTCTGGAGGGTCTGGGTCGTGCGCAAGGCAATCGTCAGACCGAGCGAAGCGACGAAGCAGAGAGTCATCGCGGTATAGGGGACATTCTCCGCATGGGTGAGTCCGTTCTTCTCGCCGAGCCAGACCATCAGGCCAGCTAGGCCGGGGCCGACGACGCAGGCGAGTTCGAAGAGTGTGTTGCGCCAGCGGACTCCACTTGGGATGAGTTCGCGCGGAAGGATTTCTGCGATGATCGCCTGACGGGCGGTGGTGAGGAAGCTGCGGGCTAGGCCGCCGAGGATGACTACCCCGTAGATTACGGTCAGCTGGGCCCAGCGTGCGCTCAGGTGCTCAGGCAGGAAGAGAAAGAGCCCCAGCATGGTCATCGCGACCAAGGCCCCGATGGCGATGCGACGGCGATTATTGGTATCCGCCACATGTCCGGCAAAGAGCACCGCGCTGACGAAGGGAATCACTTCGGCCAGTCCGATGGCGCCGAGAGCCAGGGCAGCATTAGCCCCTTCATCCTTGGTCAGACGAAAGACCTGCCAGGCGATGGCCACGTTCTGAATCTGGATGGCGAGCGTACCGAGTACGATCGCGGCCAGGTAGAAGCGGAAAGAGCGGGAAGCGACGGCGGAAGCGGGTGCCTGCGTGGCGGTGGACATCTCTGCCACTAGTGAAGCACGTGCCCCTTTTAAGCAACCACCGCTTTAATCACGTTACCTGCGACGTCCGTCAGGCGGTAGTAGCGGCCCTGGAACTTAAAGGTTTGGCGTTCGTGGTCGACACCGAGGAGGTGCTGCATCGTCGCGTGCAGGTCGTGCACATGGACCGGGTCCTTGACGATGTTGTACCCGAACTCGTCGGTCTGGCCGTAGGCTTGGCCGCCCTTCACGCCGCCACCGGCCATCCAGAGGCTGAAGCAACGTGGATGATGGTCGCGACCGTAGTTGTCCTTGGTGATCTTGCCTTGGCTGTAAGCCGTGCGGCCAAATTCGCCGCCCCAGATCACGAGCGTATCTTCGAGGAGTCCGCGTTGCTTAAGGTCCTTGATGAGCGCCGCCGAAGCCTGGTCGGTCTGTTTGCACTGGCGCTTGATGCCTCCAGGCAGGCCGCCGTGCTGATCCCAGCCTTGGTGGAAGAGTTGGACGAAGCGCACGCCTTTCTCGATGAGTCGGCGGGCTTGAAGGCAGTTCGCGGCGAAGGAACCGGGCGACTTCACGCTCTCGCCATACATCGCCAGAGTCTCGGGGGATTCCTTCGAGAGATCGGCGACCTCCGGGACGCTGGTCTGCATGCGGTAGGCCATCTCAGCTTGAGCGAGACGGGCGTCGACTTCCGGGTCGAGCTCGGCGGCACGCTGATCGGCGTTGAGCTTACCGAGCGCATCGAGCATGCCGCGGCGAGCATGAGGGGAGACGCCTTCGGGGTTGGTGAGATAAAGAACTGGTTCCTTGCCGGCTTTGAACTGCACGCCTTGATGTTCGGAAGGCAGGAAACCCGAGCCCCAGAGGCGAGAGTAGAGTGGCTGGTCCTTGGTAGAGTCCTGAGAGACAAGTACAATGAAGGCCGGAAGGTTCTCATTCATGCTGCCGAGTCCGTAAGAAGCCCAGGCGCCCATCGAAGGACGACCGGCCACCTGATTGCCCGAACAGAAGAATGTGATAGCGGGATCGTGATTAATCGCCTCCGTATGCATCGAGCGTATCACGCAGATATCGTCCGCAACGCCGCCGATATGACTCATCAGGTCGCTGTACTCCACGCCGCTCTTCCCGTATTTCTTAAAATCAGCGAAGGAGCCAGCCAGCGGCAGAGTGGCTTGATATCCGCTCATGCCGGTCAGACGCTGACCCTGGCGGACGGAGTCGGGTAGCGGTTGAGTGTGCTTCTCGCGGAGCAGCGGCTTGGGGTCGAGCGTCTCGAACTGGGAGGGGCCGCCGGCTTGGAAAAGGTAGATGACGCGTTTCGCTTTGGCCGGGAAGTGGGTACCCTTGGCCAAGTCGGCCCCCTGAGCGTCACCGACGATCCCACGCATCGCCAAGGCACCGAGGCCAAGGGCGGAAGTGCCGAGGAAGTGCCGACGCGTGTGTTGCATCAGGCTGTCGTAACTAGGCTTGGTCGGGTGCATGATTAGCGAGAGGTGACCGCCGCATCGCTCGCCAGAATGGTCGAACAGACGAGGGTAAGGGCGGCAAGGGATGGGTCGGCGGGCATCTTTGGTCCGGACGGAGCCGGCACAGGTGCCGACC
>JBAXMD010000149.1:0-3081 GCA_037134475.1 Verrucomicrobiota bacterium | reverse complement strand
CACTGTCTTCACCCATGATTCGTCACCTCGTCTATGAATGCCTTCCCGGTGCTTATGCCGGAGGTGTGCAGAAAATGGTGTTCGAGCTGGCTTCCGCGCAGCGTCGGCTGGGCGCGGACGTCGAGATCTGGACGCCCAACGCGTTGCGCGCGGGTTCGACCGAGATTTTCGACGAACTGCCGATTCGCTACTTCGCCTCGAATCCCTTGCTGGGACTTGCCCGGTCGTTCCGGCTGAAGCAGGAGATCGTGACTTTGCCGAAGACGGCGATCCTCCACGCGCACAATACCTTCAATCCGCTCAACCTGCAGGTCGGTGCCGCCGCTGCGGAGAACGGACTCAAGGCCTTCTATCACCCACATGGCGCGCTCGACCCCGCGCTCTTCTCAGATTGGAGCCCGAAGTCGCTGAAGAAGCGTCTCTACATCCGTGCCTTCAGTCGCCCGAACCTCAATCGCTCCGCCGGCGTCTTCGCGCTCACGCCGCTCGAGCGGAATCAACTCCTCTCGCTGGGCGTGACCGCTCCTATTCACGTCGTGCCTAACGGCATCCGGCCCGTCACGGTCGCCTCGACGGAGCAGGGTCTCGCGTTGCGCCGCCAGTATGGCTTGGACGCCGCGGATCGAGTCATGCTCTTCGTCGGCCGGATTACGTCCAAGAAGCGCCTCGAAGACATCATCCAGGCACTCAGCCTACTAGGCGCTTCTGCGCCGCATCTCTTCATCGCGGGTTCGCCTAAGATCGAATCCGCCTATGGCGAGGTCCTCTTCCGTATTGTGCGCGAGTGCGGGTGCGCGGCGCGCGTGCACTGGCTTGGATTCTTGGACGAAGCCGCCAAGGCCGCGGCCTATGCGGCGGCGGATGTCTTTGTCCATGCTTCCGAATCCGAGGGCATGGCCCTTGCTATCCTTGAGGCGATGTCGGCTGGCCTGCCGGTCGTGGCCACGCGCGGCTGCTATATGACCGAAGCCGCGGCCACTGGTGCGCTTGTCCAGTGCGAGCAGGGTGCCGCCGCGCTCGCCGCGGCCGTGGCGCCGTTGCTGGCCGATCGGAAGGCGGCCCGTGCCCAGGGGCTTGTGGGTCAGGCCCACGCGCACCGTGCCCATGACTGGGAAGCCTTGGCCCGCGCGACGATGCGGATTTACGCGGAGGGCGCTCTGCGTCGCTGATCATGTGTGGTATCGCCGGATATGTCGGTCGCTTCGAGCCTGCCTTGCTCGGACGGATGAACCGCGCCCAAGGCCATCGCGGGCCCGACGGCTCCGGCGAATGGCATGACGCGCAGGCCGGCTTGGCGCACGTCCGCCTCGCGATTCTCGATCTTTCTCCGACCGGCGCGCAGCCGATGGCGGACGCCTCGGGGCGCGTGGTGCTGAGCTTCAACGGCGAGATCTACAACTATCGCGAGTTGCGGGTCCGCCTGGAGCGCCGCGGCATCGTCTTCCGTGGCGACAGCGATACCGAAGTCTTGGCCAACCTCCTCGAGTGCTATGGCACCGACTGCCTGCCTTGGCTGAACGGCATCTTCGCCTTCGCCGCGTGGGTTCCGGCCGAGCAGAAGCTCTTGCTCGCACGTGATGCCGCCGGCGTGAAGCCGCTCTATTGGGCCGCGACTCCCGAAGGCCGGGTCTTCGCTTCGGAACTCAAGTCGCTGAAAGGTATTCCTGGGGTCGACTGGAGCCTCGATCCGGAAGCGGTCTCGGCCTACCTCACGCTCCTCTACGCGCCGGGCGAACTCACGCCTGCGAAAGGCGTCCGCAAGCTCTTGCCTGGCACGTTTGCCGAATGGCGTGCCGACGGCGAGGTCCGTACCGCCAGTTTCGTCCCCGCGCACTACTCGCAGGAGATCCAGCCGTTCAAGGAGCAGGACGCCGTCGAAGCGTGTCGCCACTATCTCGGCCAAGCGGTGCGCCGCCAGCTCGTCTCCGATGTCCCGCTGGGCGGATTCCTGTCCGGCGGACTCGATTCCTCGGCCATCGCGCACTATGCCGTGAAGGCGCTTGGGAATCCGGAACGGTACCCTTGCTACACCATCGGTGCTACGGAACTGAAGGGGCTTTCCGCCGAGGGCTTCGCGGAAGATTTCCCGTTTGCGCAGCGCATGAGCGCGAACCTTGGGACTCCTTTGCAGGTGGCTGATTTCGACGCCCGGGCGGTCGACGATATCGACGCGCTCGTCTGGATGCTCGACGAGCCTACGCCCGACGTTGCCGCTTTCGCCGCGCAGGCCATCTGCCGTCACGCGAGCCGCCAAGGGGTCAAGGTTCTCCTCTCCGGCGCCGGTGGGGATGACCTCTTTACTGGTTACCGTCGGCATTTAGCGCTGCGCTCCGAACGCTACTGGGGTTGGGCGCCGACCTCTGCGCGGGCCCTCCTCCGGCGTGGGTTCGCTTCTACCTCCACGTCCGTTCCGCTCAGTCGCCGCCTCGCCAAGCTCTTTCGCTATGCTGATGCGGTGCCAGCCGAACGCCTTGCCAGTTATTTTCTCTGGATCGGACAGGAGTCGTTGTCCCCTGCGCTGAGCCCGCTGATGCGCGAGAGCATGGGAGCCCATCGGCCGGTGGACCTGCTGCTAAGCTCGCTCGACGGTTTGCCCTCCGGCGTCAGCCGCCTCAACCAGATGCTCCACCTCGAGCGTTCCCACTTCTTGGCGGACCATAACCTCAACTACACCGACAAGATGGCCATGGCCCATGGCGTCGAAGTCCGCGTGCCATTCCTCGACCCGGACCTCATCTCCTTCTCCGAGCGCCTACCTGACGGCCTCAAGACTCGGGGCAGCGAGACCAAGTTCGTGCTCCGTCAGGCCATGCGCGGCGTGCTGCCTGATGAGATTATTACCCGACCCAAGTCCGGCTTCGGCCTGCCGTTGCGCCAGCTCATCCATGGAGCCTATGGCGCCCGTCTCCGCGAACTTGCCGACTCCGGGCGCCTGGACGCGACAGGACTCTTCTCAGGCTCTGGCGCGATCGCCTTGCTCGAAGCCGATAAGCGCGGCGAAATCGACGCCGCTTACCCGTTGCTCGGCATTCTGTGTCTAGAGTCTTGGGTCAGGCAGTTTGCCGGGCGCTGAGAGCGCAT
>JBAXMD010000148.1:0-3120 GCA_037134475.1 Verrucomicrobiota bacterium | reverse complement strand
AACCAATCCCGACGAAAGAGACAAGCGTCGAACGGCGAAAGGCCCTATCTGCCCCCAAACTGCTTGCCACATTCCGCCGCCGCGGTTGCCTCCGAGTTACCCACGCCGCATGCACGTCCGGGCCATCGCCATCCTCGGAGCCACCGGCTCCATCGGCACGACTACCCTCAACGTCGTCAGGGCCCATCCGTCCCGCCTGCGTGTCGCCGGCCTAGCTGCCCACTCTCGCTGGCGCGAGCTCGTCGGCCCGGCCAAGGAATTTGGCGTCGGGGTCATCGCCCTGGCCGATCCGGCCGCCGCCGCTGAAGCCCGTGCCTCTGGTGCCTTCCCCGCTGGCACCCGCATCCTCGAAGGTACCGCCGGCCTCACCGAAGTCGCCTGCCTCCCTGAAATCTCGATGGTCGTCTCCGCCGTTGTCGGCACTGCTGGCCTCGCGCCGACGCTCGCCGCGCTGAAGGCGAAGAAGGACGTCGCCCTCGCGAGCAAGGAACTCCTCGTGCTCGCCGGCAAGTTCGTCACTGAAGCCGCCCGGGCCTCCGGTGCCCGTCTGCTCCCGGTCGACAGCGAGCACAACGCGATCCACCAGTTGCTCCGCGATAAGCCCAAGGGCGACATCGACCGCCTCGTGCTCACGGCCTCGGGCGGCGCCTTCCGCGATACGCCGATTGACGACCTCAAGCACGTCACGCTCGCGCAAGCGCTCAAGCATCCGAACTGGAGCATGGGCCCGAAAGTAACAATCGATTCCGCGACGATGGCTAACAAAGGACTCGAAGTCATCGAAGCGCGCTGGCTCTTCGACGTCCCCGCCGATCGCATCGACGTCGTGGTGCACCCGCAGAGCATCATCCATTCGCTGGTGACGCTCACCGACGGCAGCCTCCAGGCGCTACTCTCGCCTCCCTCGATGGCCTACCCGATCCAGGACTGCCTCCTCTTCCCGGAACGCCTACCCTGCCCGGCCCCGCGCCTTGACCTCGCCCAGGCCCTCACGCTGGGCATGACCCCGCCCGACCCGGCTCGCTACCCTTGCCTGGGCCTCGCCCGCGCAGCGGCCACGACCGGCGGCACCGCCCCGGCCATCTTCAACGCAGCTAATGAGGTCGCCGTGGCCGAATTCGTGGCCGGCAAACTCCCCTTCACCGGCATCGCCGAACTCGTCGGCCGCACACTGGCGGCCGTTTCGGCCCGCGAACCGGGGTCCCTGGACGACGTCCTCGCCGCCGACGCCGAAACCCGCGTCATCGCGTCCAGGCTCGCCCTGGGCCTCGCCCGTTGAGATAACCCCCTTCCCCTCTTTCATCCATGGATAATCTTTCTTTCGGCGACCTGCTCACCTCCTTCAAGGGCATCGCCCTCGTCGCCATCTTCTTCGGCGGCTCGATCTTCGTCCACGAACTCGGCCACTTCCTCGCCGCCCGTAAGCGCGGCCTAAAGATTGAGCGCTTCTCCATCGGCTTCGGACCGCGTCTCTTCGGCTGGACCGGCAAGGACGGCGTCGACTACCGCGTCTCGATCATCCCGCTCGGCGGCTATGTCGCCCTTCCCCAGCTCGCCGAAATGGAAGGTATCGAAGGCGCCAGCAGCGAAGAAGCCGAGAAGCTCCCGAAGATTTCTTACACTGATAAGATGATTGTCTCGGTGATGGGCGCGGTCTTCAACGTTATCTTCGCCTTCGTGCTGGCTTTCATCCTCTGGTTCACCGGCATGCCGGTCGCCGAAGGCACCTCCAGCACCGTCATCGGCTACGTCCCCGAACAAGTCGTCACGAGCTCTGGTCACCTCGCCGAACTCGGCCTCGGCAACACGGTCGTGGGCCCGGCCTACAAAGCCGGCCTGCGTTCGGGCGACAAGGTCCTCTCCGTCGACGATAACGCGGTCGCGAACTTCAACCAAATCACCGAGGCGGTGATGCTCGGCAACCGCAAGGACTCCCAAGGCAATCCCACCGCGACCTTCAAGGTCGAGCGCGACGGTAAGGAGATCGAATTCGTCGTGCAACCGGCTCGCATCGAGCTCAACTCGAAGTCCGGCGATAAGGTCCGCATGGCCGGCCTGCAGCCGCGCACCGAAGTCATCATCGGCGAGCCCGCCGCGAATTCGCCCGCCGCGAAGGCCGGGCTGAAGGCCGGAGACCGCATCCTTTCCATCGACGGCCAGCCCCTCAACAACACCGTCGAGTTCCGCGAACTACTCCGCAAGGGCGGCGCCAAGCCCCGCACGCTTCTCGTCGAACGCGAAGGCGGTGTCAGTCTCAAGGTCGTCATCACCCCGCAGCTGAACACGACGGTGAACCCGGTCAGCATCATCGCCTATGGCGACGAGAAGAACCGCCATCAGCTCATCGTCGTCCCGGCCACCCAAGACCTGCTCACCAACGACTCCAAGGCCGCCCGCGACCAGCTGATGGTGTTCGGAATCTCGCCCGAAGACCCGGCCCTGGCCGAGACGCTCAAGGCCGGTACGATCATCGACAAGGTCGACGGTCGCACGCAGATCACCTCGGTCCGTTCCCTTGAAGATTTGGAAAAAGCCGGCGCCGGTGCCTCGCGCGACCTCACGGTCTATTGGAAACGCGCCAATGGCGACGCGGGCAACCTCGCGCTCCGCAACGCCCAGGTGCGTCGCGGTAAGCCGGTCGAACACGCGCAGATCGGCACGTTCTTCGTGACCAAGCCGGAAATGGCCTACCGTAACCCATGGGAGACCTGCTCGGGCATCGTGAAGTCGACCTTCACCACGCTAGGCCGCCTTTTCGACCGCGGCTCCGACATCCAGGTGAAGCAGCTGGCCTCGGTGATCTCAATCACGAAGACCTACTATAACATCTCCGAAGACATCCGCCGCGTGCTCTGGTTCACGGTGCTGATTAACCTTAACCTTGCGGTCCTCAACCTCCTGCCGATTCCCGTGCTCGACGGCGGCCACATGCTCATCGCCACCATCCAGCGCTTCACCAAGGGCCTGCTGAACAATAAGGCGGTCATCATCCTCCAGTATACTTTCATGGGCCTCCTGCTCTCGCTGATGGCCTACATCATCCTGCACGACGTCCGCCGTTGCTCCGGCGATAGCGAGCGGCAGCTCAAGCAGCAGCTTCTCGAACGCCACGTCTATAAG
>JBAXMD010000147.1:0-3128 GCA_037134475.1 Verrucomicrobiota bacterium | reverse complement strand
AGGGCGAACGACAACGTACCCACCGTCAAGAACATCACCGGACCGAAATGACCGAAGCCGAACGCCGGCACCCACAACTGCTGCATCACGTCCGTCGCCGCGAAGGCGACCGAGGCCAGGAAAGCGAAGCCGACGCTGACCAGCAAGCGCTCACGATTCGCGCGCCACTCGCCGCCCAACATGGCCAAGGCTACCGTCGTCAGGAACGTGGCCACCCAAAGTTTCGGATCCAATTGGCCGCCGGCCAAGCAGACCAGCAAGGCCACGAAGATCACCTTCGTCCCGAGCACCGGTGTCGCGATGGAGATATCACCACGGCTGATCGCGATAAAGGTAAAGACCTGCCCGATGAAGAAAGCCGTCCCGGCTAAGATCGCGTGGGTGACGTTAATCGCCGTGAAGGGCTCGCCCCCATGTAGCAGCCAGGTCTGGAAAAGGACGGCTCCGATCAGGTTCACGATGAACAGGACCCGCCAGGGGTGACCGCCGTCCATGGCCCGCTTGAGGGCCATCGCGGCGAAGGTATAGCCTACGGCCGAGCAGAGAGGGATGACGATGGAGGCGGGAGAACGCATCAGGCAGCCCAGAACGAACCCCCTTCCCTCCCCGCTGGCGAGTCCGAAGCAAGAAATCCGCCCCTCCGGCCAGCCACGACCTTGCCCCGCGTCGTCTCGCGGGTACGCTGAAGGCATGGGGCAATTTTCCTACAAGACCGAGGCCGTCGATCCGCACCGGAAGATCCTTTCCGAACAGTTGGTCATGGACCTGGAGCATGTCGCCGAAGCGCCTTTGCTCGCCCTCGCCAAGCAGATTCCCGGCGGCTACATCCATCGCAAACCGTTCCTGCGCGACGCCAAGTGGCTGTTCAAGAAACGCCTCGGCCACCTGGCGCTGGACGCGGCCGCCATCGCGGAACACCTGCCTTGGTACGCCGATGCCCTGAAATGCGAGAAGGCGAAACTGCTCGAGCATCTCGACGAACTGGCCGCCGCCATCGGTGGCCCGCGCGCCGCCCTCCTCTGCGTCCTTTGGAACAACCAGGCCGAGCAGAAGGACGCCGCCCTGCCCGCCGACCTCCTGCCTCGCCTCCTGGCCAACGCCAAGGCACAGGCCAATAAACCTGAGGTGAAGGCATGGAAGGCGGCCATCGCCAAGCTCGGCGGCACCTCAGAAAAAGAACCCCTTGATTCCGTGGACGCGCTCGACTCCGCCGGCAAGACCGTCCGGCGATTGCTGCAGGAACTCTCCCAAGGCAAAGCCGCCCGCGAAAATGAAGGCCGCCAGATTCGTCGTCAGCACGCCAACGAACTCGAAGCGAAGGACGCCGAGATCCGCAAAGCCCGCGACGAAACCGCCCGCCAAGCCCAGGAGGCCGCCAAGCAGGCCGCTGCGCTCGACGCGAATATCGTCGCACTCCAAGCCAAATTGGTCGCAGAAGAAACCGAAGTCGCCCGCCTGCGCGGCGAACTGGATCGGGCCCGCGAACACGTGACCAAGAAGGCTCGCGAAATCGCCGAAGAGCTCCTCTCCGAAGAGATTCGCCCTTGGCTGGCTGATGCGCGCACCCTGAAATCCGCCTCCGAAGAAGTGGCCAAGTTGCGCCAGCTTACCACGGAGACCGTCGAGAAGGTCCGCAAGGCCCAGCGCGACGCCGACCCTTTTCTCGCCAAGGAACATGAATTGCGTCAGGCCATCCCGCAGATGGAGGAGATGCTCAAGCTGCTCCGCCGTTACCTGCGCACCGCCGGCCAGGCCTTACCCGAAGTCGTCGCCCTCGAGAAGCGCCTCACGGAGCATATCGAGAAGGTCCGCTACGAACTCGAGAAGCGCGACCAGCCCTCCGACCCCTTCCTCGAGCGCATCTCGGCCAAGATCAACGGCGCCGACGCGCGCGAACTGAAGTCGATCGAGAGCGCTCTCCACCTCGCCGAAGAATCAGGTCTGGTCGACTCGCGTCACGCGGACCTTTACCGCCGCGATATCCATCGCCGCCGTTCCTATATGGCGGACCGGGCATTCCACGAACAGAAGCAGTCCGGGCCGCTCGCGCTGCTCGAACGCGCCGTGGCCACGGGCGAGAAGGCCCGCCTCGCCCTCGATGCCAACAACTTCGCTTGCCTCCGCCAGGATTACCTCGGGCTGCGCCTGCCTACAAAAAAGAACGCCCAAGGAGAAAGCCGCTTCCTACTCGACGCCGCCGCCCGCCAGAAGGTCGTGCAGCTGGTCGAGAAGCTAGCCGATGACGCGCCCGGACTGCACGTCTGGGTAAGCTTCGACGGCCAACAAAGCGCGCTCAAGACGACGAACGCTCGCGTGCGCGTCACCTTCAGCCGCGCCGGCGCCAAGGCCGACCACGACATCATGGACTTGGTGGCCAAGGACAAGACCGTGGAAGCGCCCTGGTTCGTCGTCAGCGACGATATCGAGGTGCGCGACGCCACCGCCCGCGAAGGGGCCTACATCATCTACAACGACGCGCTGATCCAGCTGTTGGTGAACCGGGGCATCCGCGCCTAAACAAGACGGGCGCATCCTGCGATGCGCCCGTGTGGAGAGAAGTAAGCCTAAGGCTTATTTCTTCTTCTTGGGGGTGGCCGGCGGAGCGGTGACCGGAGGCGGCAACACGCCCACGAAATCCTCGGCCTTCAGGCCGGGGTGGAACATGTTGAAAGAGTACTTGCTGGGCTTCCACTCCACCAGCGGAGTCACGTCGGCCTTGGCGGGCACCTCGAGGCCGAGGCCCCAGAAGACGCCGTTGACGAGCAGGCGGCGGAGCGACTCGTCCTTCAGGTCGCTGGCGGAGGCCATGGTGGTCGTGAGCACGCGGTTCTTGGTGCCGGCGGCGTTCGGGACCTCGCGGGTCCAGGCCACGGCCATCGCGGGAGCATTCACGCCCTGCTCCTTCTTGTCGGAGCGCGGCTTGGAACGTTCGCTGAGCGGGTCTTCTGGGTTCATGCCCTTGAGCACGAGACCACGGAGGAGAACTTGGACGTCGGCCGGGGGGTGGGCTTCGTAGACGTCGGTGTCGGCGAAGATCTGCCCGACGCCGTTGAGGATCGCGAGCTTCTCGGCGCCTGGTTCGACAGCGGTACGGGTGGCCTCGGACTTGTGGTTGCCCCAGTGGCTGA
>JBAXMD010000146.1:0-3164 GCA_037134475.1 Verrucomicrobiota bacterium | reverse complement strand
GCAACGAAGAAGACTTCACCGCCTCCCTCGGCTTCGAGGTCAAGGGCGCCGACCATAGCCTCTCCCATATCGAGACCCAGGCCTTCAAGGACATGATCGGCGAAGCCGTGAAACAGTTCCCGAACTTCAAGGTCGCCGCGACCACGCTGCGCCGCGTGATCACCGCCACGAAGAACGACTGGAGCGCCATCTGCTGGCATGACGGCAAGTTCTACGACAGCATCCAGTTCCCTGAGCTCGAGATCCTCGACCGCGTCGGCGGCGGCGACAGCTTCGCCTCAGGCCTGGTCTTCGGCTTCCTCGAGCACAACGACGCCCAGAAGGCTGTGAACTACGGTGCCGCCCACGGTGCGCTGGCGTCCACGACCCCCGGCGACACGTCGATGGTCACCCGCAAGGAAGTCGAGAAGCAGCTCGCTGGTGGCGGCGCCCGCGTCGTCCGCTAATCGCCCCCTTCTTCCTCCTGTCCTCAAGTCCTCTCGCCCTCCTGTCCTCCCTCTCTATGTCCTCCCTCGATCTCTTCTCCCTCAAAGGCCGCACGGCCGTCGTCATCGGCGGTACCGGCGAACTCTGCGGCGCCATGGCCGAAGGCTTTGCCTCCGCAGGTGCTCACGTGATCCTCGTCGGTCGCGACCCCGCCAAGGCCGACGCCCGCCTCGCCAAGATCAAGGCCGCCGGCGGCTCCGGTGAGTTCATCTCCTGCGAAGCCACCAATAAGGCTGACCTCATCAAACTGCGCGACGGCATCCTCGCCCAGCACGGCAAGGTCGATGTCCTCGTCAACGGTGCCGGCGTCAACTCGGCCACGCCCTTCTTCGAGATCGACGAGGCTCAGCTCGATAAAATCCTCACGGTGAACATCAAGGGCGTCATCTTCGGCTGCCAGGTGTTCGGCGAAGCGATGGTCGCCGCCGGCAAGGGCTCGATCATCAACCTCGGCTCGGAATCCGGCATCCTGCCGCTCTCCCGCGTCTTCACCTACTCGGCCTCCAAGGCCGCGGTGCACAACCTCTCGAAGAACCTCGCCCGCGAATGGGCCGCCAAGGGCGTCCGCGTCAACACCCTCGTCCCGGGCTTCTTCCCCGCCGAACAGAACCGCAAGGTGCTCACCCCTGAGCGCGTGGCGATGATCCTCGGTAAGACCCCGATGAACCGCTTCGGCGAAGCCAAGGAACTCATCGGCGCCTCCCTCCTCCTCGCTTCCGACGCCGGCAGCTTTGTCACCGGCGCTGAAATCGTCGTCGACGGCGGCTTCGCCGCGATGTCCATCTAAGCAAGACCGACGATAATGGCCTTCATGGACGATAATTTCATCCTCTCGACCGACACGGCACAGAAGTTGTACCACGGCGTAGCGAAGGACCAGCCCATCGTCGACTACCACTGTCACCTGAGCCCGAAGGACATCGCCGACGACCGTCGCTTCGAAGACCTCACCGCCATCTGGCTCGCGGGCGACCACTACAAGTGGCGCGCGATGCGGGCCAATGGCGTCAGCGAAGACTTGATCACCGGAGATAAATCCACCTCGCGCGATAAATTCCAAGCCTGGGCCGAGACGGTCCCGTCCACGCTACGCAATCCCCTCTTCCACTGGACACACCTCGAGCTGCGTCGCCACTTCGGCATCCAGGACGTCCTCGAAGGCGCCACGGCCCAGAAGATCTGGGACGAAGCCAACCGTCAGCTCAAGCACGGCGACCTCACGGCCCGCGGCATCCTCAAGCTGATGAAGGTACGCGTCGTCGGCACCACCGATGACCCGGCCGACTCGCTCGACCTGCACCACCAGATCGCGAAGTCCGGCTTCGAGACCAAGATCGTCCCGACTTACCGCCCCGACGCGTGCCTCAAGGTCCGGGCGCCTGACCGCGTGCAGGCCTGGGCCAAGCGCCTGGCCGCCGCCACGGGCAAGGGCGCCGACACCTTCGCCGGACTGATCGCCGGCCTCAACCAACGCCACGACGACTTCGCCGCCGCCGGTTGCCGCGCCTCGGACCACGGCCTCGATTACCTGCCGGACGCGTCCTGCACGGAAGCCGAAGCCAAGGCCATCTGGGAGCACGCCATCGCCGGCAAGGCCGCCACGCTGGAGGATGCCGAGAAGTTCACGGCCTTCATCATGCTGCACGTCGGCCGCCTCAACCACGCCAAGGGCTGGGCCACCCAGCTCCACCTCGGCGCTGTCCGCGACCCGAACCTCGGTCTGCTCAAGCGCCTCGGTTCCGACGCCGGCTGCGACACCATCGGCGACTTCCGTCAGGGCCCCGGCCTCATCCGCTGGTTCGGCACGCTCTCCGGCGAGAACGCCCTCGGGAAGACGATCCTCTACAACCTCAACCCCGCCGACACCGCCCTCTTCGCGTGCCTACCGGGCTCTTTCCAGGACGGCGTCACGCCGGGCAAGATCCAATACGGCTCGGGCTGGTGGTTCCTCGACCAGGAACGCGGCATGCGCGATCAGATGAATGCGCTGTCCGACCTCGGCCTGCTCAGCCGCTTCATCGGTATGATCACTGACTCGCGCTCGTTCCTCTCGTATCCGCGCCACGAATACTTCCGCCGCATCCTGTGCGACCTCGTCGGCCAGGACGTCGAATCGGGACGCATCCCGGACCGCAAGGATTGGAATGAACGCCTGATCGCCGACGTCTGCTACGGCAACGCCAGCCAGTATTTCGGATTCAAGAAGTAAACGGCTTCCTAAGAAGACATGGTCCCATACATGCCCGTCTTTTTAGTCCTAATCATCCTAGGACGCTACTGGGTCATGCGCGGGCCAGCCGGACTCACCGCCTTGGAGAACGACCGCACCCGTGACGTAGGTGAAAAGGCCCTCTCATGGGCAAGCATGCTATTGACGGTGGCCGTCGGCATTGAGCTGCACCTGACGAAGGGTGACTTCCTCACGGCCAGCGAAGTTTACTGGCTTAACATCCTGCCGCTCCTGTGGCTGGCGTTGACCCTTTACCGCAAGGATATCCCCGGAGACCGGACCGCGACCAACGTCGGAATATGGACGCTAGCCCCCTACGCCGCCTACGCCTTAAGCAATAAAGAGTCGCCCGAAAGCACGTGGCTAAGCCTGTGCCTTTTCGGAGCCGCCTTCCTGGTCGGCACCTTGCGCGACGGCAAGCAGCCAGCCTGAGTCGGGAGGCTTGCCT
>JBAXMD010000145.1:0-3187 GCA_037134475.1 Verrucomicrobiota bacterium | reverse complement strand
AGCGCGTAGACCGTGCCGTCCTTGGCCGTGCAGGCCGCGCGGACGTCGCCCATCGGCGCATGCAGGGCGTCGTCGCCGTCTTTAGGCAGGCCCTTCTTGCCGTTACCGGCGATGGTCGTGATCAGCTTAGTGGCGAGGTCAATGCGGCGGACGCGATTGTTGCCAATGTCGGCGATGACCATGAATTTTCCCGAAGGATCAATCACGCCGCACATCGGGATATTGAACTGTGCCTTGTCCGCCGGTCCGCCGTCGCCGGCAAAGCCGGCCTTACCCGTGCCAGCGAAGACCGTCGTGGCGTGCGTCTTCGGATCGAGGCGGATGATGCGGTGCTGGAAGCTGTCGGACGCGTAGATCGAGCCGTCCGGCGCGATGGAGATGTCGTGCATGCCGTTGTAGACGGCCGGCGAAAGATCCAAGAGCTTGGCGGGGGCGGGGAGCTTCGGGGCCTTGCCCATGCTGTTCCACTTCACGCCGGAGATATGCTCGATCTGGCCGTCGTGCATTTTGAAGATGCGGTTGGCGGGCTGGAATTCGACGCCGTACGCGTCGCCCTTGGCGTCGAACGCGATGCTGAAGGGCTCGTGCAGATCTTCGGCGCCGGGGAGTTTGACGACTTCGATGGCGGCGAACGCCGAAGCGGCGCAGGCGAGCAGGGGGAGCAGACGGGTGAGCATGCGATGTTCATAGCGCGGAGCCGGCGTTGTTCAAGACCTCTGCGGGAAAATGGTTCGACCTCGGGCCCTGCGCCTCCACCTTGGCGTCTCCCGTGTCTGCAACGCTTCCATTAATCATCCGCGAACTCGGTGGTGCCGGTGCACCGCTCGTCGTGCTGCACGGCCTGCTCGGTTCGTCGCGTAACTGGCAGTCCGCCGGCGTGGCGCTCGCCGAGCAAGGCCATCGCGTGCTGGCGCCAGATCTGCGTAATCATGGATCTTCGCCCTGGGCGGACGACTGTTCCTATGCGGCGCTGGCCGGTGATGTCATCGCGATGCTCGACGGACTTTCGCTCGGCCCGGTGCACCTCGTCGGCCACAGCATGGGTGGCAAGGCCGCGATGCGCCTCGTCATGGATCGCCCGGACCTCGTATCGCGCCTCACCGTCGTGGACATCGCTCCGCGCGCGTATTCGGACCGCGTGCGCGTCGAGTTCGCCGCGATGAACGCCCTTGACCTCTCCGCCGTGAAATCGCGCAAGGATGCCGAGGAGAAACTCGCCGCTCAGGTGCCCGAGTGGGGTATGCGTCAGTTCATCCTCACAAACCTCGGGCAGGATACCGAAGGTCGCTGGCGCTGGACCGTGAACCGCGCCGCGCTGACGAACTCTTTGCCCGAGATCTTGGGTAACCCGTTGGCTGCCGGTGAAATCTGGAACGGCCCGTCGCGTTTCCTGCGTGGCGGGAAGTCGAATTACATCCGCGACGAAGACGTCGCCACGATTGGCGCGCACTTCCCCCAAGCCGACGTGATTTCGCTCCCGGACAGCGGCCACAACCCGCACTTCGAGGCTCGGGCCGGGTTCGTCGAAGCGACGCTCGCTTAGGTCTGCGAGCGTAGGCGCTGCCGGCGGCGCTTGAGGTGAAGCCCGACTCCGATGACCAAGGTGAGCAGCCAAATCGACAACCCTACTTTTTGGACCATGATCCTGCGCTTCAAAGATTCAGGCAGCGGCGGGACCGCGGTGATCAGTGGCGATTCGTCTTCGGCGATCATCATCACCCAGCGTGGCTTGGCGACTGGCTTCGTTTCGTCGTTGAGCCAGAGCACGACCGTGTGCGGGCTCAGTTCCGGTAGGCGCAGCACGAACTTCGGCGACTCTGGTGTCCAAGTCCATTCGACGACCTCGAGTTTGTAGGATTTGGCGATTTCTTCGGCCGTATGGCCGAGCGGAGCGGCCGGATCGAGTTTCGATTCCGAGGAGAAGGACGGTTCGCCGGCAACCTTTCTGAGTGCAGTGGTCTCCTTGCCGGCCGACAGCTGGAAGAGGTTCTCGGCAGCCTTGGCCAGTTGCGCGCGGTCCTGGATGTTGAAGTTCGCTTCCGTGTCGACCGTCACGCGTAGGACGCACTCGCCGTCGGTGCGGAGCGTGAGCTTCGCCAGCAGGAACTCGCCGTTATGAGCATAGACGAACAAGGGGAGCACGAGGGCTCCCCAAGTCACGACCCGCTGGCGCAGCGCGCGGATCACTTGCGATTCCAGCGCAGCACGCGACCGAAGGTGTTCCACTCGGTCTCGAGGATGTTGCCGTCGTTGTCGAAGGTGATGCCGTGGGGCGAGGTGACGACGCCTTCGCGCCAGTCAGCAGGAGTCACCCGGGGAGTATTGGTCTGGCCCTTGGTGTCATTGACACCGAGGGAAGCGACCATCGTGCCTTCCTTGCTCCAGACCGAGACGCGGCCGGCGATCTCAGCGACGCACATCAGCTCGCCGTGGAAGGAGGCCGAGGACGGATTACGCAGGCCCGCGTTGGCGATCATCTGCGGGTTGGAGCCGTCGAGGTCGAGGTGGAACATGCGGTTGTTGCCGCGATCGAGGCAGAGGAGGCGGACCGGGGAGAAGCGCACGTCGATGAAGATCTTATGGGTGTTGGCGAAGGCCTTGCCGTCCACCATCTGGGTGGGGCCGCCGAAGACCGACTTGAACTTGCCGTCCTTGTCGAAGACGAAGATCCAGCTCTTGCCGTAGCCGTCGACGATGTAGATGTCACCGTTCGGGGCCACGTCGCAGTTGGTAAGCTTCAGGGCGTTGCCGACTTTGCCCGCTTTGTCCTTGGCCTTGCCCTTGTCGGCCGGGAAGGCGTCGGGCTTGATTTCCATGACGATCGTGCCGTCGAGCTTGGCCTTCAGGAAGCGCTGCTCGCCGAGCACCGCTCCGTAGAGGAACTCACCTTCGGCGGACTTGCGGATGACGAAGCCGTGGAGGGACATCGGGAGGGCGAGGGCCTTGATGAACTTGCCGTCCTTGCCGTAGACCTGGATGCCGGCGTCCTTCTCCTGGACGCTGACATAGATGAGGCCGGCGGAGTCGACGGCGATCTCGCCGTGGCCGTTGCCGATCTGCTCCTTGCCGGGAGGCGTGCCGAGGAAGTTAGGGACGAAGTCATATTTCACTTCAGCGGCTTGGGAAAGGGAACACACGGCGAGGAGGGCGAGGAGGCGGAGGGTGGGCATGGGGGTGATGAAGGGGT
>JBAXMD010000144.1:0-3303 GCA_037134475.1 Verrucomicrobiota bacterium | reverse complement strand
GGCGTCCAGAACAACGAGATCATGCGTCGCGCGCTGGAATACGCCGCGATGTTCGACCTCGTGGTCCTCGACCACTGCCAGGACAGCAGCATGACCGAAGGTGGCCAGATGCACGAAGGCGCCTGGTCTCTCCGCCTCGGCCTCCGCGGCCTGCCCCGCGCCGCCGAAGAAGTCGTGGTCTCGAGCGACTGCCTGCTCGCCGAACTCACGAAGGCCCGCATCCACCTGCAGCACCTTTCCTCCGGTGGCTCCGCCGACATCGTCCGCCGCGCCAAGGCGAAGAAACTCGCGGTCACGGCCGAGGTCTCGGCGCTTCACCTGCTCCTCACCGACGCCGCGCTGGCCAATTATGGCACGAGCCTGAAGACGAATCCGCCTCTCCGCGAAGAAGCCGACCGACTCGCGCTCATCGCCGCGCTCGTCGACGGCACGATCGATGCGATCTGTTCCGACCACTCGCCTTGCACGGCCACTGAGAAAGACTGCGAGTTCGACCTCGCTCCGTTCGGCGCCGCGACGCTTGAGACGGCCTTTGCGGCCGCCCACACGGCGCTCGTCACCGGCGGCCACGCCGACCTCGCCCTGCTCATCGCCCGCCTGACCCATGGTCCGGCCAAGGCCCTGGGTCTCGAAGCTGGCACCCTCAAGGCCGGTGCCCTCGCCGACTTGGTCCTCCTCGACACCAAAGCCGCCTGGACGCCCGCGTCCGCCGACCTCCTCTCAAAGTCCGGCAACAACCCGCTCGTCGGTCGCGCCCTTACGGGTCGCGTCCGCGCGACGTTCGTCGGCGGTCGTCAGGTCTTCGGCGCCTAAGCGAAGATGGACGAGCTCACGCAGTCCCTCGACGTCTTCGGGCCTCGGGACTGGGCGTGCGTGGTCTTAAATCTCCTCTCGGCTCTCATCGGTATCTATGCCCTGAAGTGCTGGCGCAACCTGCCCGGTAAGGCGGGGGCACCGACGACTCTCATCAGCGACGCCGTGATGGGCCTATGTACTGGCCTGCTGGCTTTCGGCCTCATCTTCGGCTTGGTCACGGGCCTCGTCTCGCAAGCTTTCTCCACGCACTTCGGCATCTCGCAGGCGCACCTTTTCACCTCCGCGTTCTGCGGGCAGCTCGCCGCGGCGGCCGCCATGCTCGGCATGGGCGCGGCCGCACCTCGAACGCTCAATTGGGCTCCTTGCGTTGAGACCGGTGAGCCAAAGTTCGAAGGCTCTCCTTTCCGTCAGGCCCTCCGTGCCTTCAGCGTCCCCCGCGTGCTCCTCGGGCTACTTTCGATCTTTGCCCTCGGCCTCGCCGCCACACTTTTATGGAAAGGCGTCCACGTCGCCTGGGGGCAGCTCTTCCTGCACGGCTGGACCGGCCAGCCGCCCGCCGACGAGCCGCAGGAGATCGTGGACGCCGTCCTGAAGACCGACGTCGACACGTGGCGTTTCTTCACGATCGCTCTGGCTGTCACGATCGGTGCTCCGGTCATGGAAGAACTGGCCTTCCGCGGCATGATTTACCCGGGCTTGCGTCGCCTCGGTGCTGCCTCCGCAACCCACGGACGCTGGATCGCCATCGTCGTGACCGGCGCGCTCTTCAGCGCCGCGCACCTCAGCCCCTCCGCCGCCCTGCCTCTGTTCGCCTTCGGGGCCTTCATGTGCCTCGTCCGCGACCGCTACGGGCTCCTGACCTGCATGGCCATCCACTGCTGTTTCAACGGTTGGAACTTACTCTGGTTGAAACTCGCCCCGAACGCCTCCACGCTCTGAGGCCATGGGAGCCCTCACCACTGCCGCGGACCGTTCGGTCGCCAAGCTGACCGAGGAAGAACTTATCCGTCGCGTGGTGCAGTCCCTTGCTGAAGCCGCCCCTGCTTTCCCCGAAGGTCCTGGAGGTGATTGCGCGCACCTGCCCACTACCGGCGGCCGCTCGATCCGCGCGAGCACGATTGATTCGGTGATCCTGGGCCGACACTTCGACGCCGCCTGCGACGGTATCCGTGCGGGCGCGAAGCTGGTGAACCGTAATCTCAGCGACCTCGCCGCGGCCGGAGCCGTGCCTTCCGACGCCTTGCTCTCCCTCGTGATCGGCGCCGACGTCGACGCGACCTGGCTGACCGACTTCGCCCATGGCGCGGGACGCGCCGCCGCCAAGGCCGGACTCCGCATCGTCGGCGGCGATATCTGCCGCGGACCCAACGGCGCTTTCATCGGCACGCTCGCCGTCCAAGGCTTCGCCCATCGCATCCTCACGCGCAAGACCGCCGCCGTCGGCGACGTGCTCTTCGTCACCGGCCAGCTCGGCGGCTCGCTCTACGGCAAGCACCTCGACTTCTCCCCGCGTCTCGCCGAAGGCGAATGGCTCTGCAGCCACGGCGAAGTCACGGCGTGCACCGACCTCTCCGACGGCCTCGCCAAGGACCTGCCCGGACTGCTCGGCCCTAAACTCGACGCCCGCATCACCGTGGCAGCCTTGCCGGTCTCCGATGCCGCGAATGCGCTTTCGAAATCCGATGGCAAACCGGCCCTCGAACACGCCCTGCAGGACGGCGAGGACTACGAACTGCTCTTCGCGGTCAGCGACGACCGTGCCGACCTACTGGAATCGTCTTTCCGGAAAGCCTTCCCGCTCACACCGCTCACGCGCCTAGGCACGACCGAAGCCGGCACGGGCCTCGCCCGCGATATCGCCGACGGCGAGCCGATCAAGGTCCGCGGCTTCGGCCACTTCGCCTAAGCCCCACTCCGCTTACATGCGGAACCGACGGATTGCCACGAACAGCGCGAAGATCAGCGCGGAGGCGCCGAAGGTCACCGTGACGGTCTCATAAGTGGCCAGCAGTTCGATCACCTGGTCCAGCAGCTTGATGGACTGCTTCGTGTCGCGCTCAGCGACTTCCAAGGCGCTGGTCGCCGCGGTGGCGGTCACTTCGACGTTCTTGTTGTCCGACTTCGTGCCCTTGTCAGTGAAGAGCACGACACCCGTGTCGACGGACTTCATCGCGCTCTTATAGGCTTCGAAAGAGGACTGGATGCTGACGGTCGTCTCCTTCACGCGCTTGGTGGTGTCGCGTAGCTCATGGCTGAACCAGAGACCAGCGAGGGAGACGAGCAAGGTCACGACGGCCATGCCGACGATCCCGATCTCGGCTTGGATCAGATTATTTTTGGCGGATCGACCGCGGCTACGCTGGGCACACATGGTGGTTTTGTTTAAAGGTTGAGAGTGGACTGGCCGTCATCTGGCTTCTTGGCCCGGGGCTTCTTTTCGGCTGGTGCCTTCTTGGCGGCGGGCTTCTTGGTAACCTTCTTAGGCGC
>JBAXMD010000143.1:0-3321 GCA_037134475.1 Verrucomicrobiota bacterium | reverse complement strand
TCAGGTTATGAGCCTGACGAGCTAACCGGGCTGCTCCACCCTGCAATAAGTGGGAGGCGAAGGAGAAAGCGGCCAGGGCCGAGTCGCAAGCCATTTCTTATGCGAGTTCCGCCCCCCGGGTTAGGGGCAAAAAGGGTTGAAGCAGGCGGGGCGGAGGGGAAGATTAATCACCCCCTTCACGCGATGTCCGAAGATACTCCCACGCCCCCTCCTGGAGACGCCCCTCCAGTTGATCAGAAAAAGGTCGAGTCCGACTCGCTCGGATCCAAGCGCATGAAGCGCAATTTCTGGCAGCGTATCGGCGCCAGTGGTCTTTCCGTCTCCCTCGGAATCCACGTCCTGTTGGTCTTTATCGCCGCCGCTTTCGTCGTCTCCACGGTCACCGACAACGCCAAGAAAGATCCGAACACCTTCGCCACGGGCGCGGGCGGCGGCTCCGGCGGCGAGCGCGTGAAGAGCACGCAGCACAAGGTCCAGCCCAAGAACGTGAAGTCGCTTGCGAAGACGACCACGCGCATCACTTCCAAGAGCGCCTCGGCTTCGATCGCGCTTCCTGACATGCCGAACTCCGCTTCGGCCTCCTCGATGATCTCCGGCGCGATGGCTGGCGGCGCCTCAAAGGGTTTCGGTGGCGGCGCCGGCGGCGGCATCGGTACCGGTAAGGGCATGGGCTCTGGCGGCGGCAAGAACTTCGTCGCCCGTCCGGTGATGGGAGCGAACATCTTCTCCCAGCGCTTGGCGGTCTACTTTGACGCCTCGGCCTCGATGCTTCCTTACCTCGATCGCGTCGAGGCGGAGATCCGTGATAAGTTCCCGGATGCCGACGTGTATCTCAGCAATGGGGTCTTCATCGATATCCACGACAGTGAGATCGTCGGCGGAGACAAATTCAAGGGCACGCCTTTCATCAATCGCCCGACCGGCGGCGGCTCCAAGAAGAACGCCAAGGGCGAGCTCGTCGCGACCGAGACCAATCCGGCCAAACTCACCTCCCAAGGTCGTGCCATCCTCAAGAAGTACGGCAGCAACTTTAAGACGGGATCCGTCGGCGGATGGATCGATATCCTCAAGGACGACCGCACCTACGATGCGCTGATCATCTTCTCTGACTTCCAGGACGGTGTCCGCCAGATCCGCACGAAGGCCATCGGCGGCGTGGCGGCTTACAAGCCCGACAAGGGTATGCGTGCCGACCCGCCCGTCGTCTTCTCCGACCGCACTAATCAGGGAGGCGGCTTTGCCCGCTCGGTCACCCTCGTCGCCAGCGGCGGCGCTTCCGGCCAGCCAATCGTCCAGTGCAAGGAGACCACGGGTCTCATCGTCGGCATGGTCGCCCTCGGGTCCGGTATCCCGCAGGGCACGACCGTCACCGAGATCAAGGATAACGTCAGCTTCACGCTCAGCAAGCCCCTCACCGCCGCCGTCTCCGGCCGCGTGGTCTGCAACAATGGCGGCGACAAGCGTTTCCCCGAAGAGAAGAAGTGGGAAGACGAATGGGAGAAGGCCTTTGCCGGCGCCCGCGAGAACAAGGGCCCCCGCCTCTATCTCATCAGTACCTCCCGTGCCTATGGTAACAAGCCTGGCACGATCCTCCAGCGCTGCGTCTCCGCTTCCGAAGGTAGCGCCATCATGGTCAAGTTCGGCAACGCTAAGAAGGGCGTCGCGACCCTCAACGATCTCCATAATTACGACGACCTCTATGTCGGTATGCCGGTCAGTGGACGTGGCATTCCCGATGGTGCCACGCTCGTCTCGATGCCGACCTTCAAGGAGATTATCGATCCGGAAGACCCGGAGAAAAAGCGCAAGAAGAAGGTCACTGACAAGCAGCTGACGATCTCCGCTCCGGTGACCGAGGATGCCACGAACGCCGTCTACGGCTTCGTCCCTCTTATTCAGGCCGTTGCCACGCTCGCCAAGGACTCCAAGACGCTCTCCGAAGTTTCCGGTTCAATCGATCTCCGCCCTGGCATGGTCGTCGTGGACGCTCGCTTCCCGGTCGCGACGAAGGTGATCTCGGTGACGCCGGTGAAGGGCGTCGCTGGCTACTTTACCGTCGAGATGTCTGCGCCGGCCACCGCCGCCGCAGCCAATGCCGTCCTGCGTTTCCGTCCGGCCGCTTCGACCACGGGTAACGCCCGCGGTGCCGCTCCGACGCGCTAAGTTCCGATCCTTGGGACCATAAGGCGAAGCCAACCGGCTTCGCCTTTTTGTTGGACGAGTCCCTGGTGAGAACCTCTGGTCCGGCCGCAGGGGCTCTTAGTGCCTTCGTCCGCTTGAGCCTTCGCGCATCGCCCTAGACTGGCCGGATGACAAATCCAGATCCGATGGTCGACCGTCGCACTCCGGCGCGTTCGTTTCGAAGCTTGCTGCTCTCTCTTGGTCTGCACGCGATTCTCGTCGTCGCGGCATGCTGGATCGTCTTCCGTTCGCCGCCCGAGCCGCCGAAGCAGGAATTCACGTCGCATGCGGTCGCCGGCGGCAGGTCCGGTGGTCCGGCGGCGACGCATCCGATCCAGCGTAAGCCGAAGGTGCCGACACCCCAGAAGCGACTGACCTCGAAGTCGGCGAGCGCGACGTTGGCGTTGCCGCCGATGAAGGCGATGACGCCCGAGATGGGTTTGGCGGGCCTATCCGGCGGACAAGGGAAGGGCGGCTTCGGACGCGGCCTCGGCTCCTTCGGCGGGAACGGCCTCGGTGCGGGCTTGGGCAATCGTGCGGGCTTCGTGGGGCGTCCGGTGATGGGCGCGTTCATCCGGGCGAAGCGGGTCGCGGTCTACTTGGATTGCTCTGGTTCGATGCGTTCCTATCTGCCCCGCGTCGAGGCCGAGATCCGGAAGGAATTTCCCGATGCCGACGTCTTCCGCTTCGACGGTGCCCGGGTCGTGGGGTTGGGCGATATGGTCGTCCATGGCCTACGCTTTCATGGGCTCCCCCCGAAGCTCCGCGAGGGCCCGACGCAGACAATCGTCGAGACGCTGACGCCGAACGGACGTTCGGTGCAGGCGAAGGTGCGCACGGCGTGCGAGAAGGGGTCGCTGGGCGCCTGGATGGATCGCTTGCTGGCGGAGTCTTACGACGCCTTGGTGGTCTTCTCTGACTTCCAGGATGGAGTCCGCTTGTATGAGTCGAAGAAGGGCGAGCCTAAGATGGTCTATTCGGACAGCTCCTATCATAAGGTCGGGGGTGTCCAGAAAGGGCATACCCGTTGGCAGCGGGAGTGGCTGGAGGCCTTCGCCAAGGCTCCGCACGGGGCCGGCCCGCGGCTTTATCTCTTCACCGTACAGCAGGAGCCACAGGTTTTCCTGCAGGCTTGCGTAG
>JBAXMD010000142.1:0-3381 GCA_037134475.1 Verrucomicrobiota bacterium | reverse complement strand
TCGTGCCGACTCCGGGAAGGAGGCCGCTCCAGTTCATCAGCAGGATGAAGATGAAGAAACCGCAGAGGGTCGGGAATACCTTGCCGATCATGCTCTTGCCGACGATCGGCTCGAGGGCGTCGCGCAGGCCGGAGGCCATGTTCTCTACGAGCGCCTGGCCCTTATTGGGAACAATCTTCGGCGTGCCGATGAGGACACGGATGGCGATGATGATGACGGCCGCGAGAATCCAGGTGGTCAGGATCGAGTTGGAGACTGGGATGCCGCCGATCTGAAAGAGGTCGGTTGCCTTCGGATTGACGCCTTCTTCGTTCGCGAGAGCGAAGGCCGGGGCAAAGAGACTGAGGAGGAAAAGAGGGCGCATTTAGACGCGGGAAAGGATTGGTGAATGATTCCCAGCAGGATGGTCAACCCTGCGAGCACCCCCATGCCCAGAGTAAGGGTCAATAGGCCCCCCTATTAGGTAAACTAATCCCCGAGACCCGATTACGGAGAGAGGCGTACGATGTCCCAAACGCCCTTATTCAGGGTGTAATGGAAGCGATCATGGAGCCGATTGGTGCGACCCTGCCAGAATTCGAAGCTGGTCGGGACCAGGCGGTACCCGCCCCAATGGGGGGGCTTCGGGACCTGGCCCTCGGGATAAGTGGCTTTCAGCTCTGCCAAGCGGGCCTCGAGGACCCCGCGATCAGCGATGATATCGCTCTGCTTGGAGGCCAAGGCCCCCAGCTGGCTGCCATAGGGGCGACGAGCGAAATAGGTCACGGATTCTTCCTCTGAAGTCCTTATCAATAAGCCAGTTATGTGAATCTGACGCTCAAGGGAGTACCACGGGAAAAGCAGGGTCACCCGCGGGTTGGCGGCGATTTCTTCCCCCTTCTTACTGTCGTAGTTAGTAAAGAAGGAGAACCCGCGCTCGTCGGCAGCCTTGAGCAAGACGGTCCGGGAAGAGGGGAACCCATCCAGGCCAAGGGTCGATAGGACCATCGCATTGGGCTCGATGACCCCGGCGGTCTTGGCCTGCTCGAACCACGCCTTGAATTGGGCCAACGGCTGATCGAGCAGCTCATGGCGGTCGATGCCGTGCGCCGCGTACTCTTTACGGAATTCCGAAAGGTCCATGCCGTGACTCTAAACGAAGCAGTCCGCCCTGCAAGCGTTAGCGCCCTTCCCTCTCGCCAGCCCTGTCCAGCCTCCCACTTTAAGCGCAGTGAATCTGGTGCTCATAACCGCCGACGAAGCCAAGACCGGGCTCCCGCCCGATGACGCCCGCGCCCGACACCTGCGCGAGACGGTCGGACTCGCGGTCGGCGGCTCTTTCCACGTCGGCGTCGAGAACGGCCTGCGAGGTATCGCCACCATCACAACGCTCGCACCGCAGCTGACCTTCGCAGTCGCCTGGGAAAAATCTCTGCAAGCGCGTCTGCCTCTCACTGTGCTCGTCGGGCTGCCACGTCCGCAGACCGCGAAGAAAGTCCTGCACGATCTCGCGAGCCTCGGCGCCGCCCGAATCGTCTTCTTCGAATCCGCAAAAGGTGATCCTGGTTACCTCACCAGCTCGCTCTGGAAAGACGGCGAGTGGCGCGAGCATGTCCTCAAGGGAGCCGAGCAGGCTTGCTCGACACTCGTGCCCGAAGTGACGCGCGTCGGCTCGCTGGCTGAAGCACTCATCGGTCTCGATGCGAATGCGTGGAAGCTCGCGCTCGATCCCTATGAAGCGACGGGCGCTCCGGAAGTTTCCTCTCCGGCGAAAGCCGCCGTGCTCGCGATCGGCCCTGAGCGCGGCTTCGCCGAAGAAGAACGTACGGGGTTGCGGAACGCTGGTTTCGCTTTTGCGCACCTGGGTGATCGCATCCTGCGCGTCGAAGCCGCCGCGCTCGTCGGCGGGGCGCTCATGCTCGCGCAGCTGCGCGTCTGGGAAAAGCACGAGTCGCTCGGCGGCTGATCACTCCGCGGCCTTGCGGACGAGGACTGAGGCGGCGGGCTGGCCTTTGCCTTTGCCGATGACCTTGCGCAGCTTCCAGCCTTCGGGGACCGGAACTGCGTAACCGCCGGGGGCTTCGAGGATCACGCGCACGTGGGCGCCTTCTTCGGCATAGCTCACCGCCGTCGCGGCGATCTCCGCGCCCTTCGTCTGCCAGAGTTCCCAGGGCGGATCGGCGAACACCAGATCGAAGCGGCCTTCGGCCACGCCAGGCTTGGTCGCGTCGCCCGTGATCTTGGTGAAAGGAAGTTCGGCGAGGCCCATCGACTTCGCGACCGCGGCGGCGTTCGCCGTGAGGTCAGGGCCGATACGCTCGTCCACACACGTCGCGCGCAGCGCGCCTCGGCTCAGTGATTCGAGTCCGTAGGCGCCGGTGCCGGCGAAGAGATCCAAGACGGCGGTACCAGGCACGAATGCGGCCAGCGAATTGAAGACCGCTTCGCGGATGTAATCTGTGGCCGGGCGCACGCCTCCCTGCGTGGGAACGCGGAGCTGGATACCTCGGGCGATGCCGCCGGTGACGCGCATGGATTCAAAGTCGCGCGGAGGCGCGGAAGGTCAACGGCGTTCGGCGCCGAGCACCTGGCGCTCGGGCGACCAGCAGGTGGTGCGACCGCCGACGTCTTCGCGGACCAGTGGCTTCTTCGAACGCGGGCAGCGACCGCCGTCTTTCCACCGATGGTTGAAGAGCCAGCTATCGGGCGGGTCGGACCAATCCTTGCCGATGACCTCCATCGCCTCCGCGCAGACCTCGCGCAACATCGCGTGCAGTTTGCGCACGGACTTCGGCCCGAACGAGCCGGCCTTGGCTTGAGGATGGAAGCCAGCGCGCCAAAGGACTTCGTCGGCCATCCAGTTGCCGATCCCGGGGAAGCGCTCCTGCATGAGCAGTACCGGCTTAATCGCCGTGCGCGCGCGGCGACGGAGGAAGACCTCGACGACACCGACGGTGAATTCCGGCGAAAGGATTGCTGGCGGGATTTTTTCCCACCACGGCGGAACGCCCGCGCCTTGCCAGAACTGGACGAGTCCAAACTGCCGAGGGTCGACGAAGGCGAGTTCCTTGCCGCCGGTCATCGTCAGCTTAAAGTGATCATAGGGCGTCGGCTCGCGATCGGCATCGCCGGCTTCCATGCGACCCGTCATCCCGAGGTGCACGCCGATCCAGACATTACCCGAAAAACAGAAAGCCATCTGCTTCGCCGCAGCGAAAGATTCGAGAAGCTTCGCGCCCGTGAGCGCCTTGGTCATCGCCTTTACGTCGACGCCCCGTCCGATCCGTGCCTTAGGGTTCAAGAAGATCTTCGCGACCTTTCGGCCGATGCCAGAATTCCAGCGGCGTCGGAAATATTCGACTTCGGCGAGTTCGGGCATGCATGACGAACGTGTCCCGACAG
>JBAXMD010000141.1:0-3398 GCA_037134475.1 Verrucomicrobiota bacterium | reverse complement strand
GCGAGGGCCTTGACGTCTTGCGGGCCGCGGATGGACGCGAGGAGCGACATCAGCCCTGCGATTCGTCGCCGCGCTTGCCCAGCTGCTCGATGCGGAGTTCCGCGGCCTCGAGGGACTTCTGGCAGGACTTCAGGAGGCGCATGCCTTCCTCATATTTCGCGACGAGTTCGTCGAGCGAGACATCGCCGGACTCGAGGGACTCGACGAGCTGCTCGAGCTTCTTGAGTTCGGCCTCGAAGCCTTCCTTGCCGGAAGCCGAGGCGGGTTTCTTGTCCGCGCACATGGACCTACTGTCAGCGGAGCCCCCTCCCCTCTCAAGCGGATTGTGCGGACTCAGGCCAGAAGACGCGCCCAAGCCTGCTCGGCCGTGACACCCCGAAGCTCAATAACCTTCGCGGGCGAAGCCGCCCCGGAGACCAAAGACACGCCGGCGGCCGGCAGCCCGAGCTTCTTGGCGAGCAGTTCGAGGATCTCGCGGTTGGCTTTGCCCCCTTCGGGCGGGGCGGCGACACGGACCTTCAAGGCCTCACCTAAGCGACCGACGATCTCGGAGCGCGAGGCGCCCGGGACAGCCTTCACCTTAAGGCGGCAGGACGCGCCGCTCACAGATACTGCGTGAGGCCCTTCACCGTCTTCGCGTCGAGGCGACGGACGAGCGCGACGGAAAGGTCTACACAAGCCTGGAGGTCGGCGAGGTCGATGACCGCGTTGTGCGTATGGATATAGCGCGCGGGGACACCGAGCACGATGACCGGTACGCCCAGTTCATGGGCTTGGAAGGAACGCGCATCGGTGCCGCCTGTGCGACGGACCGTGAGCTGACAAGGGATGCCTTTCGCCGCCGCCACCTCGAGGGTCAGGTCGACGAGTCGCGGATTCATGATCGCCGTCGGATCGTAGGCGCGCACCTGCACGCCGCCACCGAGGGCACCCTGCATCTCGCCATGCGGCGCGAGGCCGGGCAAATCGTCGGCCGGCGGGCCTTCGAGGACGATGACGACGTCGGGCTTCGCAAGACGCGCGGCGACGACCGCGCCACGGCAGCCGACTTCTTCCTGGACCGTCGCAACCGCGAGCAAATCACACGGCGTCGCGGAGGCGTCGAGCTCATGCGTCGCGAGCGTGAGCGCGGCCATGCCGACTCGATTATCAAAGGCTTTGGCCGAATAAAGACCAGGCTCGGCGAGGGCCGTGAACGGGCCTTCGGGCACCACCGGATCGCCTGGGCGGATGCCGAGGCGCGCGACGGATTCCGCCGAGCGCGCGCCGATATCGACGAGCACCTTATCGGCGGAGGCAGCCTGGGCGCCACCCTGGTGGGGCGGGAGCGCGGCCACGATACCGATGAATTCCTTCTGCGCGGAGCGGGACCAGACACGGAGACGTTGGGCGGCGAGGACGCCGTCCGGCCAACCACCGACGGGCGTCAGGCGAAGGAAGCCGTCGGGCGTGACCGACTGCACGAGGAAACCGATCTCGTCCATGTGGGCCGTGAGGACCACGCGCGGACCCTTCTTCTCCTTGGCCGGCGAAGCGAGCACGCCGCCGAGGCCGTCGGCTAGGAGCGTGCGGCCGCGGAGCTCGCGGACAAAGATCGCACGGACCGCGTCCTCATGGCCGGACGTGCCGTGGGCTTGCGTGTAGGCCTCCAGCAGGCGGAGGGCTTCGGAAGGACGCTTGGACATAGGAAGGGAAGATGCGTGGGGATATGGAGGACGCGAGGGCCGGATGTCTCGAGGACTCGAGGGTAAATCAGGGCTTGGGGTGGGTACGATGCAGGAGACATTCGTGAACGCAAGAACACGAGGACTCGAGGCGATTCAGGATGGAGATAGCCAGAGGTAGGGCGGCGATTGCCATCGCCGCCGTTCGCCACGCGAGGTCCGTTCACCGGGCAGACTGTTTCGATATTCCAACCTCCGTCCGCCCACGGACGCGACGCCGTCGCACCAAGGCCTCGTGTCCACCTGTCCTCGCGACCTCGTGTCCTCGTGTCTCAGCGCGGCTGGCGGGTCTGCAGGCGCGGCTTCAAGCCGGCCTTGGCGACGGCGTCGAGCGCGTGGACGGCGGCGCCCGTGAGCGAACGCTCGTCCGCGACGATCACCACTTCGGTACCCGGCGACTTCAGCGCGTGGTCGACGAGGGCCTTGGCGAGCGCGGCGGAGGCGATCTCTTTCCCTTCCAGGTAGAGCTTGCCGTCGCGGTCAACGCCCACGACGAGCGTCGTGGCGGGCGTCCCTTCGGAGCCGGCGGAAGCCGTCGGCGGGATAATGGCCATCGTGCGGGCCTGTTCGAGGCGTCCGCTGATGAGCAGGAAAAAGACCAGCACCACCATCACGTCGATGAGCGGCACCACGTTGATGTCAGCGCGGCGGCGGCGAGCGACGACGAGGCTCATCGACGGCGGGCTTCCAACGCTTCGACGAGCACGTCGAGGCGGGAAGAAAGGATTTCTAGGCGACGGCCGAGCCAGTTCGCGGCGATGAGCGCCGGGATCGCGATGCAGAGGCCGATCATCGTCGTACTCAGCGCGAGGCCCACGCCGCGGGTGAGCGTCTGGGAGTCCGGCAGTCCTTGCTCAGGAAAGAGCGTTGCGAGACCCGTGACCGTACCGAGCAGGCCGAGCAGTGGGGCGGCGGCGACGATGCTGTCGAGGAGGTGCAGGCCGCGATGGAGACGAATGAGCTCGTTGCGCGTCCACGCCTTGAGCACTTCGCCGGAAGCGCCGTCCTTCCATCGTTGCACCAAACGGCCCGCGACGGACTCACCGTCGGCCGGACCGACCTGATCGAGATTACCGTTCAAGACCGACTTTAGCACCGACTCCGGGGCCACGCGGGAGACTCGCAGCGCCAGGGCGCGTTCCACGACCAGGAAGACGGCGAGCAGCGAGCAGAGCGCGAGCGGCCAGATGAAAATGCCGGCACCTTGGAGTAGGGTTTGCACCCCAAGAGCCTCCCCAACCCCAAAAGAGTCGCAAGCCCGCTCTTTAAATGGCACTTCATGCAGGATATATGATTTTATATGACTTTAAATGATTTAACTGAATCTTTTGAAACAAATGCGAATAACCTATTCTTTGACTTTCACCTAGGGGGGTTTACCGTGGTTTTACCCCAATTTACTATGAGACTAAAACGCTCAGGTTTCTCCCTCGTTCTGTCACTTACCATCATGGCCGCGATGGTGCTGATGGTGATCGTCCTTGCCTCGTTCCTGCAGGTCGAGAGCCGCCTAGCCCAGAGCCACGCGGGCTACCTGCGTGCCCGCTATAACGCCCTCGCCTCCGCCCGGATCGCCGTCGGCCAGCTGCAGCAACTCGCCGGCTCGGATCAGCGCGTGACCATGCGTGCAGACATGTATGCCGACAACGATATCCCCGTCGGCAATAACGATGC
>JBAXMD010000140.1:0-3488 GCA_037134475.1 Verrucomicrobiota bacterium | reverse complement strand
GGCGCCAACTTCTGGCCCTCGCCCTGGGGCGAAGGCCGACCAGGCTGGCACATCGAGTGTTCGGCCATGTCGCTCGCGCACCTCGGCGCCACGTTCGACCTGCACGGCGGCGGCATCGACCTGTGCTTTCCGCACCACGAGAACGAGATCGCCCAGTCCGAATGCGCCACCGGTGTGAAGGGTTTCGCCGCCCACTGGTTCCATAGCGCCCACCTGATGGTCGAGGGCGAGAAGATGTCCAAAAGTAAGGGGAACCTTTACACGCTCGACGAACTCGTCGCCAAGGGCTTCTCGCCGATGGAGGTCCGTTACACGCTGATCTCCGGCCACTACCGCAGCTCGCTGAACTTCACGATGAAGGGCGTCGACGATTCCCGCTCGGCCCTTGCCAAGCTCGAGCGTGGCGTCGATCGCCTGCTCGCCGCCGCCGGTTTCACCCGCGCCGAGTTCGCCGCGCCGGTCGCTCAGGAAGTCCAGACCTCTTGGGGTCGCTTCGCCAAGGCTTGGGAAGTCCTGCAGGATGACCTCAATATCCCCGGATGCCTTGGTCAGGTCTTCACCGTGCTCGCCGAAAAAGATGAGCCTTCCGCCGAGCAGGCCCGTCAGGATGTCTCCGGTCTCGCCAAAATCCTCTTCGCGCTCGGGCTCCATCTGTTCGTCGTCAAGGCGGAGGTCGCGATTCCGGCCGACGTCGCCGAACTCGGTGCCCGTCGCTGGGCTGCCAAGCAGTCCAAGGACTTCGCCGCCGCCGACCAGCTCCGCAAGGACCTCGCTGCGCTCGGCTGGACGATGCTGGATCGTAAGGACGGCTTCGACCTGAAGAAGTCGTAAGGCGGGCAGGGCGGTTGCTCCGTCCTTGCCCTCCGCCTCGGGAAGCCCTAGCGAGTGGGGTATTCCGCCATGTCTTCCCGCCCGCAGATGACTCCCCTCGAGGAGATTCGCCACTCCGCCGCCCACATGCTGGGCGCCGCCGTGCTCCGCCTGTTCCCTCAGGCCCAGCTGGACATCGGGCCGCCCACCGACAACGGCTTCTACTACGACTTCGACCTCGACCATACCTTCACGGCCGAGGATCTGGTGAAGATCGAGGAAGAGATGCGCCGTATTTCCAAGGAGAACCAGAAGTTCGAGCGCTTCGAGTGCACCCGCGAGGAAGCCGAGAAGCTGATCCTCGAGCGCGGCCAGAACGCCTACAAGATCGGTCGTCTCGGCGACATCCCCGCCGGTGAAGCCATCTCCTTTTATAAGAACGGCGAGTTCGTCGACCTCTGCGCCGGCACCCACGTCCGCTACTCTTCTCAGGTCAAGGCGTTCAAACTCCTGCATATCGCCGGCGCCTATCACCGCGGAGACGAGAAGAATAAGCAGCTCCAGCGCATCTACGGCACCGCCTACGCGACCAAGGACGAACTCGAGCAGGCCATCGTCCGCGCCGAGGAAGCCAAGAAGCGCGACCACCGTAAGCTCGGCAAGGAACTGAAGCTCTTCCATATCGACGAGAAGGTGGGGCAGGGGCTCATTCTCTGGACGCCCAACGGCGCCGTCGTCCGCCAGGAACTCCAGAACTTCATCTCCGAGCGTCTCTTCCAGACCGGCTACAAACAGGTCTTTACGCCGCACATCGGTAACCTCGACCTCTACCGCACCTCGGGCCACTTCCCTTATTACAAGGACGCCCAGTTTCCTCCGCTCGTCGAGCGCGAGGCGATGGAGATGCTCGCCAAGGAAGGCTGTGGTTGCGGCGAACTGACCAACCGCCTGGCAGACGGCACCGTGCAGGGATTCCTGCTGAAGCCGATGAACTGCCCGCACCACATCCGCATCTACGCTTCCCAGCCCCATTCCTACCGCGATCTCCCGGTGCGCCTCGCCGAATTCGGCACGGTCTACCGCTGGGAACAGTCCGGTGAGCTGAGCGGCATGACCCGCGTCCGCGGTTTCACCCAGGACGACGCTCACCTCTTCTGCACCGAAGACCAGGTCCTCCCGGAAGTTCTCGGCTGCCTCGAGCTCGTCAAGATCGTCCTGAAGACTCTCGGCCTGAACGACTACCGCGTCCGCGTCGGTCTGCGTAATCCCGACTCCGCCAAGTACACCGGCACCGCCGAGAACTGGGACAAGGCCGAAGCCGCCTGTCGCGCCGCCGCCGCTACTCTCGGTGTCGCCTTCTCTGAAGAGCCTGGCGAAGCCGCGTTCTACGGACCCAAGATCGACTTCGTCGTCAAAGACGTCATCGGCCGCGAATGGCAGCTCGGCACTGTGCAGGTCGACTTCAATCTCCCCGAGCGTTTCGACCTCACCTACAATGGTGCCGACAATAAGCCGCACCGCCCGGTGATGATCCACCGCGCTCCGTTCGGTTCCATGGAACGCTTCGTCGGCATCCTGATCGAGCACTTCGCCGGCGACTTCCCGACCTGGCTCTCGCCCGAGCAGGTCCGCCTCATTCCCCTCAACGACGACCTCAACGCCGATTGCGAGGCGATGGCCGAGGTCCTCAAGCAAGCCAAGATCCGCTGCAGCGTCGATGGTTCGTCCGACAAGCTGGGCGCCAAGATCCGCCGTGCCGAGATGTCCAAGGTTCCGCACATGCTCGTCGTGGGCGCCAAGGAAAAGGAAGCCGGTCTCGTCAACGTGCGCTCGCGTGCGGACAAGTCCTTCGAAGGCAACCGCACCTTGGCTGAGTTCGTGGCCTTGGTTTCGGCTGAGGTCGCCGAACGTCGCCTCAAAGCGCACGTGCCGACGGCCCCCGTCGCTCCCGCTGCTCCGCAGGCTTAACCGTTGCGTGGTTTTAACGGACTCCTCGGGGAACTAAGGTTGCCCGGGTGGGTCTTTTGAGCGTATATCCCCTTCATGGAACAACCCCGCTCACCTTCCCGCCGCGAATTCCTGAAATTCGCCGGACTCGGCAGCCTCGTCTTCGGCGCTGGCTCAGTCCGAGCCCTCGGTGCCGACGGCCGCGAGGCCTCCGCCAACTCCGCCAAGCGCCAGGCCAAGAACGTGATCTTCATGGTCTCCGACGGTATGTGCTTCTCGGTGCTCACCGCTGCGCAGACCTACCTCACCCGCACCGAGAAGCGTTCCTCGCATTGGATGAAGATGTACGGCGAACTCCCCGTCGTTCGTTCGCTCTGCGAGACCGACTCTGCGAGCGGAATCGTGACCGACTCCGCCGCCGCCGCCAGCTGCTGGGGCATCGGCGAGCGCATCAATAACGGCGTCCTCAATGTCACGCCTGACGGCCGCACGCCCGTCACTCTGGTGCAGAAGATGAACGCCGCCAAGAAGCGCTGCGGCCTCGTCACCACCGCGACCGCCACGCACGCAACGCCGGCAGGCTTCGCCACCACCGTCACCCGCCGTTCCGACCAAAAAGCTGTCGCGTCCCAATATCTCGAGCGTGGCGTGGACGTCGTCCTTGGCGGCGGCACGATGTACTTCAGTGATGACCTCGTCGCTGATTACCGCAAGGCTGGCTACGGTATCGC
>JBAXMD010000139.1:0-3534 GCA_037134475.1 Verrucomicrobiota bacterium | reverse complement strand
GTCGATCAGCCAGCGACTGGACCGGCGTCAATTCAACCGAGTATCCTGTTCCTGCGCGATGGCGGACTCATGTCGGTCGGACGCACCAGGAACGCCAAGGTCTTCAGCACCGTTTCCAATGACCAGGGGTCGACCTGGTCGAAGGTGGACCTCACTGACCTACCTAATCCGAATTCCGGGACTGATGCCGTGACCTTGAAGGATGGACGTCATCTCCTGATTTATAACCACACCGCCAAGGGACGTAGCCCCCTCAATCTGGCGATCAGCAAGGACGGGATCGTGTGGGAGGCCGCGCTGGTGCTCGAGGATGAGCCCAAGGCCGAGTTCAGCTACCCCGCCATCATCCAGTCCGCCGACGGACTCGTCCATGTCACGTATACCTGGAAGCGTAAGCTCGCGAAGCATGTCGTCATTGATCCCTCTAAGCTCGTTGCCCGCCCTATGGAAGGCGCGGCGTGGCCTAAGGCGCCGGCTGGGCAGGCCGAGAGCGGTGGGCTCGAGCGCCTCAAGTATAACAACCCAGGGCTGGTCGTGGATCTTGGCGTGGGCCTCTGGGCCTGGCCGTTGCCCATGGACCTCAACGGTGACGGCAAATACGAACTCGTCGTCAACTGCCCCGACAAGCCTTCGAACGGTGTTTATGTCTTTTCGTCTGGTGTGGACACGGCCAAGAATCCCATGGCGGTGTTCAAGCCGGGCGTGCGTATCAGTAATGGCATGCAGAACATTGAGCTCAGCTGGGATGCGGTGGGTAAGCCACGCGTGCTTTCGCCGGGAGTTGAATATCCAGACTTCGCCAAGACCGGCTTGGAGTTCGGCAAGAAACTGCCGCTGCCGACGAACGTCCATCCGAACAAAGTCCGCGCCAATATGTGGAAGTTCGTCGATTATGACGGCGACGGTAAGACCGATGTTATCGTCGGAGTCGGCGATTGGACCGACTACGGCTGGGATAACGGCTACAACGCCAAGGGCGTATGGACCAAGGGCCCGCTGCGCGGTTTCGTCTATTTCATCCGGAATGAAGGCACCAACGATAAGCCCAAGTATCAGACACCTGTGCGCGTGCAGTCCGCGGGCAAGGATCTCGAGACCTTTGGCTGGCCCTCGCCGAACTTCGCCGATTTCGATGGCGACGGTGATCTTGATCTCATCTGCGGCGAGTTCCTCGACGGCTTCACCTATTTCGAGAACATCGGAACGCGGACTGAGCCTAAGTATGCCGCTGGACGACGCCTGACCGTACCGCCAGGTGTCACTAAAGATACCCGTTCCGCGGCCTGGAAGGCGTCGCTCGAGGCCAAGAAGCTACCTGGTTCGCCGCGTCCGTTGACCATGGATCTCGAGATGATCACGCCTGTGGCGTTTGATTGGAATAAGGATGGAAAACTCGATCTGATCGTCGGCGACGAAGATGGGCGCGTCGCCTTCATCGAGAACACTGGCAAGTTTACCGACGACCATACGCCGCTATTCCTACCGCCCAGGTATTTTAAGCAGCAGGCCGACGAGATGAAGTTCGGGGCGCTTGCCACTCCGGTCGGTTTCGATTGGGACGGCGACGGCGATATCGACATCCTCTGCGGTAACACCGCCGGTACCATCGCCTTCTTCGAGAACCTGAGCGGCCCCGGCGTCGCCCAGCCCAAGTTCGCCGCGCCCAGGATCTTGCAGGCGGACGGTAAGAACCTGCGCATCATGGCGGGTGGCAATGGCAGCATCCAGGGTCCGGCGGAGGCCAAGTGGGGTTACACCACCTTGTCGGTCGCCGATTGGGATGGCGATGGGCTCCCGGATATCCTCGTCAATTCCATCCTCGGGAAAGTCGTCTGGCATCGGAACATCGGTACCCGTAAAGAACCTAAGCTCGCGGCGGCCCAGCCTATCGAGGTCGAATGGAACGGCCCGCAGCCTGCGCTCGCCTGGGGTTGGATGAAGCCGCAGGGTAAGGCTTTGCTGACCCAGTGGCGGACGACGCCCGTCGCCGTGGATTGGAATAAGGACGGACTCATGGACCTCGTCATGCTGGATCAGGAGGGCTACCTCGCCTTCTTCGAGCGCGCCAAGGTCGACAGCAAGCTCGTGCTCCTGTCGCCTCGGCGGGCCTTCTGTGACGAGAGCGGCAAGCCCCTGCAGCTCAGCAAGGGCACTGCGGGCAAGAGTGGTCGGCGTAAACTGTGCGTCACCGATTGGGATGGGGACGGCAAGGCCGACTTCCTGCTCAATTCCTCCAGCGCCAATTTCCTGCGTCAGGTCGGCTTCAAGGACGGTTGCTGGCTGTTCAAGGACGAAGGACCGCTCGTGAAGCAGAACATCGAAGGCCACGACGTCAGCCCGACTACCGTCGACTTCGATGGCGATGGCATCCCGGATTTCCTCGGTGGCGCCGAGGACGGGAAATTCTACTTTCTCAAGAACCCTCGCTCCTCCAAGTAACATGAAACGCCGCGATTTCCTCTCCCTCTCCGCCCTGGTTTTGTCGGCCGCGCTTCTGCGCGCCCAGAGTGCAGAGCGGCCTCTGACCGTCGGCATCATCGGCCATACCGGCCAGGGTAACTACGGGCATGGCGAGGACGTCGTCTGGCTCAAGATCCCGCAGACGAAGATTATCGCCGTCGCCGATGCGGATGCCAAGGGGCTTACGATCGAAGCCAAGAAGCTTGGTGGCGTGAAGGCTTATCCCGACTACAAGGTCATGCTGGCCGAGGCCAAGCCGGACATCGCCGCCATCTGTGCTCGGCACATCCATGAGCATCGCGACATGATCGTTGCCGCCATCGAAGCCGGCGTGAAGGGTATTTATATCGAGAAGCCATTCGTGCGTACCTTGGCCGAGGTCGACGAGATCGTGAAACTTTGCGCCGCGAAGGGTGTGCGCCTCGCCATCGCCCATCGTAATCGCTATCACCCCGTGCTTGCGACCGTGCAGAGGCTCGTCGCTGCCGGCGAGATTGGTGAACTCAAGGAAGTGCGCGTGCGCGGTAAACAGGACCAACGCGGCGGCGGTCTCGACCTCTGGGTCCTCGGCGGCCACGGCTTCAACCTTGCGACTCTCTTCACTGGCCCGGCCACCTCATGCGAGGCCACCATCCTCGTCGAAGGTCGTCCGGCGACCAAGGCCGACATCCATGCGGGCGACGAAGGCGTCGGGCTAATCGTCGGCGACGAGGTCCATGCCCGCTATGAGACCAAGAGCGGCATTCCTCTTTATTTCGATTCCAAGAAAGGCACTTGGACGACCGGCACGCCGTTTGGCACCCGCCTGATCGGCACCAAGGGCGTCATCTCGTTGCAGATCGACGAGGAGCCGTTGGCGATCCTCGAGCGCGACGGAACCAAGATCCCGATTACCACGGCAGGCATCGGAAAGCCTGAGCCCATCAAGGACATCAAATTCGTCAATGGCGGCCACCATGGTGCCGTCCGCGACCTCCTGGCGGCCATCGCCGACAAGCGTGAGCCACTCTGCGGCCCCGAAGCCGGCCGCGAGACCGTTGAACTCACCCTCGCCGTCTTCGCGTCGTTCGCCGC
>JBAXMD010000138.1:0-3560 GCA_037134475.1 Verrucomicrobiota bacterium | reverse complement strand
CGGCTGAAGTCCTCATTGAACCAAGTGTTGCCCAGGGAGACGGCCTCGAGGGCTTTGCGCAGTTCGGAGAGCGGGCCGTTCTTGTTCACGAAGCCATGGATGCCGGCCTGCATGAGCGCGCGGACGATGTGAGGCTCCTGCTTGCCCGAGAAGATCAGCACCTTCATCGAAGGCAGGCTGCCACCGAGGCGGCGGAGGACTTCGATGCCACCGACGCCCGGCATGATGACGTCGAGTACCAGGATGTCGGGTCGCAGCTGCAGCGCCAACTCAACGGCGCTCTCGCCGTCGGAGCCCTTGCCGGCCAGATCGCAGCGCGGGTGGGCGTGCACCATCTCCGCGACCAGGTCGCAGACCGCCGACTGATCCTCGATCACGAGTACGCGCTTCTTGGCTTCAGGTGCCGAAAATATCGACGGTTTCTTCGTCAGCGGGAAGGCGGGGTGGGCGGCGGGACGGCTGACGCGGATTTTACGCAATGATGTCTTCATGGAAGCGATACCTGAGATATATCCTGTTTTGCCCTTTTATTATCAATGGAAAGACGATGGGGCTTATTCCTCATCTATGAATAAGAGAAACGGATTAGTATTACTGGCGGCGCTGATGGTGTTGGCGGGGCTGGTCGCGCTGGCTTTTTCGTTGGCCTCGCTCCTCGCGATCGAACACAGGCAGCAGGAGACAGTCCGACGAGGGCGCGCGCTACGAATCGCCTCTGAAAACGCGGCCAGACTTGGTCTTGCGGAATTACAGGTAGCGCTGGGTCCCGATGTGGGCCATGACTTTGATTCGTCGCTAGGGCAGCTGATAGCCGTAAGCAAGTCGGTGCAAACGAACCTGACACGGGAAACTGAAGAAAGTTCCATCCGTTTACGTTGGGAGGTTTCTGACCTATCCTTCCGTCATGATGTGGCGGCGCGTTCGGTCGCGGCTTTACGGGCTTCCGTCTGGGCTAAGAGTTCCGCCGGTCGCGCCAAACTCCCGTATGCCTTGGCCGGGATGGTCGCGTCAGGCCATATCGTCGCTTTAGCGGGAGGCGGGCCTGACTTTTTCGAACCGCGGCAAGGCCCTGGCGCCTCCTGGCAGGTGCGCGGGCTGCTGACGGATCCCGTGCGCGGAGGTTGGAAGAAGAATCTGGCAGTCGAGTCCGTGCTCAGCGACGAGCTGGGTCAGCCTTTGGTATCATTACTACGGAGCGCTGCGTTCGGACAATCTCCGGCGAAGGGCGTCCCGCTTGCCCGCATCATCGAGGAGCCGAGGTCACTCGATACGTTGCCAGTGTTGACCGACCTTCGGCTGAGTATGGGTTTCTTCAACTCTAGGAGCGATGGCCGCCATCGTCTACGCTTCCATGGATCTGCCGTTTTTTGGAATCGCCTGACCGTACCAGTGTTGAGTGGTCCGCAGGGAAAAATGTTTCTCGTGGAGTTCGTTGGCTCGCCAGAGGTAACAGTCACGAACCTTGACACGCAAAGTTCGTTTGTCGCCGATCTGGATGACTGCCCGCAGGAGGATTTCGGAATCATACGACAGGGGCTGCGGGAGAGAGGATTGTGGTTCTGGGCTGAGGTGACGGATCCGGCGACCAACGGCATGAGCGGTCGCGGTCTGTTGCCCGGAGAGGTTTATGCTCTGGTCAACCCGGCGCCCACGACGCAGCCGCAAGGCCTGGCGCGGATCCTGACCAGGATGACCTGGAAGATGGAGCGGGCGTATCATGGCCCTGGATGGAAGCGTCCTGATCCGACCGTCTTCCTGCCATCGGATCGCATTGAGATCGCGGTACGTTTCCGGGGAAAGGTCGGTATTCGTCTACGGCCGTATGCGGGCGAGCCGTCGCGCGATGTCGCTATCGCTGACTATCCGGCCAAACCGGTCATCGCCCTGGAAAACATCGTCTTCCCCGATTTCCTCATCCGCACCACGGGCGAGGATTATTCCCGCGAGGATAGCTCAGGCTATACCATCGAGGAACGTCGGGCCTGCCTGCGCGTGCGTCTTCGTCCGCGTGAGGCGAGTGAACTCTGGTCGGCGGCGGCGAGGGGTGGATTATCGAAATCAGCTTGGGATTTTTTGAATCCATCCGATGCCGCTGAATGGGTCGTCAACCACCCCGTGCAGGCAGCGTTGGACGTCGTGGATTATGATGCGTCACCCTTGGCCGGGCCGCTCTGGGATCTTCGGGCCAATCGTCATGACGCTTCGGAAGCCGGCACGTTCGCCTCGGTAAGATTGCGCGATATCCCAAACGTTCCGAACGTCTCGGTCGGCTCATTGCGTCACCTTGAGTCTCCTGGCTCGACAGTTTGGATGACTCGACTCGACCGAACTTTCTTCGGCGCTCCGTTGGATGTGCCGGAGTCAGGTATCGTTTCGCACAACCCTTTCTTGGTGCCAGTGGGGGGCGATTTCGTCGCAGGGTCCGCGGACGCTGCTCGCGGGTTATTTATCGTCGGTCCATTCAACGTGAACTCCCGTGACGCGAAGGCTTGGGAGCTTTTTTTGGGGGGTGCCGATGGTATGTGGACGCCCGATTCCGGCGGTCCGTTTGAAACACAGGAGCTACGAGGTCCGCTCTTCTTCACCCGGCCTGCCGGCGCGCCGCTCACAAAATGGGGCGCGATAGGCCCCGTCGACCTTTCCGACCGAGCTGTCGCCAGTCTGCCCGAGGCGGCATACACTGGGTTGATTGGTCAGCAGGGAGTGCGTTGCCTAGAAGCGTCCAAGCTCGGTGAATTCGCCCGTAAAATCGTGGAACTCCAACCGAGCCACGGGTGGCCTTATCCCTCGCTGGAGGCTTTTGCCCGATCTCGATTACTGGAGCAGGCCTTGGAGGCCACCGCCCTTGATGCTCCGTATGTCTCAGCGTCGTCGGAATTACCGATCCGACTGCAGGCGGTAGATCTGCTACAAGCTTGGGCGCCGGTGCTGACCGTAAGGGGGGACACCTTTTGCGTCATTGGTCGGGCGGAGGGGCTGGGTGGAAGCGCTGTTTGCGAAATGGTCGTCCAGCGCATTCCCGATGAGCATTCGGTTCCGCATCTCGGCCGGCGATTCAGGATAATATCGGTGCGGTTTCGTAACCGATGAGGGGTGGGGCGGACTTGACTGGCGGGGAAAAGGGTTAAGATGGAGGGTATGGAATCCAATCCCTTCATCGTCGCTGACGCCCCGGCCGCCGACCGCGCTGCCTTCTTCCGTCGTACCTACGGCCTCGTGGCCATCGGCTTCGCCGCCTTCGCGGCCTTGCTGGCGATTTTCTTCGTCGGCTTCGACCAGCGCAGCGGTATCGCCTTCGCGGTATTTGCCGGCCTCGGCTCCATGATCAGCTCGCTGGGCGGCTGGAGTATCCTGCTGGTCATGCTCGCCTTCTGGGGCGCCACCACCGTCGCCCAGTCGCTGGCCTTCAACCGCGCTTCCCGCTCTTCCCAGTATGCCGGTCTGGGTCTGTACGTCATCCTGGAAGCCCTGATCTTCATCCCCCTCATCGGTTACGTCATCCTTTCCACGAAGGGTAACGCCAGCAGCGTCCTCCTCCCGGCTGGCATCGTCACCGCGGG
>JBAXMD010000137.1:0-3589 GCA_037134475.1 Verrucomicrobiota bacterium | reverse complement strand
CCTATGCCGCGGGGAACCGCGCGAGGTCGCACTCTTTCCGCAGCGCCCTGCCCTCGCAAAGGTAGGCGGCCATCTCGTCGGCCATGAGCGGAGCCCAGACGGTACCGCGCGGACCGAGGCCGTTGAACAGAAAGGTGCGCGGCTGGGTCGGGTGAGCGCCCAGGAAAGGATGGTTGTCTGAGGTGCACGGACGGACGCCGGCGATGTGCGCGGTGACATCGACCTGCACCTCCTGTCCGAAATAACTCCGGAAACGTCGAATCAACTTTTCCTTCTGGAGCTCGGTCGGAGCCTCATCGAGTTGATCCCACTGCCAATTGGTACCCGTACGCCAGACGCCCTGCCCTAGGGGCAATGCCCAGCCCTCGCGGTTCAGGATGAAGGGCTTATCGGCGACGGAAGTGTGAATCGTAATGGCCTCCCCCTTTGCCGGTTGCCAAGGGAGATATTTGAACGGGCCGCGGAGGGCGGACTTGTAGCCGTCGCAGTAGATAATCGCCCCGGCCTGAACCGTACGCCAGACGACTCCCTCAGCGGAGGACGTCACGTCGGCCGGTTCGAAGTTAGCTTCGGTTAGACTGCCAGCGGCCACCAGCTCCGCCCGGACATCCGACATGAGCTTCGGGAGGTCGACCCAGGCGCCGTTCATCAACGCGCCCCCGAATGCGTCCGTCAGGCCGGTATCGAGTTCACCCTGCGCGGAAGTCACTCGCTCTATGAATGGCTGGCAGCTCCGGCACTCGGTCCGCTTGAGTCCCTTAGCCTGTTGCTCATCGTCGACGAACATACGATAGACCTGGATAGGGCGAAAGACGCCGAGCTCGGTCAGGCGGGCTTTGGCTACGACGAAGAGTTCGGGGTAGTCCTTGGTCAGCGTGAAGCGCCGGCCGGTCAGGGGGGTCATCAGGCCCGCCGCGACCTGCGAAGAGGAGGACTTCCAGAGATCGTCCACGACATGGACCGTGCGGCCGCGACGCAGGAGTTCCTTGGCGAGCAACGAGCCCGCCAGGCCTTGGCCGACGATCAAAAAATCAACCTGCATCACCGGAGGGAGACGCAGGTCGAGGAAAGGTCAACTGGGGGCCGGCTTTTATCAGAAACCGACGGAGTTCTTGCTGCCCTGCTTGGTCACGATCTTCTCTTCGGTCCAGACGGCGACGCCGCGCTTCACCTCGACGAGGGTCAGCTGGAAGACGAAAGAGCTTTGACGCGTGCTACCAGCGTTGGAGCGGTCTTCGAGGATCTTACCCTTGAGCACGTATTCGGCATGGGGGACATTAGCCTTGGAACCGGACTCGGCGCGGGCGGCGTTAGCGGTAGCATCGTTATCGAGCAACGTCACGCGACCGGCATTCACCAGGGGGACAGTCAGCTTCGAGAGCAGCAAGGCCGTATCAAAGTTGTCGGCGGTGTCATTAGTGATGGAGCCGAGCTGAAGCACCGGCGCACCCTTGGAGAAGGACGGGGAGGTGATCATCGACTGGAGCATCTGGGCACCAGCAGTGGCGAAGTCCTGGATGTTGACCTTGTCGAGGCTGACCACGAGTTCGCGACCGTTGGCATCCTTATAACTGGCGGGCGTACCGCAACCGACGATGAGGACGGCGCAGGCGAGGAGGAAGAGTTTGTTCATGGGAGTATTAGCGAGAGATGAGGCGGAGGCGGCATTCGGCGGACTGGGCCTTGAGCGCGGTCGCGGTGATGGTGGTGAGGGCGCCGGGTTCGAGCGGAGTCACGATCCAGTTCGGTTGACTCTCGACGACGCTGCCATCGGCGGCGAGCCACTCGAAGCTCACATTGATGATCTGGCGAAGGTAGGAGCCGTTGCGGAGATCGAACTGGACGCGAGCGTAGCCGCCGTCGGTCTTGGACTTACGGGCTGCGAGCAGCTCGACCTTATTGCCGATGCGGTTATCGTTCATCTGCGTCGAAAAACCGCCCTCAGGCTTGGTGGTGGCGTAGTTGACGGCATCAGGGGGAGTCAGGCCGCGCTCGATGCGGTCCCCCGTCTCGAGAATCGTGGTGCAACCGGCCAGGAGGCCGAGCGCGAGGAGAGGCAGGATTTGTTTCATGGGACGAGAGGAGTGCAGCGGAGGACGACGGGGTGATTTTCCTGCGTGGACTTGAGGCTTACAAGCAGAACCTTACCCGCCGGCAGCGTCAGGGTAGCCTCGGGATGCCCGACGACGGTCAATTTCTGGCCGGGCTTGGCTTCGAGGCGCGCCACCGAGAAACGGGCCGGGAGGCTCGACCAGTTACGCAGGTCGGCCTTGGTGGTGCCGACCGTGTAGACCGCCGTACCGACCTTGGTGGCGATGGCCCAAAGCACGGCTCCGGAGCCTGAATTCTGGCGGTTAGCCGCTTCTTCGGAGGATTTATTGATGAGATAGCTGGCGGTTGCCTTGACCGCGGCGGAGGTGAAAGCCTGGGCTTTGATACCCGGCAAAGCCGCCTCGAAGTGCTTCGCGATCAAGGCGTCCGGACGGCTCGCCAACGGGACGGCGACTTCCTTGGTGTCCAATTTGAGCTTAAGATTATAATTCAGTCCAGAGGGCCGAATCGCCGGCAAGGCGACGCTCACGTAGGGCACGCGCGACGAGATGATGAACAGCGGAATATCGATCCGTTGCTGATACCAATCCGGACACATGCCCGTTTCGGAAACGACATAGACGATTGTGCCCTGCCCTTCGCTGGCCGGCGCCTCGGCGTCCTTCAGGTCACGACGGAAAGCTTCGTTGTTCGGGTTGAGCTGTGTCGCGGCCAACAACTCCTTGCGGCCCTTCTCGCGATCGGACGGATCCTGACCGAGGCGTAGGAAGAACATCCCCTGGAGCCAATGGCTGAACGCGTCGTCATAGGCGCCTTCGGACGTGAGGCTCGCGAGATTCTCTTCGATCATCCCGAGGCCTTCCTTCGTCCGCTCGTCTTGCGAGGCCTTGGCGACGTCATACTTGCCTGAGGCTTGCTTGGGTTTCACGTAGAGCTGACCTGAGCCAAAGGCCTGCTGCACAAAGCGTAGACGGGCCATGGCGACACGGGCGCCGTTGGCGTCCCCGAGCTCCATCCGGTTCAGGGCCTGATAAGTCGACGCGTAGATACGGTCCGCCGGACGAGGACGGTACGCCTCGGCATAACCATTTGAAAAACTGGCCAGCGTCGCCTCGGTGACCGAGAAACCCGGTCGCTCTTCTTCTTCGCGGAAGGAGGCTTCGACCCGTTCCAGGATCTTCGCGCTTTCCTTGAGCTTGCTCTGCGCCCGGAGCGCAGCAGCGGCGTCGAGATTCCAGACCAAAGCGTCCTTCGGTTCGTCGGCCGCGAAGTTCTGCGCGACGGTCGCAGCGGTCTCAAAATCGCCTTCCTCCACCGCCACCCGGACGCGCGGACCTCGGTCGACATACGTCGCGCAGCCGGCCAGGCAAAGCATCATGAGGGAGAGGAACGGACGCACAGGGAAAGCCCCCGCAGACTAGCCCAACCCGCCCACAAGTAAAGGACGGTCAGGCCAACTGGAGCCAGCGGGCGCCCAGATAAAGCCACAGGGGCGTGACAAGCGGGCAACAGAGCATCGTGATGACCGAACAGCGCA
>JBAXMD010000136.1:0-3602 GCA_037134475.1 Verrucomicrobiota bacterium | reverse complement strand
AGGAACTCTGACTTCACGCCGTTGGGCTGGGCGATGGTAAGCGAGCCGCCGGCCTTCTTTTCGGAGGCTTCTTTAGCAGCGATCCAGGCCGGGTCGGCGCGGAAGGCGTCGAAGCTGGCCTTGGCGGCATCGATGGACTTATGCGTCAGGAGGTAGATCAGCGTGTTACCTGCGACATAGGAATTCTTCGCGCCCTTTTCGGCGTCGGCGAGGTTCCAGTAGCAGACGTTGGTCATGCCATGCTTCTCGAAGAGCTTGAGGGTGTGGTCGCGGAAGCGGGCGTTGAGGTCGGGCAGGCGGTCGGCTTCGGTGGTGTAGGTGCGGAGTTCGAACACGCCGACGCCGTAATTCTTGGCCTGGGCGAGCGCCGAGTATTCGGTGGCGGTCAGGAAAGCGTTCTCGATGTGGTCGATGAGTTTGCCGTCCTTTTCGGAAGCCTTGGCGGCGGCCTTCCAATCCGGGTCGGCTCCGAAGGCCTTCCAAGAAGCGTCGTGGGCGGCGCGGTCAGGGAACGCGAGGAAGTAGACCAGCTTGTTCTCCTTGTTGTCGACCGGGACGAAGTAGCCGAGGCTCGTCATGCCGTGCTTGGCGAAGAGCTTGAGGGTGTGGTCGCGGAAGCGAGCGTTCAGGGCGTCGAGCTTGCCGGGCTTGGCGTAGTAGACGCGCATCTCGAAGAGGCGGGTATCGGGCTTATCGGCGGCGACGGCGGTCACGGCGAGAAGGCCAAAGGTGAGGAGGGCGAGGAGCGATTTCATGTTATTTGAGGAATTCGGAAAGATTGTCGCGAGTGACGAGCTTGAAGGGGATCATGGTTTCCTTGGGGCAGGGCTGCTTCTTGGCGAGCAGGAGTGCGGCGTCGACCGAACCCTTGCCTTGGCCAACCGCATCCTGGAAGACCGTGGCGTCGAGACGACCCTCCTTCACGGCCGAGAGGGCCTGGGCGATGGCATCGATGCCGATGACGTAAACGTCCTTCTTGAGGCCGGCGCGCTCGAGGGCGAGCAGGGCGCCCATGGCCATCTCATCATTATGGGCGAAGATCGCCGAGAATTTACCCTTGTGAGCCTGAATCCAGTTCTCAGTCAGGGCCATCGCCTTGGCACGGTCCCATGAGGCCGTCTGGTGGTCGACCAGTTTGAGGCCCGGGTATTTCGCGAAGACTTCGCGGGCACCGGCTTCGCGTTGAAGCTGGGCCGAGGTGCCCATGATGCCATGGAGCATCAGGACGCCGCCTTGGCCATTGAGTTTCTTGGCGATGGCTTCCATCGCGATGCGCCCGGCGTCGAAGTCATTGGAGCCGATATAGGAGTCGCCCGCAGACTTCGTCACTTGATTGACGAGCACCAGGGGGATGCCTGCGGCCTTGATGCGATCGACGGCCGGGGTGCTGGCCTCGAGTTCACAGGGATTGAGGATGATCGCGTCGACCTTCTGGGCGATGAAGTTCTCGACCTGGCTAAACTGCTTCTGGACGTCGGACTGGGCATCGACCATCACTAGCTTCACGCCCGGCTTCGTCTTGGCGTAGTCGACGACGGCTTCGGAGAGTTTGGCGGTATACTCGGCCGAAAGATCGCGGGAGGAGAAGCCGATGAGGATCTCGCCCTCCTTGCGGGCTTCGGCTTTCTTGCAGCCAGAGAGAAAGGAGAGGGAGAGCGCGAGGGCGCAGACAGCCATGAAGGCCGGGACGGCTTTGCGAGGGGTAAGACGCATCCCTGACTTTTTACGAACGGGCCTGACGTCGGTCGAGCCAAACCGCACCCACGATGATGACGCCCTTGATGACCGCCTGATAATACGAGGAAACCCCCATTAAATCTAAGCCATTATTGATGACGCCGATGAGCAGGACGCCAAGCAACGTGCCGGTAATCGTACCGACGCCGCCCGACAGGCTCGTGCCACCGATGACCACGGCCGCAATGGCATCAAGTTCGTAGGCCTGTCCGGCATTGGGCTGGCCCGTGGTGATACGTGCGGCGAGGACCACGCCGGCGAGCCCAGTGAGCAAGCCGCAGAGGCCATACGCGAAGAGTTTTACGCGCTCGACCGGCACGCCGGCGGCCCGAGCGGCGTTCTCGTTGCCACCGACGGCGTAGATGTGTCGTCCCAGTCGGAAGTTCTTGAGGAAGAACCAAGCGGTGATCGCGACACCCGCAAAGCACAGCACCGGGATGGGGACACCCCAAATGTCTCCGGCGAGAGCAGTCAGCTCGTTGGACATGTTCGCGACCGGGCGCCCTCCGCTTAAGATGAGGGCGAGACCGCGCGCAATGGTCATCATGCCAAGGGTGACGATGAACGGTGCCACGCCACCCCGGGTCACGAGCACGCCGTTAAGGAGCCCGCAAGCGGCGCCCGTAAGCAGTCCGATGGCGAGCGGGACGAACACGGAATACTCCCCCGGGTGGGCGAAGGTCGCGCAGGCGACACCGCTCAGGGCCACGACCGAACCCAAGGAAAGATCCACGCCCGCGGTGAGGAGGACGAACGTCACGCCGACCGCAAGGATACCGTTGATGGAGACCTGGCGGGCGACGTTGGTGAGGTTGGCGACGCTGAGGAACGCATCGGTCGATACGGACAGGGCAAGCCCGACGACCAGGATGACGAGCAGGAGGCCAAAGCGATGAAGCAGATTACGGTCGAGGGTGAGCATGGCGTTATAAAGGCATGGCGTGACGGAGCACGGTTTCCTGGTCGGTGGAAGCCGCATCGAGCGTGGCGCTCACGGAACCTCGGCGGAGGACGACGATGCGATGGGCCAAGGAAAGAACCTCCGGCAACTCGGAGGAGACCAGCAGGATAGCCTTGCCGGCCCGGGCCAGTTGCTGGATGAGGGCGTAGATCTCAGCCTTTGCTCCTATATCGATGCCGCGGGTAGGCTCATCGAGGATGATGAGGTCAGGTTGGCCGAGGAGGCAGCGGGCGAGCAAGGCCTTCTGCTGGTTGCCTCCGCTGAGCTGCGAGATCGGCTGGGAAGGGGCGCTCGCCTTGACGGCGAATTCGGTCATGCGGTTTGCGACTGCTTTGGACTCAGCACCGTGGTCGAGCAATGGACCGCGACTGAAATCGCGTAAGGCTGTCAGGGTCATGTTCTGGCCGACGCCAAGATCGGGGATCATGCCGAGGCTTTTACGATCCTCGGTGACCATGCCGATACCGACAGCTAACGCATCCTGAGGGCTCAGGATGGAGAGCGTGCGGCCCTTGAAGCAAATCTGGCCGCTGGAGGCGGGCTGCAGTCCGTAGATCGCGCTGACCACTTCGGTGCGTCCGGCCCCCATCAGTCCGGCAAGGGCCACGACTTCGCCGCGGCGAACCTGGAAGGTGACGTCCCGATAGGCCGGCTCGCGGGTGAGTCCTGCGACTTCGAGGATGACTTCGTCGGAAGGCGACTGGCGTGACGGAAAGACGGCCGCGAGTTCACGGCCGACCATCATCGTGATGAGTTTGGATGGGTTGAGCTCCGTCGCGGGCGCCGTGCCGACCAGATGGCCATCGCGCAGGACCGAGATGCGGTCGGCCAGGCGAAAGACTTCATCCATCTTGTGGGTCGTGTAGACGATGGCGACGCCACGAGCCTTCAGGCGGGCGATGGC
>JBAXMD010000135.1:0-3767 GCA_037134475.1 Verrucomicrobiota bacterium | reverse complement strand
GCTACACGCTGCGCGACGAATCCAACCACATCGACCTCTTCCGCAACCTGCTCGCCGAGCTGGTGAAGGAGAACCCCGACGTCTGGACGCCCGCCTTCAAGGAAGAACTCCGCCAGCTCATGGCCACCGCCGTGACGCTCGAGAAGGAGTTCATCCGCGATTGCCTGCCGGTCAACGGCCTCGGCCTCTCCTCCAAGGAGTTCGAACAGTACATCGACTTCATCGCCGACCGTCGCCTCCGCAACTGCGGCCTCGATCCACTCGTCGCCGAGACGACCAATCCTTTCCCTTGGCTTTCCGAGATGATGGACCTGAAGAAGGAGCAGAACTTCTTCGAAGGCCGCGTCACCGAATACCAGAAGCAGGGCGCTCTCGGTACCGTCAACGACGACGAACTTTGATCGCTCTCTGAACAAATTCAGGCGTTACCCCCGTTGCGCCTAGTTTGGCACGTTTCCTGTTCTTACTTAACCGAATTTCCTTTCACTAAAAACCTGCGCCGGCCTCCGCCGACGCATCTCCTATTCTGTCTCTTCCTTTCCGTCTCCCTTCCTTTTCCCTCCCACTCTCTTCAATATGAAATCTGAACTCCCTTTCTTCCGCGAAGATATCGCCCTCAAAAACGCCGTCCGCTCTCCGTCCGGCGCCAAGCCCCGCTTCAACTGGCGTGAATCGCTGCCCACCGTCGCCGGTGGCGCCGCCGAGGGCCTCGACGCCGCTAAGATCGCCGACATCATCGGCGCCGCGCTCACCGATCTCCTCGTCGCCCGCCAGGAACAGGACATCTTCACCGAGTCCAATCGCCAGTTCGTCGCCGCCGTCGCCAGCGACGTCGTCCGCGTGCTCTCCCAGTCCGGCGTGCAGGTCGGCGAAGGCCTCGTCCTGCAGGCTATCGAAGATGCCCTCGTGCGCTATAATCGCCATGACGTCGCCAAGAGTCTTCTCTTCTCGCGCGGCGGTTTCGACGCCGCCGCCGCTGACCCCGTCTCCGTCACGACCCGCCTGATGCGCCGTAACGGTCAGGTGGTGCCTTGGATTCCCAGCAAGATCAGCAAGGCCGTGACCATGGCCTTCCTCTCGCTCGAGCAGGATCCCGCGCCTTCGGAGCGCGTCGCCTCCGGCGTCACCCGCCGCATCGCCGATCTCGGCCAGACCATCATCGGCATCGAGGAGGTCCAAGACCTCGTCCAAGAAGAGCTGATGCGCCAGGGTCACTACAAGGTGGCCCAGAACTACATCCTCTATCGCGCCACCCGCGCCCGCGAACGCGAAATCCTCGCTGCCCAGCCGGTCGTCGTCGACGACCGTCAGGAGTCGATGATCCTAGTCAAAAACGCCGATGGCTCCACCTACCTCTGGAATGGTGACGAACTCCGCAAGCGTATCGCCTTCGCCGCCGCCGGCCTCGAGCTTGTCCGCTCGCCCGAGCAAATCGAATCCGAACTCCGTCGCGGCCTCTTCAACGAGATTTCCGAAGCCGATCTCCGCAAGACGATCGAGCTCAATGCTAAGAGCCTCGTCGAAGTCGACGCCGACTTCGCCAAGTTCGCCGCCCGCATCTGCCTCTCTTATATTTACGAAGAAGTCCTCGGCTGGAGCATCACCCGCGACGGCGTCTCGCAGCTCAAGGAATTCCACCGCGCTCAGTTCGCCGCCTACGTCGACCGCGGCATCGCGATCGGCCGCCTCTCGCCTGACCTCCGTAAGTACGATCTCGCCAAGCTCGCCGACGCCCTCGATCCGATGGCCGACCTCGACTTCGAACTCCTCGGCGTGCAGACGATGTACGACCGCTACCTCATCATCGACAAGACGGTGAAGCCGGCCCGCCGCCTCGAGACGCCCCAGTTCTTCTGGATGCGCGTCGCGATGGGTCTCTTCCTCCGCGAAGAGAAGAGCCGTGAGGACTGGGTCATCCGCCTCCACGCGCTCTACAAGTCCCGCCGCTTCTGCAGCTCGACCCCGACGCTCTTCAACTCGGGCACGCTCCACAGCCAGCTTTCATCCTGCTACCTCTACCAGGTCAACGACACGATCGAGTCCATCATGATCCGCGGCATCGCGGAGAACGCCTTCCTCTCCAAATGGGCCGGCGGTCTCGGTGGCTCGTGGACTTCCGTCCGCGGCACGGGCTCTTATATCAAGGGTACCAACGGAGAATCTCAGGGCATCATCCCGTTCCTCAAGCTCCACAACGACCAGCTCGTCGCCGTCAACCAGGGCGGCAAGCGCCGCGGCTCGGGCTGCGCCTACCTCGAGACCTGGCACAACGACATCGAGGACTTCCTCGAGCTCCGCAAGAACACCGGCGACGACCGTCGCCGCACGCACGACATGAACACGGCGAACTGGATTCCCGACCTGTTCATGAAGCGCCTCAAGAACCGCCAGAACTGGACGCTCTTCCTTTCTAACGAGACCCCGGACCTGCACGAGACCTTCGGTGCCGACTTCGAGAAGCGCTACGTCGCCTACGAAGCTCGCGCCAAGAAGGGCGAGATCTTCGGCAAGGAGATGCCGGCCATCGAGCTCTGGAAGAAGATGCTCGGGATGATCTTCGAGACCGGTCACCCGTGGATCACCTTCAAGGATCCGTGCAACGTCCGCTCCCCGCAGGACCACGTCGGCGTCATTCACTCCTCCAATCTCTGCACGGAGATCACGCTCAACACGAGCGCCGAGGAGACCGCCGTTTGCAATCTGGGTTCCGTCGTCCTCGACTCGCACCTCAAGGCCGATGGCAGCATCGACCATGCGATGCTCCGTGAGACCGTCACGGTCGCCGTCCGCGCCCTCGACAACGTCATCGACATCAACTTCTACCCGACGAAGGCCGCTGAGGTCTCCAACCTCCGCCACCGTCCGGTCGGCATGGGTGTCATGGGCCTCCAGGACTGCCTCTATCGCCGCGACATCTCCTTCGCCTCCGACGCCGCCGTCGAGTTCAATGACGAGATCATGGAAGCCGTCGCCTACTACGCGTACGACACCTCCGCCGATCTCGCCGCCGAACGCGGCACCTACAGCACCTACAAGGGCTCCAAGTGGGACCGCGGCCTGCTCCCGCAGGATACCGTCGACCTCCTCGAGCAGGAACGCGGCGAGCCGATCGAGGTCAAGCGCGGCGGCCTCATGGACTGGGCTCCGGTCCGCGCCAAGATCGCGAAGAGTGGTATGCGCAACTCCAACGTCCTCGCGATCGCCCCGACCGCCACGATCTCGAACATCGTCGGCAGCTCGCCTTGCATCGAGCCGACCTACAAGAACCTCTTCGTGAAGAGCAACCTCTCCGGCGAGTTCACCGAACTCAACGGCTACCTGGTGCGCGACCTCAAGAAGCTCGGTCTCTGGAGCCAAGAGATGATGCAGCAGGTCAAGTACTTCGACGGTGAGCTCAAGGACATCCCGGAGATCCCGCAGGCCATCAAGGACAAGTATCTCACCGCCTTCACCATCGAGAACAAGTGGCTCATCGACGCCGCCGCCCGCCGCCAGAAGTGGATCGACCAGGCGCAGTCGCTGAACCTCTTCCTCCCGACCCCGGACCTGAAGATGCTCTCGCACATGTACCAGTACGCCTGGCGCACCGGTCTCAAGACCACCTACTACCTCCGCACCCTCGGTGCTTCCAACATCGAGAAAGCCACGGTCGAGAAGGCCGCAAAGCCTGAGAAGACCGAGAAGCCGACCTACACCGAAGCCGAGAAGAACGCGTGCTCCCTCGAGGCCATGCGCACCGGCGGCACCTGCGAAGCCTGCCAGTAAGA
>JBAXMD010000134.1:0-3797 GCA_037134475.1 Verrucomicrobiota bacterium | reverse complement strand
CGGATTGCGGATCGCCCGGCGGACTGGCCGTTGCTGACGACGCAGTTCAGCCATGTGACGCCGGAGAATTGCATGAAGCCGGATGCGCTCCGCCGGACGGAGCAGGCCTGGAATTTCAATCAGGCCGACAAGTTCGTGGCTTTCGCGAACTCGAAGGACCTTAAGGTCGTCGGCCATTGCCTGGTCTGGGCCAAGGATGACCGTACGCCGGCTTGGTTCTATCAGGACGGCGGCGCGCCGGCCTCGAAGGAAGTCCTGCTGGCGCGCATGAAGTCATACATCGAGACGGTCGTCGGCCGTTATAAGGGCAAGATCGCCGCTTGGGATGTGGTCAATGAGGCTCTTAACGACGGCAAGGCCGAGCTACGTGAGTCCGGTTGGACGCGGGCCGCGGGTGAGGACTTCATCGCGCTCGCTTTCGAATACGCCCATGCGGCTGACCCATCGGCGCAACTCATCTATAACGACTATAATAACGAGTTGGATGGTAAGCGGGAGAAGATGCTCGCGCTGCTGGCCAGGCTCAAAGCGCGCAATTCGCCGGTCCATGCCGTCGGTCTCCAAGGGCACTACGAGATTGATCGCGTTCCCTATGAGGCGCTGGAGAAGACCCTGATCGCCCTGCGTGGTATCGGTATGAAGGTCGTGGTCAGCGAACTCGACATCGACGTCATCCCGCGCGGCCGCTGGTGGGCCGACGGCAACAAGCACCGCGCGGAGATGGCGAAGATCAATCCCTACGTCGATGGCTGCCCGCCCGAGATCCTCGCCCGCCAGGCCGAGCAATACGCCCAGCTGTTCCGGCTCTTCCGGAAGTATGACGACGTCATCGACCGCGTGTCGTTCTGGAACCTGCACGACGGACAGAGCTGGTTGAACGATTTTCCGTGGAAGCGCGTGAACCACCCGCTGCTCTTCGATCGGCAGGGCAAGCCCAAGCCGGCCTACGATGCCGTGGTGAAGGAACTCGTAGTCAAGGCTGAGCCGGCCCAGGCCATCGAGAAGGCCCATGCCGAGACCTGGAAGCGTTTCGTCGACGAGCATGGTATCGTCCGTGATTACGTGGGCGAGCTTCCGAACCCGGAGGATTGTCGCCTTGGTAAGCCCAACGCCATCGGTTGGTGGAGTCCGATCGAGAACGGGCCGATGTTCACCGGCATGTATCTCAATGCCATGGTCGAGCGGGCCCGTCGTTCCGGTACGGCCGTCGACAAAGAGCAGGCCCGCAAGCTTTCGCGGGGCCTCCTCAAGTGCGCCTCCGTGTCGGATGTCCCTGGCTTCGTTGCCCGAGGGGTCGGCTCCGACGGCAAGTGTCATTATCCTTTGAGCTCTGATGACCAGATGCACCCATGGTTCCTCGGTATGCATGCGTACTTGCAGAGCGATATCCCGACGACGGACGAGCGGAAGGTGCTCGTCGCCAAGGTTCGCGAGGTCGCCGAGTCGCTGGAGGGTTACGGCTGGAAGGTCCCGTGCGATGGCGCGTTCAAGGGCGATTTCCGCGGTGGCTTCAAAGGGGAGCACTTCCGTGATGCGGTGCGCTACCTGCATATGTTGTATGCGACTTACGAGATGACCGGTGATGCCGTCTGGCTGGAGCGTTACCGTAAGGCGTTGGCTGAAAAGCCCGCCCAGTCGGCCGAGACGCGTCAGGAAATCTGCGCCCTCGGTTGTCCGCGCGACCTGTCCTTCATCCCGCATATCGAGAAGGGTCAGCTCTGGATCTATGTCGGCACCCAAGCCGGCCTCGCGCGCCTTGCCGCCGTCGAGACCGACCCTGCGGTCAGGGCTGTCTACCGCCAAGGCCTCGCCGTAAACGCGCAGTTTGCGCTGCCAGCGCTAGAGACGTACGCCCAGTTCGACAACGCCGACCAAAAGGTCTATGGTCATGCCCGTTGGCGAGAAGTCTATGCCACTTGGTTTCCGCAGAAAACCCAGGAAGACGCTCGGCGGTTATCCGAGATCATCGACAAGAAGAAGGCCGGTACGCGTAAGTATTATGAATCCACCTGGATGAAGAATGCTCTGGCCGGCGCCGCCATCGTGGCTTTGGCGGGCGATCAGTCTGGGCAGGCCGCGGTCCTCAAAGCTGTCAGTCATTACGATTACGCCAAGCTGAACATGGCAGAGTTCTTCTTCGCCGAGGTCGCCTACTACGCTTTACCCGAGGTGAAGTGAACCTTCACTTCGCCGTGGCGGCCGCCCGCAGCTTGTCGCCCAAGGCCTTGGCGCGATTACGGTAGTCGGTCGCCTTGGTGGCGTCTTGGGGGAGTCCGTCCTCTCCTTTCTCATAGCCATAGGCGAACCAGTGTAACGCCTGGAAGCCGGCGTCGTTATCCTGCGTCGCAAAAACTTCCATCGCGGCTCGAAGTTTCTCCGGCTGGCCTTTCAGTTGCCGCTTAGTCACATCGAAGACCGCGTGCGGGTAGCCTCTCTTGGCCGCTTTGTCCAACCACTGGAAGCCTTCGACCCCGGTCGCGATCCGTTGGGTGAGCAAGAAATAGAGGAAGTACATCGCCTCCGGGTCGCCTCCCTCCGCCATGGCGCGTAGGCTGGCGAGGGCATAATCCGTTACGGGCTTGAGGTCCTCCTTGAGAGAAGTCTTGAACCACGCGCTGGCGCGGTCGTCGTAGCGGCCGGGACCGGTGGAGATGAGCAGGGCGCGAATTTCGGCCGCTTCCTTGGCCGGCAAGCCTTCGAGCGCATGCTCGGCGCGCGCCAGTAGGGCGGTGCCGTCCCAGGTCGGCTGGCTCTGCGGCCGGGTCAGCACGTAGGCGAGCACGGCGGAAAGGAGAAGCAGGCCGGCGATGACGAACTTAAGCGGTTGGCTCATGTCGGGAGGCTGGATGAGGTCCGTTAGAAGTGAAGGGGATTCTCGTTGAGCCTAGGGCTAAACCCTGACGGCTTGCCAGCCGACAAGGGAAGGGCAGAGTGCGCCTACCCCCATGAAGACCCCTATCACGTCCCTCGTCGCCCTCGTGGCGTCCCTCGTCGCCGTTTCGGCCGCGACCAACTACGCCATCCAGCCGGTGCTCCACCCTGGCACGGAGAAGCGCCATGAATCCTTCAACGAGATCTCGAAGAAGGGCGAAGCCCAGCTCGTCTTCCTCGGCGACTCGATCACCCACGGTTGGGACGGTAAGGGTAAGGCCGTCTGGGAAAAGACCTGGGCTCCGCTCAAGGCCGCCAACTTCGGCATCGGCGGCGACCGCACCGAGCACGTCCTCTGGCGTCTCGAGCACGGTAATTTCGACGGCCTGAAGCCGAAGGAAATCGTCCTGATGATCGGCACCAACAACACCGGTCACCAAGGTCGCGCCCAGAAGGAGCTCAACGGCGCCGTCTACGCGTGCACCGCCGAGCAGACCGCCGAGGGCATCAAGGCCATCGTTGCCAGCCTCCAGAAGAAGTGCCCCGACGCCAAGATCCTGATCCTCGCCATCTTCCCGCGCGGCGCGAACAAGGACGACAAGTTCCGCCAGCAGAACGAGGCCACCAACGCCATCGTGAAGGGCTTCGCTGACGACAAGAAGGTCTTCTTCCTCGATGTTGGCGCCAAGTTCCTCGCAGCCGACGGCACCCTGCCCAAGAGCATCATGCCCGACCTCCTCCATCCGAACGCTGAGGGTTACCAGATTTGGTCCGACGCGATGGAAGCCAAGGTTAAGGAACTGCTCAAGTAAGCCTTAGCGTCAGATTTGAAAAGGGCCGCCCATCCGGGCGGCCTTTTTATTTGGGTGCTTCATACATAATAAAGGTAGCCCCCTCTGAGCGGTACCGTAGATTCGGCCTACCCC
>JBAXMD010000133.1:0-3798 GCA_037134475.1 Verrucomicrobiota bacterium | reverse complement strand
AATCCGGCCAACGCGGGCTTCGCCTGGTCCGCGACCGACCTCGGCCCGCTGCTCCGTCGCGACGGCATCCAGCGCCAGGATCCGAACCCGCTCGGCCTGGCTTCGGCCCGCACGGCGATCTCGGATTACTATTCTTCGCGTGGCGCCCGTGTGCCGGTCGATCAGCTCTTCCTGACCTCGAGCACCAGCGAGGCCTACTCCTGGATTTTCAAGTTACTCTGCAATCCAGGAGACGAAGTGCTCGTGCCTGCGCCTTCGTATCCGCTGCTCGAAGTCATCGCCGCGCTCGAAGGCGTGACGCTGCGTCCGTATCAACTCGTCCAGCTGGCCGGTGAATGGGTCATCGACGCCGCTACGCTCAGCGTCAATCGCCAGACCCGCGCCGTCCTCTGCATCAATCCTTCCAATCCGACCGGCGCGTTCGTCGGCCGTCGCGACCGCGATGTGCTGCGCGGCTTCGCGCTGAAGCACGGCCTCGCGATCGTGTGTGACGAAGTCTTCCTCGATTATCCCGCCGAAGGCGTCGCCTCGCCCGGCACCTGGGCTGGCGAAGCCAACGTGATGACGTTCGTCCTCAGCGGCCTTTCCAAGGTCGCGCTCGCGCCGCAGTTGAAGCTCGGCTGGATCGTTGTCGCCGGCCCGGCCTCTTCGACGCTCGAAGCCTGCCGTCGCCTCGAGCATATCGCCGACGCCTTCCTGTCCGTGAACACCCCGGCCCAGCTCGCCTTGCCGGATCTCCTGCGTCGCGCCGAGCCGCTCCGCGCCCTCGTCCGTACCCGCGTCGCCCAAGGGGAAATCGCCCTGCGTACCTGGGCTGCTTCGACGGCTTCTGGTTGCACGGTCCTGCCGCGTCCCGCTGGCTGGACAGCCATCCTGACCTTGCCCCCTGGCGTCCATGAGGACCGCTTCCTGATGAACGCCTTGAGCGAAGGCGTCTGGGCTCACCCCGGATATTTCTACGGGATGCCGACCACCGTCCCGAGCGTCGTTTTGAGCCTTTTGACCCCGCCCGATGCCCTTTCAGCCGGCCTTCAGGGTCTCGATCGGGCATTGAAGCGGACTTAAGGGGTAATTACCGCTTGCCAACGGCCTCGGCACTCCTTTGCTCCGACTTTCCAAAAGGAGCCCGAACACTATGTCCCGTATCTGCAGCGTCACCGGCAAGCGCCCCGTCAAGGGCCGCCGAATCATTCACCGCGGTCAGTCCAAGAAGAGCGGCGGTATCGGCTTCCAGCTCGTGAAGCAGACCAAGCGCACGTTCAAGCCGAACGTCCAGCGCATCCGCGTCGTCCAGCCTAACGGCTCGGTGAAGCGCCAGTGGGTCTCGGTCAAGGCCATCAAGGCCGGCCTTGTCACCAAGGGCTAAGCCTCGGTCTCACGACCCCAGTAAAAACCCGCCGCCCATCGGCGGGTTTTTTGTGCCCGGATTACTTGGCGCCGAACCGCTGCCAGAGCACCGTGCCCCAGATGGCCAAGGCGATGACGATGGTCAGGAAGACTGCGGCGCTGCCCATATCCTTGGCCCGCTTGGCCAAAGGGTGACGTTCGAGCGAGATGTGGTCGGTATTGGCCTCGATGGCTGAATTAATGAGTTCGACGATCAGGATCAGTTGGAGGGTGGAGAAGAGTAGGGCGCGCTGGTAGAGTTCGACCGGCACGAACCAGGCGACAACTGAAAGGGGCACCACGACCATGAGTTCCTGCTTGAAGGCCTCTTCGTGTTTAGCCGCCGCCCGCAGGCCGTCCCAGGTGTAGCGAAGCGCGCTGAAGAGGCGGGAAAAGCCCCCTTTGGACTTCATGGACTGACCGTACGGCTTGGTATTGGGCATCTATCGGCACCTTACCCCCCTGATTTCGCAGGGCAAAGGCATTTTTCAGCCCCAAAAATCGCTTGCCAGAGGGGGGTGCTACCCTAGGTTCGGTGGTTCCCTAGTCGGGAAACACACCATGCGCGACGATTACCTCCAAGATGCCCGTAAAGTCATCCCTGATGCGAACATTCTCATCAACGTGATTTCCAAGCGCGTGAAGCAGCTTCGCAGCACGGCCGACTACTCCGTCCAGCCGCCCAAGTATAACCACACCCTGGGCGACGTGTTCGAAAAGCTTTCCCCTGAAGACATCGCCCTGCGCGAAGTCATCGAAGGTCGTATCTCCTGGGAGTTCCGTCCTGAGGATCGTCTGCCTGCCTAAGGCAGCCCCCTGCCACAGCCGGCTTGCCGGCGAGTAGCCCTTTCGTCATCCGATGGCCGCCCGCCGAGAGCATGTTCTTCCCGAGGTTAATAACCCGAAGGCGGGACGTGACTATTTCATCGGCCCGACCTTCGAGGCCGGGATCGTCCTGCGCGGCACCGAGGTGAAATCCCTTCGCGCCGGCCGAGCCAACATCGCTGACGCATTCATCAAGATCAGCCCGAAGGGCGTGATGCTCTACCACGCGCACATCGCGGAGTATGATTTCGGTAACCTCAATAATCACGCTTCCTACCGCACGCGCCAGCTGCTGCTGAAGCAGGCGGAGGTCGAGAAGATCGCCGCGGAGATCCAGTCCGGCGGCCACGCGATCATTCCCCTGAAAATTTACTTCAAGCACGGCCTGGCAAAGTGCCTCCTCGCCGTGGGTAAGGGTAAGAAGATGCATGACAAGCGCCAGGACATCAAGGAACGCGAAGCCAAGCGCGAGATCTCGCGCGCGATGAGCCGACGGAAGTGAAGCCGCCGCTCCATCTCGTCCTGCTCCGCCCGGAGATCCCGCCGAATACTGGCAATGTGGGCCGCATGTGCGCCGTGACAGGCTGCGTGCTGCACCTCGTCCACCCGCTGGGCTTCAAGATCGACGACGCCAAGCTGCGCCGCGCCGGTATGGATTACTGGCACGAGCTCGACGTCCGTCATCACGATAACTGGGAGGCCTTCCTCGCCTCGCCCGGCCGCCCTGAACGCCTCTGGCTTTTCACGACCAAGACAACGCGCGGCCTATGGGACGCGGAGTTCCAAGAAGGCGACGGGCTCGTCTTCGGCAACGAAGGCTCCGGCACGCCCGAAGAGATCCACGCGTGGTTCGGCGCGGATCGCGAAGTGAAGATCCCGCACTTCAACGACAAGACCCGTTCGCTCAACCTCTCGACCGCCTGCGGAATCGCGACCTACGAGGCGCTGAGGCAGATCAAGCGAGCGAAGTAGGCGTCATTCCGGCTTCTGTCACGTGCTTTGCTTTCAGGTTGGCCAGGGCTTTCCTGGCGATGGCATGGTGTCGGTCGCACAGGCGTCTGATCGCTAGGCCGCACAAGAGGGAGCTGACGGGTATCAATGAGAGGAGCAAGAACGAGAAATATCCCTTGTTGCAGAAAAATATGATGAAGACCGAAAGGATCACGTAAGAAAGCGAGGCGCCCCATACCAAGGGCTTAAAAAACTTATACTCCCACTGCTCCGAAGGAGAAAGGTTTTCGGCCAGGATTTTCTCTACGCTCGGCGAGGCTCCCATGCTGGAGAAATTAAAACGGCGACGGCGGAAGGGAAGGCGAAAAACATGAGTGAATCCCGCCTGCTTGATTTTTGTGCTGAATCCGTTAAGTTCATGAACATGAGCCGCCTCAATGCCGTCCGCGCCCGCATCGCGCCTTCCCGCCAGCGGCTGCTTGCCCATCCGCTGTATGCCCGGATGGCTTCGCTCGACGATGTGCGCGTATTCATGGGGTCGCATGTCTTCGCGGTCTGGGATTTCATGTCGCTCCTGAAGCGACTGCAGCGGGATCTGACCTGCGTGACGGTGCCCTGGGTGCCGGTCGGCGACGC
>JBAXMD010000132.1:0-3897 GCA_037134475.1 Verrucomicrobiota bacterium | reverse complement strand
TCGGCGAGATCAAGTAAGCTTCGGCTGAATTTCGGTCCGAAAGGGCGGGAGCAATCCCGCCCTTTTTCGTGCGCGGCACCCTCAACTGCTGCCGGGGGAATCTTTCCTTGTCATTAAAGGACTGATTAACGCCATTAATCCCAATCTTAAGACTGATTTCATTCGTTTGTAGGCCTGTTGGCTATAAAGGTGAAAATCACATATTTATTCGCAACCTGTCGGACATCTAACTGTCTCAAAGACAACCCCCGACCGACCCATGAAACTCCATCGCAATTGTGAAGGAAACCACCCCGACGTTCTCAACGCGCTCAGCCGCCGAGACTTCATGCACATCGGCATGGTGGGCACGCTCGGCCTGAGCCTCCCGAACATGCTTCGCCTCAAGGCGTCGGCGATCCCCAGCGTCGAGTCCTTCGCCGCGATGGCCGACTCCGTCATCCACATCTACCTGCCCGGCGGTATGGCCCAGCATGAGTCCTGGGATCCGAAGCCTTTCGCCTCGCCCGATTACCGCGGCCCGTACACCCCGATCAAGACCTCTATCCCCGGCGAGTATGTCGGCGAGAAGTTCGTCAACATCGCGAAGATCATGAACAAGCTCACCGTCGTCCGTTCGATGACGCACGGTGAAGCGGCTCACGAGCGCGGCACCCACAACATGTTCACGGGTTATCGCCCGAGCCCCGCGGTCAAGTTCCCGAGCTACGGTTCGATCATCTCGCACGAGCAGGGCAGCCGCAACAACCTGCCGCCTTACGTCGTCGTCCCAAGCCAGAGCATCCCTGAGCAGGGTACCGGCTACATGAGCAGCGCCTTCGGTCCTTTCGCGCTTGGTAGCGACCCCGCCGACAAGGGCTTCGCCGTCCGCGATCTCCTCGCCCCGAAGGACGTCACCACGCAGCGCTTCGATCGCCGTCGCAGCATGCTGACCGCCGTCGACGAGCATTTCCGTGCTACCGAGAAGTCCGACGCCATCGGCGCCATGGACAGCTTCCAGCAGGCCGCTTACGGCCTCGTCAGCAGCGCCAAGGCCCGCGAGGCCTTTGACCTCTCCAAGGAGTCCGAGAAGCTCCGCGACGAATACGGCCGCAACACCGCCGGCCAGCGCTTCCTCCTCGCCCGTCGCCTCGTCGAGGCCGGCGTGCGCATGGTCTCCGTCACCTTCGGCGGCTGGGATCACCACTCGAACATCAAGAGCGCCTTCGATGGCCAGGCTCCGAATTTCGACCAGGCTTTCGCGCGCCTCATCACCGACCTCCAGGACCGCGGCATGCTCAAGCGCACGCTCGTCCTCGTGAGCTCCGAGTTCGGCCGCACGCCGAAGATCAACGGCACTAACGGCCGCGACCACTGGCCGCGCGTCTTCTCCGTCGCCATGGCTGGCGGTGGCATGAAGGAAGGTTACATCCACGGCGCGTCCGACGCCCTCGGTGGCGAGCCGGACCGCGACGCGGTCGGCCCAGAAGACTTGGCCAAGACCATGTACCGCGTCCTCGGCATCAACGCCGAGAAGCGCATCATGTCCGACGGCGGTCGTCCGATCGACATCGTCAACGGCGGTCGCATCATGACCGACTGGCTGGCCTGAACCGGCGCCTGAGCTCCCATCCGTCCGCCTTTCCGGCGAGACGGGCGGGCCGCGCCCCGCCGCAACGATTTTATGAAGTTCCGTCACCTTCCCGCGCTCCTGCTCGCCCCGCTCGCCGCGTGGGCGGCCTATCCCGATATGACGACGCTTAAGCCGCACGGCGGACAGATCGGCGCTGACGTGAAGCTCACGATCAACGGGGCGCGCCTCGAAGATTTCGAGGACCTGATGTTCTACACGCCCGGCTTCAAGGTGAAGAGCGTGGAGAGCCGCGCCGGCAATAAGGTGGAGCTCACCCTCTCGATTGATAAGTCCGTCCAGGCTGGCAACCACGTCATGCGTGTGCGCACGAAGTCGGGCATTTCGCACATGCGCCAGTTCTTCGCGAGCCCCTTCCCGAACGTCGAGGAGAAGGAGCCCAACAGCGACTTCGCTACCGCTCAGCCGATTTCGCTCAACCAGACGATCGAGGGCGTGGTCCTCGCCGAGGACGTCGATTATTACAAGGTCACCGTCAAGAAGGGCCAGCGCATCGGCGTCCAGGTCGACGGCCTCCGCCTCGCCGCCATCCCCAACGGCGCGCTCGATCCGTACATCGCCATCCTCGACAAGGATAAGTTCGAGAAGGCTTTTTCCGACGACACGATTCTCTATCGCCAGGACGGCTATTGTTCCTTCACGGCCGAATACGACGGCGACTACTACGTGATGGTCCGCGAGTCTTCCTATCGCGGCTCTGCCAATTCTTACTACCGCCTGCACGTGGGCGATTTCCGTCGCCCGGACGCGATCTACCCCGCCGGCGGCAAGCTTGGCTCGAAACTGACCGTCCGCTTCCTGGAGCCGCATGATTCCTTCTCCGAAGAAGTCGTCCTGCCGACCGAGAACGACGCCGAGTTCGTCCTCTACCCGAAGGCCCAGTCGCCGGCGCCTTCCGGCAACCTCTTCCGCCTCTCGACGATTGAGAACACCCTCGAGGTCGAGCCCAATGATACGAACGAGAAGGGCACCCTCGCCGTCGCCGCCGACGCCTACGCCCTCAACGGCATCATCGAAAAGCCCGGTGACGTCGATTGCTTCCGCGTTCCGCTCAAGAAGGGACAGGTCTTCGAATGCCGCGCCCTCGCGCAGGCCCTCGGTTCCCCCCTTGATCCCGTGGTCAGCGTGTTCACGCCCAAGGGTGGTTCGCTCGTCGGTAACGATGACGGCGGCGGCATGCGCCGTCTGGATTCCCGTTTCAAGATCACCGCGCCCGTCGACGGCATCTACACCGTGCGCATCACCGACCACCTGGAACGCGGCGGCCCCAACTTCGTCTACCGCATCGAGATGGTAGCCTCGCAGCCGAGCCTTAGCTTCGCCTCGCCCGACTACAGCGTCAACGATTCCAGCTACCGCCAGTTCATGGCTGTGCCCAAGGGCGGCCGCATGGTGTTACTCGAGAACTTCACCCGCAACGGTGTCGGCGGTGATTACCATTTCGAAATCAAGGACCTACCAGCCGGCGTGAAGCTGCTCGAGGACGCCGCCCCCGGCGATCAGTCCGGCGTGCCCCTCGTGCTCGAGGCCGCCGCCGACGCCCCCTATGGCGGCGCCATCGTCACGCCCCTCCTCCAGCCGAAGGATCCGGCCAACAAGATCGTCGGCCAGATGCGGCGCACGTACGACATCGTGCGGATCGGCAACACGATTTATTACCAGGGCATCGAGGATCAGCTGCCGGTCGCCGTGGTCGATGAGGCGCCATATTCCCTCGAGATTGAGAAGACAGCCGTACCGCTCGTCCGTAACGGCGTGTTTAACCTCAAGGTGATCGCCAAGCGCAAGGAAGGCTTCAAGGGCCCCATCCGCGTCTTCATGTGCTGGACGCCTCCCGGCGTCTCCTCGCTCGGCGAGCAGACCATTAGCGAAGGCTCTAACGAGTGCGTCTTCCAGCTCAACGCCAACGCCAACGTCGACACCAAGCCGTGGAAGTTCGTCGTGCAGGGCGAAGCCGACGCCGGCAAGGGCAGGGTGTTCAACGCTTCGCCGTTCGCCGAACTGGCGACCGAGTTGCCTTATGTCGCTGCGAACGGTATTCCGCTTACCGCCCTCGAGGTCGGCATCCCCGGCGTGATGACGACCAACTTCGAGGTGACCCGTCCGTTCGAAGGCGAAGCTGTCGCCCAACTCGTCGGCGCCCCCGATACCATCCGCATCGCACCCATCAAGGTGACCAAGGATACCAAGGAGCTCCGCTTCACCATCGAGACCGACGAGAAGTCGCGCGTCGGTAAGACGGCGAACATGTTCGTCCAAGTCGATAT
>JBAXMD010000131.1:0-3904 GCA_037134475.1 Verrucomicrobiota bacterium | reverse complement strand
ACGGCAGGCCGGCGCGCGGACCCCAGAACGAATGGAACGGAAAATCGCCGAGGTCGCGCTTGAGCAGTTCCTTGTAGCGCTGCGGATAGCTCGCGATGTCGAAAATCTTGCCGCCGTCGGTCTTGTAGACCGGACGTGGCGTGACGGAGATGTCCGCCGCGGTGCCCATATTGTACCACCAGAAAAGGTTCGCGACCTTGAGCTTAGGGTTCTTGGCCTGCAGCTCGTCCCAGACCTTCGGGGCGAGCACGACGCGGTTCGACTGCTTCCAGAACTGCACCTCGCTGAGCGTGCGGTCATACCAACCGTTACCGACGATACCATGCACGCTCGGTTGCTTGCCAGTCAGGTAGTCGGACTGTGCGGTGCAGGTGACGGCGGGGAACGCGGGCCGCACCTTGGCGACACTGCCCTTCGCAGCGCGCGCAGCGAGGCGCGGCATGACGCCGGAACTCAGATCCCGGGCAGAAAGCCCGACGACGTTCAGGACCGCGCGACGCATGGCTGCTGATCCCGCGCCCGCAGTTCGTCGGCGGCCTTACGCACGACGGCAGCAGCCATCTCGTGGACCTGCGTGGACTTACCGATGGCGGTCGGCAGGACGAGCGTGAGCTGGCCACCGAGGTGTTCGCGGAATTCTTCGAGGCCGGCGAGCATCGGCGCGCCGCCTTCGAGATGCATCTCGGGCGCGTAGATCTTGAAGCCGAGGGCGACGAGCAGATTAAGCGAGCGCTCGGTCTCTTCCTTGCTGAAGAGCCCAAGTTCGCGGGCGCAGATGAGGTCGAGCGCCAGGCCGACGGCCACGGCCTCACCATGGGTGAGACGGTGGTTCGTCATCGATTCGAGCTTGTGCGCGGCCCAATGGCCAAGGTCGAGCGGACGGGCGCTGCCCAGTTCGAAGGGGTCGCCATTGCCAGCGATGTGGCGGGCATGCAGTTCGGCGGAGCGGCGGACGGCCCGTCCGATGGCGGGAATATTACCGGCGGCGAGCAGCGTGGACTCCCTCTCGAGGTTGGCGAAGAAGACGGGGTCCTTGAGGAGCGAGACCTTCACGGCCTCGACGAGTCCATCACGGAGGCCGCGGGCGTCGAGCGAGGCGAGCAGCGCGAGGTCGTTGACGACGGCGGCCGGCACGACGAAGGCGCCGGTGAAATTCTTCTTCCCAAAAGTATTGATGCCGTTCTTCACGCCGACGCCAGCGTCGCCCTGGCCGAGGGTCGTCGTGGGCATGCGCACGAGACGTACGCCACGGTGGGCGGTGGCAGCCGCGAAGCCGACGGCGTCGAGGAAGGCGCCGCCGCCGATAGCGAGAACGTAGGAGTGGCGGCAGATCTTGTCGGCCTCGATCGCGGCGAGGGCGGCCTTGACGACGGCGGAGTCCTTCTTGGCGGCCTCACCGCCGGTGAGCACGAGCGGCTCCCGAGTGAAGTGCACTCCCATGGCCTTACCGTAGGCGGCGACCTCGGCGGCGAAGCCCGGACGGGAGTTCGCCAGACCGGCGTCGACGATCGGGATGACCTTGGCGCCAGCGAAGAGGTCGGCGAGCACACGGTTACCCGCAGCGAACGCGCCTTCGGTGAAGAAGATGCGATGGCGGTAGGTTACCGCGAATTCGAGGTCAAGGGAGTCGTCCATAGCCCTGGGGAGGGTTTATCAGAAGAGGTTAGACGCCTGAGGACAAGCCAAGTTCCCAACTTACCCCGTCGTAAAGGCCCTAAACTGGCCCCGTTCAGGTAACCGGGATGAAGCGGCGTAGAATCAGGGTCAGGACGAACGACCCGAACGGCACCATCCAGGCCAACTTCATCGCCGCCGTCGCCCAACCCACTTCGGTTGAGCCTTCGTTGGCGTGGCGCATGAAGGCGGCAGAAAAATAGAATAGGCCGGCCGCAGCATAATCGACGAGCGGGAACGCCGCGAGGCGATCGGCGACGCGGCGACCGACGCCGGTGGGCAAAGCGTGGCGGCGGTTGGAGCGCCAGATCCAGAGCCAGAAAAGCAGGCAGCCGAAGGCCGCGACCTTTAGGACGCCATTCACCTCGGGCAGCGCCTGGACGAGGATCAACGGCACGGGCACGAGATAGAGCAGCCACTCGGCCCACTTGGGCGGCGTGCCCGGCCCGGCTTCATGGCGCGCGACGAGCGTGATCGAAAACGTCAACAGCCAGAGCACAAAGGGGTGAGCGAGCAACGCGATGAGCGGCCAGCCTCGAAAGTGCGGTCCGTCGACCAATCCACCGACAGCGAAGAAGCCGATGAGAGGCAAGAGCGCGCGGCAGAGGCCCATCACGGCCGGAGCCCAGCTGACACCCTTATGCCAGCGATCGTAGACGAGCACGCTGACGACCAACATCAGCACGAGCACGGACGTCACGCGGCCATGGCCGTCGAGCGAAGAGACGATGGTGAACCAAGAACCGAGCGCGAGGCAGAGGAAGCCGATGACGTGGGCCGCGGTCGCGGAGACGAGGCCGGACGGAATCGGGCGTGTCGAACGCCGCTCGGTATCCCAGCGCGCATCGAACGCGTCGTTGAGAATCATGCCGCCGACGTAGATGAGCGAAACGCCGATGAGCAGGCCGATCAGCGACGCCAGCAGGAACGGCCCCCACGGGAAGCGGTCGGCATAGACATAACCGAGCAGCCAGCCAGCGAAGAGGTTGCTCCAGACGGTCGGGAGGTTCGAGCCGCGGGTGAGAATCAGCCAGGCGCGGACTTTCGCGAAGAAACGGGCGAACATCTCAGAGGGGCTTCACGCCGCGCTGCGCGAGCTCGGCGAGCGTCCAGCGGTATTCTTCGGCGATCATGTCGGCGACGTCGGCCGCACGGACCTCGGGCGGCAGGACTTCCCAGGTGTACGTCTCGATCTCGAGCTCGCGGCAAGCGCCCGGCGCTTTGGCGATCACGTCGAGCGCGGCCTTGAGGTGGTCGTTCGTCGTGGAGAGTTCGTCGGAGAGGTGATCGGCGTTCACGGGCACATGGAAGTGCACGCGGAGTTCCTCGAGCGCGCGGAGTTGATCAATCGCCGCCATGGCGAAGGGGATGTCCTTGAAGCGTACGATGGAGCCGTCCTTGGCGCGGCCCATGGTCTGGTGCAGATACGTGGGCTCGTGCATCTTCGCGAGGCGCGCGAGGGCGACCTCGGTGGGCTTGAGCTTCAACGCGGAGCTGAGGTGGAACTTGAGCACGGGCGCGCCGCCGGCGTTGAGCCGCGCGATGGCTTCGTGGGCTTCTTCGTATTGCAGCGCGAAGTGGCAGGTGTCGTAAGCGATGCCGAGGTGGGCGTCGACGAGGCCCGGGGCGGGCTCTTCGGCGCGGAGCTGCTCGAAGAGGCGCAGCGCTTCGGGCGTGTTCTCGGCGTGGCCGATGGGCTCAGGCTCGAGCGCGAGGCGCAGGTGCGTGCCAGTGCGATCACGCAGGCGGGCGAGGTGTTCGGCGCACGCGAGCAGGTTGCGGCGCATGACCTTCAGTTCGTCGGCGTTGCGACCGAAGCCTTTGAACGAACCCGGCAACGTGCTGACGGTGCCGACCTTATCGGGCGGGCCAAATGCGGCGAGGAGATCGAACAGACGGTTAGTGTATTCGAGGCGCGGCGCTTCGCACCAGTCAGGCGCGAAGACGTTGTCCTTCACGGCTTGGCCGTGGAATGGGCCGAAAGGAAAGCCGTTGATGCCTGCGACGACGCAGTTCTCCTTGTCGAGCCAGGCGCGGAAAGCCGCCAGCGTGGCGGGCACGGCGAGTTCCTTGGCGGCGAGGTCGCCGAGGCGCAGGCCGAGGACGTAAGTCTTGCCGGGCGAGACGCGGTCGCGCACGCGGAGCGCGTGGTCGCGGAGGCCGGCGAACGTCTCGACCCACCCTTCGCCGCGATGGACGTTGGTGCAGTAGGCGAGGGAAAGTCCGGACG
>JBAXMD010000130.1:0-3918 GCA_037134475.1 Verrucomicrobiota bacterium | reverse complement strand
CGACCAGTTTACTCTCTTCGTCGATGACGCTCGCCGCGGTGTGGGCGAATGCGACACGCGGATTGGCGAAGAGCCGCATAGTCCAGGCGACACGCTCAGGCTCGGAAATGTCGTCACCAGCGCCGAAGATGATGACCCGCCCGGAAGCTTGGCGTACTGCGGCGTTGATTACTCCTGGAATCCCTTGGTTCTTTGCATGGTTGATGCGGATGACTGGGATATCGGCCGGAAAATCCCGGAGAGCTTCGTCGATCTTCTCGCGCGTGCGATCTAGCGAGGCGTCGTCGGTGACGATCAACTCCAAGGGGCGATAGGTCTGCTTCCCCACGGCACGGATGGCTTCAGCCACGAAGGCTTCCTGCCGATAGGCGAACAGCGCATAGGTAGCTAGCTCAGGCATCAGGCACAATAGGCTTCGACCGCCACTACGACCGCCGTGACCTGCGCATCGGTCATCACAGGGCTCATGGGGAGTGAGACCACCTCACGATGGATAGCCTCGGTCAACGGAAGGGACCAGCCGTCGAGCTCCTTGGCGTAAGCCTTCTGATGGTGCGGCGCAATCGGGTAATGGATGGCAGTGTGGACGCCACGGTCGAGCAGGCGCTGCTGGAAGACGGCACGATCCGGCACGCGGACCACGAAGAGGTGCCAGACGTGAGAGTCCTCGCCAGCGCGAACGGACGGCAGGCGTACGTTCTGAGCCTTAATCTCGCGGCGATAACGGGCGGCGATCTCGCGGCGGCGGGCGTTGTCGGCGTCGATGTGCTTGAGTTTCACCCGAAGCAGCGCGGCCTGCAATTCGTCGAGGCGGTCGTTGGGGCCTTGGACGAGGTTTTTGTATTTCTCGTGCGAGCCATAATTGCGGAGCGCCCGGACCATCTCGGCCAGCTTGGCATCCTTACAGGTAAGCGCACCGGCGTCGCCGAGGGCGCCTAGATTCTTGCCGGGGTAGAAACTGAAGGCCGCGGCATCGCCCCAGGCGCCAGCCTTGATACCATCCATATGGGCTCCGTGTGACTGCGCGGCATCTTCGAGCAGCAGGAGTCCACGCTCACGACAGAGATTTGCAATCGCCGGCATGTCGGCTAGCTGGCCGTAAAGATGGACAGCCAGGACCGCCTTGACGTCGGGCGTGAGCGCGGCGGCGAGTTTACCCGCGCCGAGGTTGAAGGTATCTTCATCGGGCTCGATGAGCACGGGGCGCAGGCGATTTTCCGTGATCGCGAGGATCGAGGCGATGTAGGTGTTGGCCGGGACCGCAACGCCGTCGCCGTCCTTGAGCAGGCCGAGTTCCTTCCACCCGCGGAGGGCGAGGATGAGCGCCGAAAGTCCATCAGACGTGCCGACGCAGTGCGGCGAACCCGTCCAAGCGGCGAACTCGCCTTCGAAGGCCTTCACCTCATCGCCGAGGACATACCAACCCGAGTCGATAACGCGGGCCGCAGCCGCCTTCAGTTCGGCCGCGTGTCGGGAGTTGATGGCCTTAAGATCGAGGAAAGGGATATTCATCGTAAATCTCTCTGCTGGGTAAATTTTTGAAGTCGGACACGAGCTTGGCGATAATCTTCGAGCTGATAGGTGTAGAAGCGGTCAAGCTTATCCTCCCGGTGCAAACGTGCGCCCATTTTCTCATGAAACCTCCATACGCTCATGTTTGCCTGACGGACGTCAAAGTGGGCACGAGTGAAACCAAGGACGCCGAAAGCCAGATCGTATGCCAGAATTGCAGACTGATAGGCGGTCGAAGCCGGGGCACCCGGCTGGATAATCCAGCTTCCCCAGCAGAAGGAGTCTTCTGTGGGGCGGTAATCGTAAAGGCGGAGGGACCCTTGGGGCGAGCCATCGACCATAATCAGAAAGTATGCCTCCTTGCCGGCGGCCTCACGTGATGCATAGGAGCGCATCCATGCGATTTGCACGCCGAGGTCATTGCTGGTAGAGGAAATATTCTGATTACGAGAAGGATCGAGGCGCAGCCCCAATAAAAAGGGCGCGTCTGATTGGGTCGCCAACCTTAGGCGGACAGTGTCTGCGGAACGTTCCAATAGGAATGTCCGGATTGCATCAGGATTCCTCTCAAGCGGTAACATATTGCATGAATTGATCGCGGTCGGGGATATGTCCGGCCACCCTGGCCAACACCCGAGGATAGCCGCTCCCGAACCCGGAACCGATGCGGAAAAGCTTTAAGAAGAAAGGGATCATGAGACGATACGCGCCGGGTTACCCACGACCGTGCAGCCGGGTGGCACATCCTTTGTGACGACGGCTCCTGCGCCGACCATGGCGCCTTCGCCGATCGTGAGGCCCGGCAGGATCGTGGCATTGGCACCGATGGTGGCTCCCTTTTTCACGAGGGTGGGCATGAGCTGAGCGGCGGCGTTGCGGGAGCGAGGCTTCATGTCGTTGGTGAAAGTGGCATTTGAGCCGACGAAGACGTCGTCCTCCAAGGTGACTCCGTCCCAAAGTTGGACGCCGCATTTGACCGTCACACGGTCGCCGACGACGACCTTGTTCTCGATAAAGCAATGCGAGCAGATGTTTCCGTCGCGTCCGATGACGGCGCCGGGCAGGATGACCACGTACTGCCAGATACGGGTGCCTTCGCCGATCTGCTCTGACTGCACGTCGGAACTAGGATGAATGAACATGGCGGATGAATTGGTCCCGGTCGCGGATATAGTCGGCCTCGTCGTATTCGGCGTCGGCGAAGACCATCAGGACGCAGTCGGGTGAGAAATCGTGCATTTCCCGCCAGAGGGCAGGGCCGATAAGGAGCCCTTGGGCGGACGAATCGAGGACGACGCTTTCCTCGCGTCGACCGTCGAAGAGGCTGAGCCGCACGGAGCCAGCGACGCAGACGCATAGTTGCCGGAGCTGCTGGTGCGCGTGGAAGCCGCGGCTGACGCCTGGCTTGGTTGCATGAATCCAATAGACTCGACGGACTATGAACGGCAGCGCGCCACCAATCTCGGCGACGGAGAGCCCGCCGCGGGCATCGCCGTGCTGAGGGATGTCGACCAGTTGGATAAGCATCTTGGACATCAACGAGCGGACCCGATGAGGGCTTTGAGGTATTCGCCGTAACCAGACTTGGCGATGGGTTCGGCGAGGGCGAGTAACTGGTCATCGTTGATATACTTCTGGCGCCAGGCGATCTCCTCGATGCAGCCGATCTTGAAGCCTTGGCGGGCTTCGATGATCTGGACGAACTGCGAGGCCTGCAGGAGGGAGTCGAAGGTGCCGGTGTCGAGCCAGGCGGTGCCGCGCGGCAGCTGCTTCACGCTGAGCTTCCCTTGGCGGAGGTACTCGCGGTTGACGTCGGTGATCTCGTATTCGCCACGCGCCGAAGGCTTGAGGGCCTTCGCGATGCCGACGACGGAGTTGTCGTAGAAATAGAGGCCAGGGACGGCGAAACTGGACTTGGGCGAAGCCGGCTTCTCCTCGAGGGAGACGGCCTTGCCCACGGCGTCGAACTCGATTACGCCGAAGCGCTCAGGGTCTTTGACGTGATAGGCGAACACAGTGCCGCCCTGAGGTTGCAGGCATTCGCGTAGCAATGGGCCGAGACCAGCGGCATAGAAGATATTATCTCCCAATACGAGGCAGACGTCGTCGTTGCCGATGAACGGCTCACCGATGACAAAAGCCTGGGCGAGGCCGTTCGGGACGGCTTGTTCCGCATACTCGAAGCGGCAGCCGAGCCGGGAGCCGTCACCCAGCACCTCACGGAACTTCGGAAGGTCCTGGGGCGTCGAGATGATCAGCACCTCGCGGATGCCCGCGAGCATGAGCACGGACAGTGGGTAATAGATCATCGGCTTATCGTACACCGGCAGGAGCTGCTTGCTCATGACCTGAGTGAGGGGATGAAGTCGGGTGCCGGAACCGCCGGCGAGGATGATGCCTTTCATA
>JBAXMD010000129.1:0-3948 GCA_037134475.1 Verrucomicrobiota bacterium | reverse complement strand
CCGTAGCGCTTGGCTTCCCAGGGGCTACCCATGATGTTTCCGTTGTTGTTGAAGACCGTGCGCTGGACCGGCACGGGCATCGGCTTGCCGTTAAGCTTCGCGAGGGCGGCCTTCGGGTCGAAGGAGTCGACGTGCGAGACGCCGCCGGACATGTAGCAGAAGATCACGTTCTTCGCCTTGGCCTTCAGCGGGCGCTTGCCGGCCGTCTCGGCGCCGAAGGCGGGGGAGGCGAGCAGGCCGGACAGGGCGATGCCACCGAAGCCCAGGGAGCAGCGGCGGAGCAGTTCGCGGCGGGTGAGCGGGTACATGTTATTTGAGATAAAGGAACTCCTTGAGGTTGAGCACGGACTGGGCGAAGTCCTGCCAGATCATGGCCGGTTTGTCCGCGTGGGCAGTCTTCAGGTCCGTCAGGTAGCGTTCGGCGGCGGCTTGTTCAGCGGTCGTCGCCTTGCGGCCAAGCGCCTGCAGGAAAAGCGTGTCGACCTTAGCGGCGTCCGGTTGGGTTCGGTCAAGCGTGGCCGCCCACTGCCTGGCTGCATCGATGACGAAGAGGTCGTTGAGGAGCGTCAGCGACTGCGCCGGGACATTGGTGGCGTCACGTCGGCCGACGGTCGTGAAAGGCTTCGGTCCGTCGAACGTGGTGATCAACGGGTTCAGGGTGTTTCGTTTGATCGTCAGGTATACGCTGCGACGGACCTGTGCCCGGGGTGCCGCCAAGGCGTTGTCCCCCGGTCCGTACATGTTGTCCTCACGTTTGCCGGCCAAGGTGATCAGGGAATCGCGCAGGGCCTCGCCTTCGAGGCGGCGGACGCGGACGTGCGAGAGGAGGTCGTTGTTGGCATCCTTGGCCTGAGCCGAAGATGAGGGCAGGCTCGAGCGCTGGAAGGCGTCCGTCAGAAGGAGTTCACGCAGCATCGCCTTCACGGACCATTTCTGGTCGATGAAGCGTCGCGAGAGGTGGTCGAGTAGTTCGGGGTGTGTCGGGTGGTCGCCCAAGCGTCCGAAATTGTCTACGGTGCCGACGAGTCCACGCCCGTAGACATGATGCCAGAGTCGGTTCGTCATCACGCGGGCCGTGAGGGGGTTTTCGGGCGAAGCAATTTTCTCGGCGAGCTCGAGACGTCCGCTTCCCGTGGTGGCGAAGGCCTTGGGGTCGAAGGCCTCGAGGTAGCGACGTGGGATGGCCATGGCCGGCTTCTTATATTCTCCGCGTACCATGAGCGGCTGATCGAAGCCGACGTCTTCCCAGAGGCCCGGCGCTCGTCGCGGGGTAACCAGCTCGGCTTCCAGTTTACGGTATTCCGCGGTCAGGTCGCGCAGTCGACTGGACAGGGTGTGACGGGCGTCCAGTAGCCCGTGGCGCAGGCTGGCGTCAAGCAGGGCGGACTGCGTTTCGTTGGCTTCGTCGCGCCCCCAGGCCGAGGCGGCGTCGGTCAAGGCGGACACAGTTTCGTCGACGGTCTTCAGTTGCGGGGCCTGGACGACGATGGCTTCGCCAGGGGTGGGGCCGGCGCCGGCGGCATGGAAGACGACCGCGCGGACGCCAAATGAGCCTAAGCCTTCGCCCTCCTTGGCTTCGGGACGAGTCGAGTCTGCAGGCAGCGTGAATTCAAGGTAAGCGGAGGAGCCCTTGCGGTAGGCGGTGTCCAAGGTGATCCAAGTTGGGCGGTCGGACTTGATGTCGGCCTTGGGGAAGCGGTTGCCGGAATTGCCGATCGGGTAGTTATCCGTGATCAGTCGCACCGTGGCGCCTTGTCCCATCGCCTGGACGCTGATGAAGTCGGTGGTGACCTGGAAGCGCGGTGAAGTGAGGACGGCGCTGTGCTTGGTCGAAAGCAGATGGGAATGGAATCCGGACGGCAGAATCTGTTTGGTCACGTCGGGCCCGCTGGTCTCGATGCGGAATTCGCCCGGGGTGAAGCGCGGCTCCATGCCGTTGCCATGACGCAGCCATTTCGCTGAGCTTCCGTCGCTCAGCGACCAATCGGCTTTCACGCTGCTCGGTGCTTTGGGTTCCTTTGGCTTGAGCCCGACACGTAGGAAGGCCGCAGTATGCAACGGATAGGTCGGGTCTTCCTCGTGCTTGAAGCTTTCGGCTAGTTTTCCGTCCGTGGACTTGAGCTTTGCCAGCTTGGCGCGGAGCTCGTCTGCCTGGTAGCGGATATCGGCGAGCTTGTCATCCTTGGTCGCGACCGGCGTGAGTTCGCCGCGGAGCGTGCCGGCGCGGAAGGAGTTGGCGACTTGGTCCGCGGTCAGGGCGAAGCCGTACAAACGGGCTTCTTCGATTTCACCGTGGAGGAAAGAGTTGCCACCGCCGGTGTGACGTCGACCGAAGAGCAGGTGGGACTTGTCTTGGGCGAAGGCGTGCAGTCCGGCCTTATCATTCGTGGGGACGTAGCCGGTGCCATAGGGCTGGCCGTTCCGGTAGAGCTCGATGCGGCCGTCGGGCTGATAGACGATCGCGAGGTGGATGAGGTCGCTGGGCTTGGTCGTCTCGGCCGGGCCGTCGACATTCTGGGTGCGGACACTGTTATTGCTGCCGGCCATCCATTTAGCCTTCTGTCTCTCGGCGAATACGATCGAGTCGAAGATGCCGCCGCCGATGGATTCGACCGTGATGACTCCGCCGCCGCGTTGATCGAGCGTCGGCAGGGCGACCCAGGCTTCAAGGGTCTTAGCGGTCAGGGTCTCGGAGGTCGGGCCTGTCTCGGCGAAGGATTTTTCGCCATCGAGCACGAGCCGACCGTTCTTGATGACCGCGCCACCGTTGAGCTTGGCGTCGAGCTTACCGACGAGGTCGCGGCCGTCTTGTTCGAAGGTCCACCAGTGGCTCGGCGCGGGGCCGGCGCCTTTGTCGGCCTTGAGGCGTCGGCGGAAGTCGTCAGCGGACAGATGTGACTCCAGTGTGGCGAGTTCTTCTTCGAGGCCGACGCGTACCTTGGCGGTCGTGCGGATGCGTTCTAGGGAGGCCGGGATAGCCTTGGCTTGGCGGATCCAGTCGGCGGCGAGTTCCGAGCGGATGGCCTGCTTGAGTTCCGTGAGGCGGTCGCGGTGCTGGTCGAGCTGGGCGGGGGAGTCGATGGTCACCTGCCCGGGACGCGTCGAGGCGAAGATGCCGTAGAAGGCGTAGAAGTCGGCCTGGCTGATAGCGTCGAACTTGTGGTCGTGGCAACGGGCGCAAGACACCGTCAGCCCCAGGAACATCTTCGAGACGACGTCGATCTGGTTGTCGATATTGCGGACCTGTTCGTCGATCGTGTCGACCGGTTGGAACCCATGTTCGATCAGGCGGAAGTGGCCGGTGCCGAGGGCGGACTCGTTCAGCTGTTCTTGCGGGTTGATGCGCGGGGACTTCAGCAGATCTCCCGCCAGCTGCTCACGGATGAACTGGTCGTACGGGACGTCGGTATTGAAGGCTCGGATCAGGTAATCGCGGTAGCGCCAGGATTGCGGGATGGCCGGGTCTCCTTCGCTGCCATGGCTGTCGGCGTAGCGGACGAGGTCCATCCAGTGCCGGGCGAAGTGTTCGCCGTAACGAGGCGAGGCCAGCAGGCGGTCGACGACCTTGGCGAAGGCGTCGGACGAGGTGTCCGCTTCGAACGCCGCAATCTCGAACGGGGAAGGCGGCAGGCCCGTCAGGACGTAGGTCGCGCGGCGGATGAGGGTCGACTTGTCAGCCTTGGCGGACGGCGCGATGCCGGCGGCGGCGATCTTCGCGTCGAGGAAGCGGTCGATCGGGCTGACGGACTTACCCGCGGGGATAACAGGCGACGCGATCGGCTGGAAGCTCCACCAGTGTTTGCGGACCTGCAGGAGGTCGGACCACGCGGGGGTGATCGAGTCCTCGGGGGCCTTGGTGCGGGGGTCAGGGGCGCCGCGGTTCACCCACTCGACGAAGTCGGCGATGATCTTGGCATCCAGTTTCGGACGCTTCTTCGGCATCTGGAG
>JBAXMD010000128.1:0-4003 GCA_037134475.1 Verrucomicrobiota bacterium | reverse complement strand
CACGCCGACCAAGAAGGCCCCCTTCGTCCCGCCCGCCGAAGCGGCCCGCGGCGAACTCAATGATTCCATCAAGGCCTACATGGCCAAGGAACCCGGCACGTTCGGCGCCCACGCTTCCGCCCAGGACTTCCCGGGCATCGTCGAAGCCAAGGAGCGCGTCGCCCGCACGGTCGCCTATGATTCTAATCTCGTCCATCGCTGGGACACCAACGCCGGCAACGCCCCCAACCTCGCCACCGGCCCGGACGCTTGGCAGGAGACCGGCCTCTACGCCGCCCCGGGCGAAGTCGTCATCGTGAAGGTCACCTCGATCCCCGAGAACCGCGTGGTGAAGATCATCGTCGGGTGCCACCGCGACAGCCTGCTCAAGCTCGACAAGTGGAACCGCTTCCCGGTGATCAACCGCACGTTTGAGCTGAAGGTCGGGGACAATAAAATCGCCAATGCTTTCGGCGGCCAGCTCTTCATCCAGAGCTCCCACAAAGATTGGCGTAAGCCGGTGAAGGCCTCGCCCTCCACGCCACTCCAGTTCAGCAACGCCGTCGCGATGACGACCTACGTCCTCGGCAAAGATACGCCCGACACCTGGATGAAGGCTAAGCAGCACCCCGCTCCGTGGGTCACGCTCGTCGGCAAGCAGGTCATCCTCCACGTCCAGGCTTCCGAAGTAAAGAAACTCGCCGACCCCAAAGCCCTGCTCGAATGGTGGGATAAGTCGATGGCTCTGGAAGATGACCTCATCGCGCTGACCCGCCTCGCCCCCGAACGCGTCGTCCCGGACCGACAGATCTCGGCGGGCTTCATGCACTCGGGCTACCCGTTCATGTGTTGGATCGAGCCGTCACAGAAGGACAGCATTGACCTGCCGAAGCTGACCAAGGAAGGCAACTGGGGCTTCTTCCACGAGCTCGGCCACAACCACCAAAGCAGATCCTGGACCTTTGACGGCCAGACGGAAGTGACCTGCAATCTGTTCTCGCTCTATGTCATGGAGAAACTCGTCGGCAAACCCCAGGGCCGCGGCCATCCGGCGATGGAGAAACTCGACGAGATGCTGGCGAAGCGCTTCGCCGCCGAGCCGAACAAAGGGCCGTTCGAACAGCTCGCGACCTTCGTCGTCCTGATCCGCGCCCACGGCTGGGGTCCCTTGCGCGAGACGCTCCGCTCCTACGCCTCGGTCGCCACCCCCAAGGGCGCGACGAAGGAACAGCTGCAGAGCGTCTTCGCCGAACGCTACGGCAAGGCCGCCAAGGCCGACGTGAGCGAGTATTTCGAAAAGATGGGCTACCACGTCGAGTCGACCGCCAAGGCCTCCCTCAAGGGCCTTCCCGCCTTCAAACCGACCCTGCCCACGCCGGCTAAGTGACGCTGCGGCAACGGCTCCCGAGGTGATGCCTTCTGCCTCGCCCTGTGGGCTTATTTAAACTTAATACGCGTCCACCGGCCCTAACCGGCGCCCACCGACCATGTCCCTCATTTCCCGCCTTTCCGCCCGCCTCCAGAACCACCCGAAGCGTATCGTCTTTCCCGAAGGTGCCGACGCCCGCGTCATCCAAGCCGCCCGCCAGTTCGTCGTGAAGAAACTCGGCGTGCCGATCCTCGTCGGCGACCGCCAGCGTATCAAGGTCAACGCCGCCCGGCTCAACATCAGCCTCGAAGGCATCCGTGTCGTCGAACCGGAACGCAGCGACGAGCTCAAGAGCTTCACCGAAAAGCTCGAATCCATCCAGCGCTACGGCAACACGAACCTCCAGGGTAACCCGGCCGAACTCGCCCTCAACCCGAACTACTTCGCCTGCCTGATGGTCGCCACGGGCGGCGCGGATGCACTCATCTCAGGTGCCACGCTGCACGCCTCTTCCGGCTTGCGCGCCATCCTCCAGGTGATGCCCCGCCAAGCAGGCGTCGAGACGGTCTCGTCGATGCAGATTCTCGAATCCGAAGAAGGTAAGTTCGGCATCGAGGGTGTCCTCTTCCTCGCGGATTGCGGCGTCATCCCCGATCCGACCGCCGAACAGCTCGCCGATATTGCAGTCACCACCGCGGGCCTTGCCGGCCACCTGACCAACACGACCCCGAAGGTCGCGATGCTCGCCTACTCGACCCACGCCTCGAATCCGCGCCTAGCTTCCGTGAAGAAAGTCCAAGTCGCCACCGACCTCGCCCGCCGCAAGGCCCGCGAACTGGGTATCACCTGCGATATCGACGGCGAGATGCAGGCCGACGCGGCCATCAATCCCTTCGCGGCCCAATCCAAGGAAGTCGCCGGCGCCGTCGCCGGACGAGCCAGCGTCCTGATCTTCCCCGACCTCAACTCGGGCAACATCGCCTCGAAGCTAGCCCAGCATATCGCCGACATCCCGGCCTACGGCCAGATCCTTACGGGGCTTGAACGCCCCGCTGCCGAAATCTCCCGCGGCGCCAGCGCGCACGATATCTTCGGCACGGCGGTCATTGTCGCCGCCCAGGCGGTCGACAAGTCCTACCTCTTCCCGAAGCTCAAGGACGGACCCGCCGCCTGACCATGGCCGTTCGCAAACGTTTCGCCGATAACGTTCCGGGGCTGCTCCAGCGCCCGATGAACCTCGATACGCGACGGGTCTTCGTCGCAGCGACGCGCATGAACGACGGCAAGACGACCACCTGTCTCGGCCTCACGGCCGCTCTCCAGGCGATGGGCCTGCACGTGGGCTATATCAAGCCAATCGCCCAGCGCGTGGTGATGTCCGGCGACGACCAGGTCGACGAGGACACGCTCCTCATCGACGGACTCTTCGACCTCGATATCCCGATCGCGGCGATGTCGCCAGTGGCCATCGGCCCTGACTTCACGAAGCAATACCTCGAGAACCCCGATGAGATCGGCCCGCAGCTCAAGGATCGCATCTGCCGCGCCTTTGACCGGAGCGCCTACGGCAAGGACATCGTGGTCGTCGAAGGCTCCGGCCATGCCGGCGTGGGTTCGGTCTTTGGCGCCTCCAACGCCGACAACGCCAAAGTGCTAGGCTCTAAGGCTATCATCGTCGCGGCGGGTGGCATCGGGAAGCCGATCGATGAGATCGCCCTCAACAAGGCGCTCTTCGACAAGGCCGGCGTGCAAGTGGTCGGTGCTATCCTGAACAAGGTGATGCCGGACAAGCTTGAATTCATCCGCGACTTCGCCGGCCGTGGTCTGCGTAAACTCGGCGTGCCCCTTCTCGGCGTCGTACCGCTGCAGGAGATGCTCGTCTACCCGAACCTCGACCAGGTGGCCGACGAGACCAAGGCCCGCTGGATTCATCAACCCGAAGGCCTCCGTCGCGTCCGCCGCGTGGTCATCGGCGCGATGTCCGCCCGCCGACACGCCGAATACCTCCGCGTCCCCGGCACCCTCGTCATCGTCCCGGGCGACCGCGAAGACCTCCTTGAAGCCTTCATCCTCGGCGACGGTGCGAAGTCGCTCTCCGGTGTCATTTTTTCCAACGGCTTGCTCCCCAACGACGACATCGTCCGACGAATGAAAGAGGCCGGCATCCCGCTGGCCGCCGTCGAGGCCGAGTCCTTCGCGGTCACGGCGCGTATCAATAATATGTCGGTGAAGACGATGCGGCAGGATGCCGACAAGATCCCGGTCATCCAGAAGATGATCTCGGAATCCGTCGACATCCAAGGCCTGCTGCGCTCGCTCTGAACCTCAGACCGTCCGCAGGATCTCGCCGAGGCGCGTGAAGTGCCCCTCATCGAAGCCCATCGCTCGCTTAAGGAAGGCGTCCCGCTCGATAAGGTTAGGAATCTTGCCCGCCGCCCGCCACTGGGCCGTGGTGACCAGCCCGCGCAGGCGCACCCAGAAAGCCCCGACGGGCACAGGATAATCACTACCGTGGAGGAAACGGCCTAAGCGACCGGATTCCTTGACCTGCTTGAGCACGCCACTGCGAATCGGGCTGTTGAGGGCACTGGTATCCGCGTACATCTTCGGGAATTCGTCCATGAGCTTGATGAGCTCGCCGAAGTAGTTCTGGTC
>JBAXMD010000127.1:0-4052 GCA_037134475.1 Verrucomicrobiota bacterium | reverse complement strand
CTCGACCTCGTCACGAAGCCCTATGCACTCAAGGCCGACGCCGGCGAAGGCGAACGCCGCGTCGCACTGGCCAACTGGATCACCCAGGACAACCCCATCACCGCCCGCGTGCTCGCGAATCGCCTCTGGCATTACCACTTCGGCACCGGACTCGTGGACACCCCGAGCGACTTGGGCTTCCTCGGCAGCAAACCCACCCACCCCGAGCTCCTCGATTTCCTCGCCCAGCGACTTGTCGCCAGTGGCTGGAAACTGAAGGCCTTACATCGCGAGATCGTCCTCTCGCAGACGTATCTTCAGTCCGCAGACTTCAATCCGGTCGCCGCGCGTGCCGACAAGGATGCACGCCTGCTCTGGCGCTTCCCGCCGCGCCGCCTTGGTGCCGAAGAAATCCGCGACACCCTCCTCGCGAGCGCGGGCGAGTTGAAGCTCGAGCCCATGGGCGGCCCCGGCTTCCGTCTCTACCGCTACCTGGTGAACAACGTGTCGACCTACATCCCTCTGGACACGCAGGGACCCGAGACTTACCGCCGCGCCGTCTACCACCAGAACGCCCGCGCCAGCGTCGTGGACATCCTTAACGACTTCGATCTGCCTGACATCGCCTTCGCGGCGCCTAAGCGGGCCAACACCACTTCACCCCTGCAGGCCCTAACCCTGTTCAATAACAGTTTCACCTTGGACATGGCCAAGGCCCTGGCCACCCGCCTGAACGGAGCTGACCCGGTCGCTCAGGCCTATTCGTTCGCCTTACAACGCCAGCCGACGTCGACCGAACGGGCCGCCGCGGATAAGCTGATAGCTAAGCATGGAAAAACGGCCTTCTGCCGCGCCCTGCTGAACAGTAATGCCCTGATATTCGTCGAATAGGCGGGAACTTGACCCTGCCGAGCGCACTCCCATTAATAACCATGCGCCAAGCCCCTCTGGCGCACCCCTCACTTTACCCCCCGTAAAATGCCTCACCTCGGCCAACTCCCGCGGACACTTGCACCGTTAGTCCTAGCTTTCTGTTTCATCGGCATTCTACCCGCCGCGGAGCCCTACGAAGCCTTCATCGAGAAGCACTGCGCACGCTGTCACGGACCCGATAAGGAAAAAGGCGACCTGCGCTTCGACAAGCTCTCCCGCGATTTCAAGCTCGGGGCCGACACCCATCACTGGGCGGAAGCCATGGAGCAGGTCAATTCCGGTGAGATGCCTCCGAAGAAAGACAAGGAGCCCAAGCCCACTCAGGCGGAGATGGCCGCTTTCGTCTCAGACCTCGACGCCCGCCTCAAAGAAGGTCGGTCAGCGCGCCTCGCGGCACGTCCCTCCGTCACCCATTATCGCCTCAGCCGTAAGGAATATCAGAACACCGTCTACGACCTGCTTGGCGCGCGCTACAATCCGGCGAAGCCCGGAGAACTGAACGAGGATTCCCTCTGGCATGGCTTCGAGCGCATCGGTTCTTCGCTCTCTCTCTCGCCGTCGCACATGGATCGGTATTACCGCGCCGCCGACACCGTCCTCGACCGTGCCCTCTCGGCCACGTCGGGCCAAGCCCGCAAAGCACATAAGACGGCCTTGGAAATGAGCCGCGGCGAAGGTAAGAATGTTCAGGAGTCGCTGGATAAATTCGGGATCAAGCACCCCGTGCGCTACCTCATCTTCCCCGGTAAGATCGAAACTGCGCTGACGACCCAGTGGTTCGGAAAAACCGGCCCGGAACACAGCGGGCTCTATCGCCTGCGCATCCAGGCCAGCGGCATCCGCCCGCTCGGCGGCCAGCCGGCCCATCTGAGCATCGGGAAATCGACCGGGGAAGAGACCGTGGCGGCTGTCGTCGAATTCGATATCACCGCCCCTGAGGACCACCCGAAGGTCTACGAGTTCGAGGTGTATCTTGATATGCCGACAACCCTGCACTGGACCGTGGTGGCCACGAACAGTGTCGATCGGAGATCGGGCGCCGCCTTCCGCAACGTGCTTTCCAACGGACCAGCCTATATCTTCACGCACAGCAGCGAGACCCGCCTGTTGAATTCCAACGCCCCGCAGATGTTTGACGACAAGGGTCACAGCATCTTCTCCACCGTGCTCGTCGACTGGATCGAGTGGGAAGGCCCGCTGGAGACGAAGGGGGAAAAATCGCGACATGAAGGCCTGCTCCCGGCCGCCGACGCCTCGATCGAGGTCGTCACGGAACAACTACGCCAGTTCGCGGAACGCGCCTGGCGTCGCCCGGTCCAGACTGAAGAACTCGGCCAATATCTGAAAGCCTATCTGTCGGAGCGCGCGGCCGGCGAAAAGCCTGACTCAGCCTATCGCATCGCGCTGCAAGGCGTCCTGACATCGCGAAATTTCATCTACCTCGTCGAGGGCGAACCCAAGGCCCGCGAGAAGCTCACGGACTGGGAACTCGCCTCGCGCCTATCCTACCTGCTCTGGAGCTCGATGCCCGATGCCCCCCTCTTCGAAGCCGCCAAGCGTGGCGCGCTCAAAGGCGACAATCTGAGTAAGCAGGTCGACCGCCTCCTAAAGGACCCGCGGAGCGAACGCTTCGTCGACGACTTCTCCCGTCAGTGGCTCCAGTTGCACCGCGTGGGCATGTTCCCGCCTGACAAGAAACTCTACCCCAACTACGACCCCTGGCTCGAGACGAGCATGCGCGGCGAAGCCGTCGAATACTTCCGCGAGATGTTCGGCAAGAACTTGTCGGTGGACGGCTTCATCCTCTCGGACTGGACGATGGCGAACACCCGACTCTGCGATTTCTACGGCCTACCTGAGCCGAAGACCGAAGGCTTCCAGCGCGTCGCGCTCAAGCCCGAGGACCATCGCGGCGGCCTGCTCACCATGGGCGCCGTGCTAGGCCTAACCTCCGACGGAACCCGCCACCGCCCGATCCACCGTGGCGTCTGGCTGAGCGAAGCAATCTTCGGCAAGACCCCCCCTCCCCCACCCGCCAACGTACCGGCCATCGAACCTCCGACGGCGCAAAGCCCCAAGGCTTCGCTGCGGGACAAGCTGACGGCGCACTCCACGAACCCAAACTGCGCCGCCTGCCACTCGAAGATCGATCCACTCGGCTTCGCCTGGGATAACTATGACGCTATCGGCCAGTGGCGCACGCTCGAGAAGGTCCCCGCCGGCGTCGGCGCCGACCCTGCGATCAAATCCGCCGGCGCGATGCCCGACGGACGCGCCTTCCAGGATCCCACTACCTTCAAGCAATTGCTGATCGCGGACCGCGATATCATTGCCCGCGCCTTCGTCGAGCACCTCAGCACCTACGCCCTGCGCCGCGTCCTCACCTTCGACGACAAAGCGGATATCGACGCCATCGTCGCCGAGGCGAAGAAGCACGACTACCGCCTCCAGGATATCGTGAAAGCAGTAGCCACATCAGAACTTCTGCAGAAGCGATGAGTAATGTTCCTGGTTCCTTGTTCTTGGTTCCTCGTTGCGCACACGGCAACGAATCCAGAATCATGGACTTCGCTCCCCGGCCAAAGAACCAGGAACGACGAACCAAGAACTCGGAATCCCCAACCAAGAACTCTACCCCCATGCCCATCCGCCGTTTTGAGGACATTGAGGGCTGGCAATCGGCGCGGGAACTGACGCGGCAGGTCTACGCCGTCGCTCATAGCGGCGAATTTTCCCGGGACTTCGGACTGCGGGACCAAATCACCCGCGCTGCCGGTTCAACGATGCATAACATCGCCGAAGGCTTCGACGGCGGAAGCAATCCCGAGTTCATCAAGTTCCTGCGCTACTCCCAGCGTTCGTGCTCGGAAGTCCAGAGCCAACTCTACGTCGCCCAGGACCAAGGCTACCTCAGCCGCGAAGAGTTTGACGCCATCTACGCTCAGGCGGAGCTGACCCACTCTAAGGTGGGCGGCTTCATCCGTTACCTCCTGTCCGCCCCGTCCCCCAACACCTTCAAACCAGGAACCAAGAACTCCTAACCAGAACCCCCTGCCTTTTTACCACGAACTAAGAACGAAGAACCAAGAACCTTTATTTAACAAAGAACCCCATGGCCAACTACCTCTCCCAATCCTGGC
>JBAXMD010000126.1:0-4109 GCA_037134475.1 Verrucomicrobiota bacterium | reverse complement strand
CCAACCGCTCACCGCCATCACCTCGTTTTCACCCCCAAACAAAAGACCCCGGCGAACCGGGGTCTTGTTCTAGCCTGTAATCCGAAGATTACTTGGCTTCCGGCTTCTTGCCTTCGCCCTTCTTGTCGCCCTTGCCCTTACCCTTGGCGCGAGCTTCTTCGAGGGCCTTGTAGACGGACTCGAGGGAGGCGTCAGCCTTCAGCACGGCAGCCTTGCGGGCTTCCATGGCGGCCTTGCGGGCGTCGGCGTCCTTCGGGTCAGCCTTGGCCTTTTCATCGGCGGCCTTCACGGCAGCGTCATCAGCGGCGGCCTTGTTAGCGTCCAGGAACTTCTTCCAGGTGGCTTCGTCGACGGACTCAGGCTTCTGGGGAGCGCCCTTCTTGCCCTTCTTTTCGCCCTTACCTTCGGTCTTCGGCGCGTCGCCCTTAGGGGCGTCAGGCTTCGGAGCGTCAGCAGCGATGAGACCGGCCGAGGAGATCAGGGCCAGGAGGAATGCGAGTTTCAGTTTCATGTGTGTGTTGGATTGGGGTTCGCCTTTAAAACCCCACATTTGCGGAACAGTTGCAAGATTTGAAATCAACTTATGACACTATTCATCAATGCTTTAAGTCTTAATCTGGGCTTAATGTTGGCATGCAATCTCCGATGACCCCCGTATTTATCCATATTCCCCATGATTCAACGATGATTCCGCCAGCGGAACTCGCGGATTTCGTGGTTTCGGAAGAAGCCCTCATGCGCGAACTGATCCGACTGACCGACTGGCACACGGCCGATCTCTATGCGGAAAACGCAAGTCCGGGCGATATCGTGCGCGCCGAAGTCTCGCGCCTGCTCGTCGACGTCGAGCGTTTCGCCGACGATCGTCTGGAGCGTTGCGCGGCTGTCGGCATGGGCGCGACGTATGTGAAGACCTGCGCTGGGAATCCCTTGCGTGAGCTGTCCGCGGCACGTCGCACGGAGCTCCTCGATCGCTATTACTGGCCGCACCATCGTCGGCTCGACGAAGCCGCGGCAGAGCGACTCGCGCGCTTCGGCCATTGCGTGATCCTCGACGCCCATTCTTTTCCAACGGGTCAGTTGCCGACGCAGGTCGGTTTCTCGGCGCCGCTGGAAATCGGTATCGGTACGCAGCCGGGGCATACGTCGCTGGAACTCCGGGCGTTGGCCGAGGATTTCTTTCGCGCCCGCGGCTTCGTTGTCGGCGTCGACATCCCGTTCAGCGGCGCGATCGTGCCCAATCGTTTCTTCGGGAAGGATCCGCGGGTCCAGTCGCTGATGATCGAAGTGCGGCGCGATCTTTATATGGACCAGGGAACATGCGAGAGACACGACGGCTTTGCGCGGATCCAGTCGCTGCTGACGGACTTCCGCGCCGAGCTCGTGCGCTTCGCGACTACTTGACGCCGGCGGCGGCTTCGCGGGCGGATTTCTCGACCTCTTCGCGGAGCAGGCCGAGCGCTTCCTTCCACATCGCTTCCATCTGAGGCACCACGGCCGCCTTGGCTTCGTCGTCCTGGGTCTTCCACGTTGCTTCGGTCGCCTGCCATTGGGCAACGAGTTCCTTGACGCGTGGCTGCGCGTTCCAGCGCTTGGCCGCGTCGTCGAAGACCGCTAGGTTCATCTGCTTCATCTCCTGCAACTCGCCGATGCCCATACGGACGATACTTTCGCGCCGGACGTCGGGCGGACGCCCGTCAGCAGAGATGTCGTTCTTGGCGTCTACCGTGAGCCCTAGGAGGCCGCGCGGCGCGCTGGCAGAGCGGGCCGCGCTGGGCTTGTTCGTGCCGCTAACCGTGGGGCTGCGGCCGGATGCTTTGCCTTCAGACGAGCCTGAGGTGAGCCAGGTGGAACCCGCCCAGACCAAACCAAACAGCAAGAAGCCGATGAGCAAGGGGCGGCGAGCGAAGAAGTCTTTCATGTTCGCGGACGGCGGTGAGGCCGTCGTCGACCTTACTGGAAGACGATGGGAGGAGCCGGGGCCGGAGCCGGAGCGGCCGCCGGGGCGGCGCCATTGCCGGGATTAACGACGCCTGCGCCGGTGATCGTGACGGTCGGGGTAGCCGTGGAGGGCGCGCCGGCACCGGCCTGCTTCAGCATGCCGAGGCCGCGGGAACGGACTTCACCGAGTTCATCCATGATGGCCTGCTTCTTATCGTCGGTGGCCGCGCGGTACTGGGATTCCAGTTCGCGCATGCGGCCGTAGTTGGCCTTGAATTCATCGTTCGCCATGGCCGCGCGGAAAGCATCGCCGATCTTCTGACGGTCGCCGCCGAACATATCTTCGACGGCCTTGCGACCGTCGTCGCGCCACGTGGCGAACTTCGCGTCGAGTTCGGCGACGGGCTTGGACTGCTTCGCGAGATCCTTCTCTTCGACGTCGGTACCGACGTCATCCTTGCGACTGAGGTGCAAGGTTTTGGCGGTGCGGACCGTTCCTTTCTCCATGACGAGCTTGCTGACCGGGGAGCCGCTCTTCTTGGCGGTGCTCCGGACGACGGAGACGTCTTCCGGCTTCACCCATTGGTAGACGGCGTAGCTGACGCCGGCCAGGATGATGACGCTGAAGATCGCGAAGAGGCGGTTCGAGTTCATGGGGTCTTTGTATGGATTATAACTCCGCGACCAAGGCGAAGTTTCCGAGGGTTCGACCTGGTTCAGGCCTTGGGACCACTTTCGGCCCTGATCTTGACGTGTTCGAGCACCCGACGGTGGACGCTATGCACGATTTCCTTGGTCCAGAGGTTCCAATAGGCGGCCGGGGCGATGTTCAGGAGGTAGCGGCTTTCGCCGACCAGCCTGGTGCGGCCATCGGCCAAGGGCTCCAGCTTGAAGCCGCCCTCGAGGCTGGCGTAGGCGCTGTGGAGGTGGGCGGCGTCGATCGTGCGGCCGAAGAAGCCAAGCTCGCGCATCGAGGGCGGCGTCGAGAGCACCTTGAAGCGTAGCTCCTGGTTAGGCTTCCAGACCGTGACGATTTCCGGCATGTCGCCGGTGCTCAGCTGGCAGAGTCGCGCGGCGCCGACGCCTTGGCCGTCCGTCACGGTGCCCATCGGGTGGGCGACGCCGAACTGGAAGAGGAAGTTATCCGTCTTCGGCAGGTCGCGGATATCGTGGAGTTCCGCCCAGACGCGTGCGGCGGGAGCGTTGATCACGATCTCGGTCGTGGTGCTGTCTTCGAGAGGCGCGGGTGGATTCCATCCTTCAAGTCCGACGATCGCGACGATCGCGAGCCAAGCGGCGGATTGCAGCGTGCCGTCGCCGGCCTTGGTGCGTGCGAGGAAGTATCCGACCGTCACGCCAAGGAAGGCGAGCGCTGCGCCGAAGGGCGCGGCCATGACGACGCAGACGATGCCTTCCATCGCCATCGCGCAAAGGATGAGGATGATCGTGCCGATGAGGGTCAACGCCGCGGCGATGGCTTGGCCGAAGCTGCCGCCGGCGCGGCGGAGGATGACGCCGCTGCTGACGCCGGTCGCGAATGGCAGGCCGGCGAAGATGGCCAAGCCGAAGTAGCCGCCGGTCTGTTTCAAGCCTAACGGTAGCTTTCCGAGGTCTACCAGGGTGCTGCATCCCCAGGTCAGTGCCCAGCAGCCAAAGGCTCCTAGGATGAAGGGCACGACGAGGCTTCCAGCGACCGCCATCGGTGCGGCCGAACCCTTTTCCTCCTCATCGCCGGTCGCGGCGAGCCAGAGCGCCAAGCCCGCGCCGAGGAAGGGGACATGGATGAGCAGGCCAAGCAGCGGAGGCAGGCTCCAGCCGAGGACGGCCGCCCGACGGGTGGCGACGTAAGAGGCGAGCAGGGCGAAGCCCGCCGCGAGGCCGAGCAGCAGGAAGAAAGGCATCCCCTCCGGCACCAGCGCACCGCCCTTCGGGCTCAGCGGTAGCACGCGGAAGAGCAGAACCGCGTGGGCGAAGCCCCAGGTCGGAAGCATCAGCAGGACGGTCAGGAGTCGGCTAGGTTTCGAGAGCATGGCGTCTTGTGCACGAATACTGTCATCGTCTCTTCCGGTCGGAAGGAGGAACTTCCCGCCTTGAGCGACATTAGGCCCGCCGTAGGCCACCTGTAGCCGGCCTGCTCAGGAAAACAGCAGCCGAAGCCACGTTTTCGA
>JBAXMD010000125.1:0-4154 GCA_037134475.1 Verrucomicrobiota bacterium | reverse complement strand
CGACTGGCCAAGGAGCTCATCAAGTTCGAAGAGCGCTGCCTGGTGCGCCTCCTGGGCGACATGCGCGCCTATAACTTCGTCATCGCCGTCACGCCGGACTTCGACGCGACCGCTATACGCGTGCGCGCCATGGATTTCGACCAGCAGAGTTACGACGGCCGCCTGCGGTTCTACCTCCCGGGCTCTTTTAAGGAGAATCGCCCCTTCGCCCAGCTCTGCGCCAAGCATATCAACGCCGCCTCCGCCGCCCAATACCGCCGCGAAGAGCAATCACTGATTCACCGCCGCCACCTCGCCGCACCTGACCGGGTCAAGGACCTCCTGGCCGCCATGCGGTCCAACCCCCTCACCAGCAGCGAAAAAGCGCGGGAACTGGCCGACGGTCTGGCCGAATACCACCGAGATCCGGCCTTCCGGCAACACACGGACATGGCCGGCTTGATCGGCGAAAGCCTCACCCGGCTCGACCGGGTCCTACGCTCTTAATAGTAAGCGCTGGACAGGACGCGCGCCGAGTGGGCAAACTCCGAGGCCTGCGATGAGCGACTCTTTAAGGCACGAATGCGGCATTGCCCTTGTCCGGCTGACCAAGGACCTGAAGTGGTATCAGGAGAAGTACGGTACCCCGCTCCACGGCTTCAACCAGCTCTTCCTCCTGATGGAGAAGCAGCACAACCGCGGCCAGGACGGCGCGGGTATCGGCTGCGTCAAGATCGGCGCCGAAAACGGCGAGGCGTTCCTCTTCCGCGACCGCGAGATCGGCGCCCAGGGCCTGACCCAGATCTTCACCCGCCAGATCAAGACCTACTCCGATAAGATGCGCGAAGGGGTCATCGTTCCCGAATTCCCGGAAACAGTTAAGCGACATTTCGACTTCGGCGGCGAACTCCTCCTCGGCCACCTCCGCTACGGAACTTCGGGCAACTTCGACTCGGTCTCGTGCCACCCGTACGCCCGCAAGTCCATCTGGCCGACCCGTAACCTGCTCGTCGCCGGCAACTTCAACCTGACGAACACCAGCGAACTCAACTCGTCGCTGACGGAACGTGGCGCGCACGTCATCTACTCGACCGACACACAGTCGATCCTCGAGGAGATCGGCTTCTGGCTAGACGAAGAACACGACCGCCTCTTCAAAGCCTTCAAGGACCAAGGACTCGAAGGCGCCGCAGTGCAGTCCGAGATCTCGAAGCACATGGACATCGGTAACGTCCTGCGCAAAGCCGCCAAGAACTGGGACGGCGGCTACGCCATCGCCGGCCTCATCGGCAACGGAGACAGTTTCGTTATCCGCGACCCGAACGGCATCCGCCCGTGCTGGTACGCCCGCACCGAAGACCTCATCGCGGTAGCCTCCGAGCGCGTCGCGCTGATGACCATCGTCGGCGTAAATCAGGAAGACGTGCACGAACTGCCTCCGGGCTGCGCGCTGATCATGAAGGCCGACGGCCGTCATTCGATCGAACCCTTCCACACTCCTGGCGAGCTCCGCTCCTGCTCCTTCGAGCGCATCTACTTCTCGCGCGGCAACGACCCGGAGATCTACGCGGAACGGAAGGCCCTCGGCGCCGCCCTCGCTGACGATGTCATCGCGCAGATCCGCGACGACCACGATAACGCGGTCTTCTCCTACATCCCGAACACGGCGGAAATCGCCTGGTACGGCCTGATGGAAGAGCTCCGAAAGCGCCGTCGTTCGCAGGTCCGCCAGAAGCTCATCGACGCCCAGCGCGCCGGTAAGCTCGACGAGGCCCTGATCGATAAGCTCGTGCTCGGCGGCTGGCCGCGCGGCGAGAAGGTCGCCCATAAGGACGTCAAGCTGCGCACGTTCATCTCCCAGGAGAAGAACCGCATGCAGATGGCTTCGCACGTCTACGATATCTCCTACGGCACCGTCCGCGACGGCGACACGCTCGTCTGCGTCGACGACTCCATCGTCCGCGGCACGACCCTCCGCCAGTCAATCCTCCGCATTCTCGCCCGGCCGAACCCGAAGCGCATCGTCATCGCCTCGACGGCTCCGCAGATCCGCTACCCAGACTGCTACGGCATCGACATGTCCGAGATGGGCAAGTTCCTCGCCTTCCAGGCCACCGTCGCGCTCTGTAAGGAACGCGGCAAGACGGACCTGCTCCGCGAAGTCTACGAAGACTGCGTCGCGCAGTCGAAGAAGCCGACGAAGGAAATGCAGAACCATGTGAAGCGAATCTATGACGCCTTCACCGAGATCGAGATTGCCGCCAAGGCCGCCGAACTCGTCTACCCTTCGAAGAGCGCCTGGAAGGGCGAGTTGATCCTGGTCTTCCAGAAGATTGAATCCTTGCACAAGGCCTGCCCGAAGAGCCGCGGCGATTGGTACTTCACCGGCGACTACCCGACCCCGGGTGGTCTCGGCGTGCTCAATCAGGCCTACATCAACTACTGGGAGAAGCGCGAAGGCCGCTCCTACTGATCAAGCGTAGAGCTTGAACGGAGCGGTGCGTGCGCGGAAGGACGCCGCATCGCCGTCCCAGCGCGTCATCCAGCGGGCGAGATCGATCCGCGCGCCCTGCGTGCGGAGATCTTCGAAGAACGCTTCGCTCCCTAGGTGCTTGATGAAGAGTTCACGCTTAGAGCCCGTGAGGCCGGCGAATGGATTCGGTGCCCAGACGCAGGCCTGACGGAGCATGTGCAGCGAAATCGCGGTGGGGCGTAGCTTCGGCCAATCGCCGACGGAAAGATAGACGCCCTGCGTGCCGTCCGCCATCTGCTGCGGCTGCAACACGAGTCCGGGTACGGCGTTGCCGAAGGCGGCGACAAGGTCGGCGGACTTCCGCCTAGGATAGGTAAGGAAGCGGAAATTCTGGCCGGCACCAGTGCTGTGGCTGAAGCCGGAATCCATGGCGCCCAGGCCCGTCATCGCATAACCTAAGGCGGCCTTGGCATTGTCGATCTTCGGAGAAGTCGGCACCCAGTTCAGGCCGGTGAGATTCCAGGTCATCGAGCGACGCCAGCCGCGCATAGGGACGACTTCCAGCGTGCCGCGACGACGGGTGGCTTCGTCGAGCTCAAGCACGCCCGGCGTGGCCACGGCCCAGCGCGCGATCTCACCGATGGTGAGGCCATGGACATAAGGCGTCTCGTAGGCACCCACGTAACTACGCCACTTGCGATCGAGGAAGGGACCGTCGACCTTTTCTCCGCCCAGTGGATTCGGGCGATCGAGGACCATCACGCGCACGGGACGGGCAAGCGAGTAACATGCTTCAATCACATACCGCATGCAGCTGATGTACGTATACGAACGAGCGCCGATGTCCTGGAAGTCGATGACGATGACATCGAGGCCGGCCAGCATCTCCGCCGTCGGACGACGCGTGGCGCCGTAAAGCGAGTAGATCGGCAGACCGGTGCGGGCGTCCTTCGCATGGCCGACGGCGACGTCGGCCGCAGCTACGCCATCGATGCCGTGTTCCGGGCCGAAGAGCTTGACCAGTTTGACGCCCGGCGCACGGGCGAGCACGTCGACGGTGCGCTGACCGAGACCGTTGACGCCGGCGCGGTGCGTCACGAGGCCGCAACGTAATCCCTTGAGTTGGGCGAAGCCATCAGCGGCGAGCACGTCGATGCCGAGCATGACCTTGCCCGTGATCGGAGCAACCGGCGCGGGCGCAATCGGCGCGGGGCCAACGGAGCCGCTACCGCCGACACCGCCGGCACAGCCGGAAAGAACGACGGCGCCCAGCGAACCTAGGGCGGTGAGGTGAAGAAACTCGCGACGATCCATAGGAAACAGTGCCAGCCATCATCGGCGGTTTACCGAAGGGTTCAAAGTCCGAATTTTAAAATCCGTTTGCAGGCGAGGGGCCTCGCCGACACCTTCCCTTCATGCGCGTCGCCCTCCTCGGTTCCGGTCGCGGCTCCAACGCCGACGCGGTCCTCCGCGCCCAAACCGAAGGTCGCCTCGGCAAGGCCAAGGTGGTCGGCCTCTGGTGCGACGTCCCGACCTGCAAGATGCTCGAGCTAGGCCCTAAGTACGGCGTGCCTGCCCGCTTCCTCGACACGGGTCCCTTCAAGACGAAGTTCTCCCCGGAGCACGAACAAGCCTGGGCTGATGACCTCAAGGCGGCGAAGGTGGATCTCGTCGTCCTCGCAGGCTTCATGCGCGTGATCAA
>JBAXMD010000124.1:0-4180 GCA_037134475.1 Verrucomicrobiota bacterium | reverse complement strand
TTTAATCCGGTTAGCGCTCAAAGTGGTGGGCTCGTAGGGATTCGAACCCCAAACGTCTGATCCGTAGTCAGAAATGATATCCATTTCACCACGAGCCCGTAGTGAGGTGTTTGAGCAAACGACCCCAGCCCCCTAAGGCAAGGAATTTTTCAGGCCTGCGCCTGGTGGAGGGCCACGGTGCCGAAAAGCATCCTTTTATGGCTTACCTTGGTGAAACCGGCGGCCTTGAGCTCCGCGTCGAGGCCCGCGGCGTCGGGGAAACCCGCGATGCTGGTGCCGAGATATTTATAAGCGCCGAAGTCGCCGGTGAGGATGCCCGCCAGGATCGGGAGCACGCAACGCACATGGATGAAGTGGAACGGCATGAACCAGGCGCTGGGCTGCGAGAACTCGAGGATCAGCAAGGTGCCGTCGGGGCGCAGGATGCGGCGCAGTTCGCCGAGTCCCTTGGCGCGGTCTTCGAAGTTGCGCACGCCGTAGGCGATGGTGACCACGTCCTGCGACGCGTCGGTGAGCGGGAGCGCCATGCAGTCTCCGGTTTTGAATTCCAGCGCCACGTTTTCCTGCTTCGCGCGGACTCGGCCGAGCTCGAGCATCGGTTCGCAGAAGTCATAGCCGATGACGGAGCAGTCGGCAGGAAGGTCGCGGCGCAGGGCGAACGCGATGTCGCCGCTGCCGGTGGCGAGGTCTGCCACGGTCTTCGGCTGAGCGGCCTTGACGGCGGCCACGAGCTGTTCGCGCCAGCCGACGCACAGGCCGAGGCTGAGGACGCGGTTCGCGAAGTCGTAACGGGAGGCGATCCCGGAGAACATACGTTGGACTGCGGAGCCTTCGGGCATGGGCTTACCCTCCGCACATTGCGGAGAAGGTCAAGTGAGTGAGACGGGAGGGGGCACGTTGACAAGTGGGCACGTGGGCAAGGGCCGAAATAGCCGCCCATATAACTTCAGGGGCTAGTTGCCCTACTGCTCTCTCCCCGTGCCCCCGTGCCCACGTGTCCCCTTACACAAACACTCCTCCGCCCATGAGGACGCGGTCGTGGTAGACGGCGAGGACCTGGCCGGGCGCGAGGCCACGCTGGGTCTCGGCGAAATGGAGGCGGACGGTGCCGTCGGGCTGCGGGATGAAACGGGCCGCCGTGGCCTTGTCCCGGTAACGCACGCGGGCGAGGATGTCCTGTTCGCCGATCACGGGCTGGTTGATCCAGGTGAAGTCGCGCGCGGTGGCTTCGATGGTGTAGAGCCAGGGCGCGTCCGGCTTGTCGAAGGCGACGTGCAGGGTGTTGGTCGCGAAGTCCTTCTTCACGACGACGAAGTATTCGTTTTCAGTATTGGAGGGTAGGCCGATGCCTTTGCGCTGCCCGATGGTATAGCGATGGAGGCCGCGATGCTTGCCGATTTCCTTGCCGACGGCGTTCACAATCGGGCCCGGCGAATCCGGGATATGCCGCTCGAGGAAATCCTGCACGGGGATCTGGCCGAGGAAGCAGATACCTTGGCTGTCCTTACGTTCGGCGTTCGGCAGTTTCGCATCTGCAGCGAGCTGGCGTACTTCTGGCTTCAGGAGTTCGCCAATCGGGAAGATTGCCTTCGCGAGCTGTTCTTGGCGGAGCAGCGCGAGGAAGTAGGACTGGTCTTTGTTCGGGTCGAGGCCTTCGAGCAGGTCGAACGTGCCGTCGGTATTTTCGCGGCGGCGTGCGTAGTGGCCCGTCGCGATGACGTCGTAGCCGTCCATGAGCGCCTTGCGGAGGAAGACGCCGAACTTCATCTCGCGGTTGCAGATGATATCAGGGTTGGGGGTCAGGCCCTGGCGGTAGCCGTCGACGAGGTATTGGACGACCGTCTGTTTGTAGTCTTGGACGAGGTCGATGATCCTGAAGGGGAGACCGAGGTGCTCGGCGACCGCCTGGGCGTTGCGGACGTCGTCCTCCCAGGGGCATTCACCGGGGAAGGGTAAGCCTTCCTCGTTCATCCAGGTCCGGAAGTAGGCGGCATGCACCTCATGCCCTTGCTTCTTGAGCAGAAGGGCCGCCACGGCGCTATCAACGCCGCCGGAAAGGGCTACCAGGACCTTGGACATCGGAGGGCAAGGTAGGGCGGGGAAGGGCGGGGATACAGATTATTTAAAAGGGCTAGGGCTAGGGATAGGGCTAGGGACAGGTAATATTAGCCTAGCCCTAGCCCCAGCCCTGGCTCTAGCCCTGTGTGTGGCGCTTGCCCTACCTTGCTTGCTCTCCCGCCTTGGGCATGTTTTCCTGCGTCCATGCGTCTCGGCATCCTCTTTCTTTTCCTCGGCCTACTTCCGCTCACGGCGCAGAACGCCCAGATCGCCGGGATGCAGCAGGATCTCGCCGAGCTCCGTAACGAGGTCGAAAAGCTGAAGCTCGAGAACGCCGACCTGCGCACCGCGCTCAACCGCCAGAAGGCCGGACAGTCTCCCGCCGCTTCGCAGGGCGAGGCGATGTCCAAGGCGCGCGCTGAAACTTTGGCCGAAGTGGATCGTCGTCTGAAGCAGCAGACCGACGAAGTGAACGCGGCCCTCGCTGAGCTCACCCGCCAGGTGAACGCTGCCCTCGGCAAGTCTGGTTCTGCTCCTGCCACGAAGTCTGGCAAGGCCCCCAAGGCTGCCGCGCAGGCCGATGCTCCGGCCACGACCGAAGCGGGCGCACCTTCCGACGTCCCCCGGACCGGCATCAAGTATCACGTCAAATCCGGTGATACGGTCACGAAGATTGCCCAGCGCAACGGCTCCAAGGCCGATTGGATTCTAAAAGCGAATAACCTTTCTGCCGGCCTGAAAGCGGATGTCGATATCTTCGTCCCGCAGCCCGAAACCGCCGGACGCTAACCCCTTTCAAAAGTCCTCATGGCCACTCCTCCTAAGAAATCCCTCGGTCGCGGTCTCGGTTCCCTCATCGGTGGTGGCGTGGCCAAGCCCGTCGCTCCCGCTCCTGTCGCCGTTGTGGTCGCCGCTCCCGTCGCCCCGGGCCTCCTGTTGCAGGAACTGCCGCTCACTTCGATCGTCCCGAATCCCCGCCAGCCGCGCCGCGATTTCGACGACGCCCAGGTGAAGGAACTTGCCGACTCCATCCGCTCCGAAGGCCTCATGCAACCGATTGTGGTCCGCAAGGTGAAGGACGGCTACGAGCTCATCGCCGGCGAGCGCCGTTTCCGCGCTTTCAAGCTGATCGGCCAGAAGACCATCACTGCGCGCATCCTCGAGGCCAGCGACGCTTCCAGCGCCGTGCTTGCGCTCATCGAGAACCTGCAGCGCGCCGACCTCAACGCCATCGACGAAGCCCTGGGCTTCGCCTCGCTCATGCGCGACTTCAGCCTCACCCAGGAAGCCGTCGCCGACCGTCTCGGTAAGCCGCGCGCGACGATCGCAAACAGCGTGCGTCTCCTTGGTCTCGACAACGAACTCCAGGGTTACGTGCGCAAGGGTCAGCTTTCCGCCGGCCACGCCAAGGCCTTGCTCGGTATCGAGAACGTCGCCCATCGCGTGCAGGTCGCCCGTCTCGTGATCGAGAAGGGTCTCTCCGTTCGTGCCACCGAAGCCGAGGTCAAGAAGCTCGCTTCGACCAAGAAGACCGATCGCAAGCAGACCGTCCAAACGGTCGTCGCCGACGTCCAAAAGCGCCTCGCGTCCCACTTCGCCTCGCCCGTGTCCGTCGTCCGCAAAGGAACGAAGGGCAGCATCTCGATTCCTTTCAGCAGCGACGACGAACTCGCCCGCCTGCTTGAGAAGATTGGGATTAAACTCTGATAAGAATAAGGTGAGAGCGGTTGGCGGTTAGCGGTAGGCGGATGGGTGAATGCAAAGAAACAAAAAGCTCGGGTCAGGTAACTCCGGGCTTTTTGTGTGTGTGATGCTTTGGCTTTCCCAGCCGCTAACCGCCAACCGCTACCACCTCGGCGGCCTCAGGCCGCTCAGTGCTTAAAGTGGCGCATGCCGGTGAAGACCATCGCCATGCCGCGCGCGTCGGCGGCGGCGATGACGTCGGCATCCTTCACGGAGCCTCCCGGCTGGATGGCGCAGGTCGCGCCGGCGTCGGCCGCGGCGAGGAGGCCGTCCGGGAAGGGGAAGAAGGCGTCGGACGCGATGGCCGAGCCTTGGAGCGAGAGCTTGGCTTCGCCGGCCTTCCAGACCGCGATGCGCGAGGAGTCGATGCGGGACATCT
>JBAXMD010000123.1:0-4241 GCA_037134475.1 Verrucomicrobiota bacterium | reverse complement strand
ACGGTGCCGAGGATCCACTGCCCCGAAGCTTCCGCGACCGGAGCGGCGACGGTGGGCTTCTTGGCGGGCTTCTTGGCCTGACCGAAGAGCAGACCGACGGAGAGGAATAAAGCGACGAGGGGCGAACGCATGGGGGAATACATAGGGCGAGGGCTAGGGCTTGGGACAGAATAAACGATGCTTCCAAGAAAAATCCTAGGTGTAAGGCGTTCGCCGAATGGTGAACGCAGGTAGGGGCGGGGCTACGCCACGCCCTCATCATCGTCTCCGCGGCGGGCACCATTCATGGAGGGCACGAACGTAGTCGTGCCCCTACCTTCCGCCACCATGCGGCGGCGAGAAGCAAAAAGGGCCGGAGTCCGCAGACCCCGACCCTTTCACATTCTGGTCAACCGGCCAACTGGCCAGCTTGTCCCCTTCTCTGCGCTCAGAGGCTCCGCAGATAGGCCGCGATATCGGCGACGCCCTGCTCCGTCAGCCCCATCTGGGCCGGCGTGAACATGAGCGAACGGTCGAGATGCTTCTCTTCCTTTACGCGATTGCGGGGTATTGACTGCACGAGACCGCCCATGGACTTGATCATCAGAGGGTCGCCGGAGGACAACACCATGCCGGTGATGACCATGCCGTCGTCGAGCACCACGCGCGTGCCTTCGAAACCGTGCGAGATGTTATTGGACGGCTGCGAGATATTCAGCACGAGGGTCTCGAGCGACTGCTGCTTGGCGTAGGTCGTGAGGTCAGGGCCGAAGTCGATGCCTTTGCCGTCAAACTTGTGGCAAGCCTGACAGACGGCCGAAACGGCTTTACCGTTGGCGGCATCAGCCTTGAGCGCGGCGATGACCTCGACGGAGGCGAGCGCCTTGGCGCCCGACATCTCTGGCGGCAGGTCGGAGGCGACAAGCTTGGCGGCCGAAGCGTCGCCCCCATGGGCCTTCACGATGGCGTCAACGTCGAAGGCCTTCCAAAGGTTGCCCTTGCGATTACCGAGCCACCACTTGGCGAGGTCGGCATGGGCGAACTTCTTGTTCAGCGAAAGCTCGACCATCGTGCCGGCGGCTTCGGCGCTGCGTGTGAAGGCGAGCGTGGTGAGGTCGCGCTTGAGCTCCGTCTCGTTGAGTTTACCCGAGAGCAGGCGGGTGCGGACTTCGCGCACAGCGGAGGCCGGATGCAGGCGCCAGGTGAGCCAGGCGTAGGCCGGCGTCCATTCGAGCGCGGACTTGGCCATGACCTTGGCGATGGCGGCGTGGACTTCGGTTTCGCGATCCGTGGAACCGAGGCCGATGGCCTCGAGATAGGAGCGATCTTGGCCATCGAACTGCTGGGCGATGGTCACGAGCGTGGCGATCGCGGCCGGGGTCTTGAAATCGCGCAAGGCGATGGCGACCTCGCGACGCACGGCGGCGGACTTATCCTTGGCCATACTTTCGCAGAGCGCAAAAATATCGCGATCGGCGGCACGCAGGGCGCGGAAAGCGACGAGACGACGGGTATCATCCGAAGAGGCGAGCTCCTTGCGAGCGAGCGCGACGCCTTTGTCGCCGAGCTGCGCGAGCAACCAGACGGCGCGTGAAGCGACATACGGATTGCCGTCGGCCAACAAGGCGGCGACATCATCGACGACCTTGTCGCCGGCGGCCTTGAGGCGATTGAAGCCTCCGGCGCGGACGTTAGGCGAAGGGCTGCGCAGGGAGGCGATCTGACCGGCGACCGTGGAGAGGTCGATCTTCGGGACCACCGACTTGAAGCCCTTGGGGGCGATGCGGTAGATCGTGCCGGTGAAACGGTTGTCGCGCGTGCCGTGGCCGCCCACGCCGGGGTCGAACCAATCGGCGACGTAGATGGCGCCATCCGGACCGACGCAGACATCGGAGGGACGGAACATCGTCTTCAAAGCACCGGTAGCCTTGCCGCCGAGGAAGTCAGACCCGGCCCATTCCTTGGCCTTGTTGGAAGTTAGGAAGTCGAAGCGCTCCAACTTCATGCCGGCGCCGTCAGGCTTGGGCAGGTAACCAAAGACGACGTTCTTACCCGCTTCGCAGGCGAGGAGCAGGCCATTCCACTTAGAGTCGAGGGCGCCGTTTTCATAGAAGGCCACACCAGTGGGAGAACCGCCACCGTAGACATCGCCCGCCGGCATGGTACCGGGGTCTTCCTGACGCCATTCGGCGACGGGGGTTTCTTGGCCAGGGCGCTTATCAGCCTGCCAGGAGCGCAGACCGTCGGCGGAAGCGAAGCCGGCGTTGCCGCCTTCCATAATCAGGGAGACACGGCAAGCGGGCGGGTCATCGTTGTCGCTTTGGTACATGTCGCCGAACGAGTTGATAGACTGCTCATAGCTGTTGCGGTAGTTGTTACCGACGATCTTTAGGCCGGAGCCATCGCTGTTCATCCGCACGGAGAAGCCACCAATCCAGATGTTGCCATCGTCGCTGCGATGTCCGGCGATATTCTGTAACATGTAGGGACTACCCATGGTGAAATGGCGGCCAGTCTTATCCACGAAATTGGCCCCCGTATTCCCCTGATTAAAGTTCCATTTGCCGTCCGGACCGAAGGTTACGCTATGGAGACTATGGTCATGCTGGCGGCCATTGAAGCCGGTCAGCAACACCTCGCGCTTGTCGACCTTGGGGTCAATCACGCCGTCGCCATTGACGTCGGTGTAGACAATCAGATCCGGAGGCATCGAGACGACGACCTTGCCGTCGATATGGGCCACGCCCAGGGGGGATTCCAGATTGGCATCCTGCGTGAAGACCGTGACCTTGTCGGCCTTGCCGGCGCCGACGGTGTCCTCGAGGATCACGATGCGGTCGCCTTCGGGACGACGGCCCTTCTTGCCGCGGTAGTTGACGCCTTCGGCGACATACATGCGACCGCGTTCATCGAAGTCGATATTGGTCGGATTGAAGAGCTGGGGCGACGTGGCCCAGACGGTGACTTCGAATCCTTCCGGCACCGTGAAGAGTTCGGCGGGGACGAGCGTAGGGCCGCCCTCGAAGTCGACCGGCTTATATTTCTCCGGACGGGTCGTGAAGACCGCGAACTTCACGTCCGCCGCGCTCGGCTTGCCGCCGCGGATGGCGCCACCATCGTCGATGCCGACCTTGGCGCGGAAAGACTTCGCCGGACCAGGCAGTTCGAAGGCGATGAAGGAGCTGGCATGGGTGCCGATGCCGCGGGCGTATTCCTTGCCGGCGATCTTGAGCGGCTTGCCTTCGTAGTTCTTGCCGACACGGGTCGTGCCGAGCGACTCGGCTTCCTTCCACTTGAGCTTCGTCAGGTCGACTACCGTGCCGTCAGCCAGGACGACTTCGGGCTCGATCCAATTCGACCAGTCGCAGGCGTTGCCATCCATTTCGGCGACCACCAAGTAGAGCTGCTTTGAGCCGTTGAGCTCAGCCGTCAGCTCGATCAGACGCTGCTTATCCTTGGCATACAAGACGGGCGTTTCGGCGACAGGCTTGGGCGCGGCGGCGGAAGCCAGCGCAGCGAGGCCAAGAAGGGCCAATAACGAGGAATTGGCCATACGGGGTACGAAGGACATATTAGGTCAGGGGTGTGCCCCATAGACACCGCCTTTGGCCGACGGTTCAAACCCTAACCACGTCGTTATCCGCCCATCGGCCCGAAAACCGCACGGACGGCTTTACATCCTGATGACAGCCAACACGTTTTAGGAACCAAGGGCACCCCGCCCTGTCCTATCCTTTTCCGATGTCTTTCCGGTATCTCTTTAGCCCCCTTTTCCTCGCCCTCTCGGCTTCCGCCGCGGAGATGGCTGCCCCCCCCACGGCCGCCCAGGTCGAGTTCTTCGAAAAGGAGGTCCGCCCGGTCCTCGCCGATAATTGTTATAAGTGCCACGGCCCCAAGAAACAGAAGTCCAGCCTCCGTCTCGATTCCCGCGAACTCATCCTCAAGGGCGGCGAAGTCGGGCCCGTTGTCGTACCCGGCAAGCCGGAGGTCAGCCGCCTGATCCTCGCAATCAACCACGCCAAGGTGAAGGACGTCGAAGCCATGCCGAGCGCCGACGAGAAGATCTCGCCCAAGGCGATCGCCGCGCTGACGGAATGGGTCCGCCAAGGACTGCCGTGGCCATCCGAGTCTTCGCCGGTCGCACATGACCCGAGCAAGCACTGGGCGTTCAAGACCGTCCAGACTCCTACTACGCCGGTCATCACTTCCACCGATGAGGCCAAGGTCCGCCAACCTCTAGATCGTTTCGTACTCGCGAAGCT
>JBAXMD010000122.1:0-4250 GCA_037134475.1 Verrucomicrobiota bacterium | reverse complement strand
TGACGCCTTGGACGCCAGGGAAGAGGACGGCGGCGAGGATGCCGATGATCGCGATGACCGTCAGGAGTTCGATGAGCGTGAAGCCCTTACGGTTACGGGTGGAGGTATTCATAGATTTAGCGGGGTATAGATTAGGTTAGGAGGTTTTGTTCCCTTGGAAAGGCAAAAAGGCGGTTCTTAAGATTAATAAGGGAGAGGGAATCGGCCGGTCAGCGAGCCCACGATGCCCTGCGCCTCGGCGATCTTGGCCGGATTCTGGGGGTCCGAAAGGACGATGGCGATCGCCTGGGCGATTTCACGCATCTCGGCCTCCTTCATGCCGCGGGAAGTGACGGCGGGGGTACCGACACGGATACCGCTGGCTTGGAACGGACTACGGGTCTCGTCCGGCACGGTGTTCTTATTAGTAGTGATGTGCGCGGCGTCCAGCGCGAGCTGGGCTTCCTTGCCGGTGACATTCGGGTGACTTTTTCGGAGATCCAGCAGGCTGAGGTGATTATCGGTACCGCCGCTGATCAAGCCGAAGCCGAGCTCCACGAGCGCGGCGGCGAGGGCGCGGGAATTAGCGACGACCTGCTTCGCATATTCCTTGAACTCAGGAGTGGCGCACTGCGCGAAGCAGATGGCCTTGGCGGCGATGACGTGCTCGAGCGGGCCACCTTGGGCGCCCGGGAAGACCGAGGAGTCGACGGCCTTGGCGTGCTCGGCCTTGCAGAGGATCAGGCCGCCGCGCGGACCGCGTAGGGTCTTGTGCGTGGTGGTGGTGACGAAGTCGGCGTACGGGACGGGCGACGGGTGCACGCCCGCGGCGACGAGGCCGGCGATGTGCGCGATGTCGGCGAGGAGGAGCGCACCGTTTTCCTTGGCGATCTTGCCGAAGCGGGCGAAGTCGATCTCGCGGGCGTAGGCGGAGGCGCCGACGGTGATCATCTTAGGCTTCTCGCGCTGGGCCATCTCCTCGACTTCGTCGTAGTTGATACGGCCGTCGGCACCCACGCCGTAATGGATGGCGGTATAGAGTTTGCCGGAGAAGTTCGCGGAGTTGCCGTGCGTGAGGTGACCGCCATGCGACAAGTTCATGGTCAGGATCTTGTCGCCAGGTTTGATGCTCGCGAAGTACACGGCGGCGTTGGCCTGGCTGCCGGAGTGCGGCTGGACGTTGGCGTGGTCGGCGCCGAAGAGCGCCTTGGCGCGGTCAATGGCCAGCTGTTCGATCTGGTCGACGATTTCGCAACCGCCATACCAGCGCTTGCCGGGGTAGCCTTCGGCGTACTTATTCGTCAGGATGCTGCCCTGGGCTTCCATGATGGCAGGAAGCGTGAAGTTCTCGGAGGCGATCAGCTCGATGTGCGTCTGCTGGCGCTTGAGCTCGGCCTTGATCAGGCGGTCGATCTCGGGGTCAAGCTGGGCGAGAGGGATGCGGCGAATGGCAGTCATGGGTAGAGTGGTTAAAGGGCAAATCTTGAGAGGAAGCGTGGCAACGGCAAATCGGCGGGGTTATCCACACGGGGAGTCTAGCTTATCCACGCGCCGGGTATGCCGGCCGGCTTCGAATTCGGCGGCCAGGAAGGCCTCGACGCACGCTAAGGCGGTCGGAAGGTCCACGTATTTGGCCCCAAAACAAAGGACGTTGGCATCATTATGGCGACGGCTCATGGCGGCGGCATCGGCGTTCTGGACGAGGGCAGCCCGGATGCCGCGCACCTTGTTCGCGGCGATGGAGATGCCGATGCCGGTGGTGCAGACGAGGATGCCGAACTGGGCGAGCCCGTTGACGACGTCGGCGCCCACGGCGTGGGCGTAGTCCGGATAGTCGCAGGAGGCTTCGGTTTCGGTGCCGCGATCAAGGATGGAGAAGCCCTTCGCCTTCAGCGCTTCGATCAGGCCGCGGCGCAAGGCGAGTCCACCATGGTCACTGCCGAAGGAAAGCGTAAGCGGGCTGGTCATCGGGAAAGATTCTGGCGCAGAAACTCCACCATCGCGGGGATGGCTTCAACCATGGAATCGCGGCACTCCTCGTAATCGCGATAGCCGCCGCCGAACGGGTCGGGAATATCCCGCGGGGTATCCGTCGGTAGGACATCGCGCAGGAGGAGCACGAATTCAGGCAAGACGTCGAAACGGGAATGCAGGGCGGCGAGATGCGACTCGGTCATGCCGAAAATCACGATACTGCGATCGACGTCGGCCTGGGTGAGCAGATGGCTACGATGGCCGGCGACGTCCAGGCCGATGCGCTGCATGGCCTTGACGGAGTTGGCGGAGGGCGGTTGGCCGTCCTGCGCGGCGAGACCGAACGAGGCGACCTTCAGTTTCTCAAGCCCCTGCCCTCGCTTGACCAGCGTCGCCCGGAGCAACGCCTCCGCCATCGGACTGCGACAGGTATTCCCCGTGCAGATAAACGTGACGGTGTCTCGTTCGACGGCCATGCAGGTCAAGATGAGGGATTAGCCCCTCGGTTCAAGTGTTCAAACCACTCCGTCGCGACGGAGCTGGCGATAACCGATGTCGCGGCGGAAGTGACAGCCTTCGAACTTGATCTGCGGGACGACGGCGTAGGCCCGGCGAGCGGCTTCCTGCAGGGTCGGGCCATGGGCCACGACGCCGAGTACGCGACCTCCGGAGGTCACCACCCGGCCGTCCGGCAGGCGCTTCGTGCCGCCATGGACGATATCCACGCCCACCGGCAGGCTCGCAGGCAGGGTAATCGGGTCGCCCTTGCGAATCTCGCCGGGATAACCGCCAGCAGCGAGGACGATGATGATCGTGGCGCCGGGGCGCAGCTTCACGGCCGAAGGACGGAAGCGGCCGTGGGCGATGTCTTCCATGATCTGCACGGGATCGGTCTCGAGCGAAGGCATGAGCACCTGGCACTCGGGATCTCCAAAGCGGACGTTGAACTCGACGACCTTGGGACCGGTCGCGGTGACCATGATGCCGACGTAAAGCGTGCCGCGGTAATCGATGCCGTCGGCCTTGAGGCCGCGCAGCGTGGGCGCGATGATCTCCTCGCGAAGACGGCGCTCGACCTCGGGCGTGACGACGGTGGTGGGAGCATACGCGCCCATGCCGCCGGTGTTGAGGCCGGTATCGCCTTCGCCGACGCGCTTATGATCCTGGCTCGGCGGCAGCATGAGGTATTCCTCGCGGCAGACCATGAGCATGATCGATGCCTCTTCACCCTGCATGAATTCTTCGATGACGACCTCGTCGCCCGACGCGCCGAAGACCTTGGTCTCCATCATGTCGCGCAACGCGGCCTCGGCTTCGGCCTGCGTGGTCGCGATGACGACGCCCTTCCCTGCCGCCAGGCCCGAGGCCTTGATGACGATGGGGACGGGCTGCTTGCGGACGTATTCGAGAGCGGGCGCGAGGGAGCGGAACGTCTCCGAAGCGGCGGTGGGCACCTTATGTCGCACCATGAAATCCTTACTGAAGGCCTTACTGGCCTCGAGACGGGCGCCGGCGGCGAGCGGACCGTAGGCCGGGATGCCCGCGGCTTCGAGGGCGTCGACCACGCCGGCGGCGAGCGGGACCTCGGGTCCGACGATCACGAAGGTGGAGGCCGTGCGACGGACCAGTTCCAGGACGGCGGCCGGGTTGGCGGCATCGACCTCGAGGCACTCGGCTTCGAGCGCCATGCCGCCGTTACCAGGGGCCACGCGGACCTTGGCCACGCGGGGGCTGCGAAGGCAGGCCTTGAGCAAGGCATGCTCTCGGCCGCCGGAGCCAAGGATGAGGACGTCGAGTTTTCCCTGCGTAGCCATTCCCTACTACTGCGGGGTGTCGGGTTTGATGTGAACCAAAAACAGGGCCGGCCCGTTTCCGGACCGACCCAGCCTAAATTGGTGCTCAGGCCGGGACTTGAACCCGGACACCTTGCGGCACATGCACCTCAAGCATGCGTGTCTGCCATTCCACCACCTGAGCAATAAAGGAAGGTGCACGCTGGAAGTCCTGACGGCTGGTGCAAGTAAAAAGCGATTGTGCTGATGCTTGCCAAGCGGGCATCTTTCCCAACGCTCACTTCCTCAATGTCCTCCGACTCGGCCGAAAACAACCCTCCCAAGGAAAAGTCCTTTGAACTGGACCTCTCTTCCCTTGGTTTCGGGCCCTCCTGGGTCAGCGGACCCTCCGAGAAGGTGAGCTCCGGCAACGGCGGCCCGCGCCGCGATGGCGATCGCCCTCGTTTCCGTGACGGACCTGGTGGTGACCGTCGTGGCCCTCCCAGCGGCGGACAGAGCCGTGGC
>JBAXMD010000121.1:0-4383 GCA_037134475.1 Verrucomicrobiota bacterium | reverse complement strand
AGCGCCCGCCCCGAAGAAGCGCGCCGCCAGGTCGAGGACATCCTCACCATCCCTGCGCAGGACGCCGTCCTGGCCTCGGGCAAGTCCGGCATCGGCATCGACGAGATCTTTGCCGCGATCATCAAGCGCGTCCCGCCGCCCCGCTGGTCCGAATACCCGCACCACCGTGCGCTGGTGTTCGACTCCCTCTTTGACTCCTACAAAGGCGTGATCAGTTACGTCCGCGTCTTCTCGGGCACCTTTAAGGCCGGCCAGACCATCGAGATGATGCACAACGGCGTCCGCTCCGTCATTAAGGAAGTCGGCATCTTCTCCCCGAAGATGAAGCCTCAGGACGAACTCGGTCCGGGTTGCGTCGGTTACCTCGTCATCAATATCCGTGAAGTCGCGGATGTGAAGGTCGGCGATACGATCACCCTCGCCAACGACCCCGCCAAGGAGCCCGTCCCAGGCTTCAAGGAAGTCAGCCCGATGGTCTTCAGCGGCATCTACCCGCTCGACACGGCCGACTACGAGAAGCTCAAGACTTCGCTCTCCAAGCTCGCGATCAACGACTCCTCGCTGACCTACACCGCCGAGAGTTCGAGCGCGCTGGGCTTCGGTTTCCGCTGCGGCTTCCTCGGCCTGCTGCACATGGAGATCGTCCAGGAGCGCCTGCGTCGCGAGTACGACCTCGACATCCTTTCGACCTACCCGTCGGTCGTTTATAAGGTCTATACCACCGACGGCGTGGAGCACATCCTCGACAACCCGGTCGTCATGCCGGACCCGTCCGCCATCGAGCACATCGAAGAGCCCACGATCCGTGCCCATATCCATATCCCCGGCACCGCGATCGGCGACATGCTCACGCTGGTCCAAGAGAAGCGCGGCGTCTGCGAGCGCACCGAGACCATCGACGGCGACCGCGTCGTCCTCGTATGCCTCCTGCCGCTCAACGAGATCCTCGTCGATTTCAACGACCGCATGAAGTCCATCACCCGTGGCTACGGCTCGATGGATTATGAGCTCGGCGAATACGTCACCTCGGACCTCGTGAAGATGGACATCCGCGTCAACGAAGAGCCCGTCGACGCTTTCTCCTCGATCGTGCACGCCTCCAAGGCCGAAGGCCGCGGACGTAATCTTTGCGAGCGGCTCAAGGAACTCCTCCCCCGCCAGCTCTTCAAGATCGCCATCCAGGCGGCCGTGGGCTCCAAGGTCATCGCCCGCGAGACCATCGGCTCCGTCGGCAAGGACGTGACCGCGAAGTGCTACGGCGGCGACATCTCCCGTAAGCGCAAGCTCCTCGACAAGCAGAAGGAGGGTAAGAAGCGCATGAAGCAGATCGGTAAGGTCGACATCCCGCAGGAAGCCTTCATCAAGATCCTCAAGAACGAGGGTTGAGCCCCAATTCGGGCTTTCCCTCGGTGGGGTGGATGTTAGTTTGGGCGGGTCCTTCCCATGTCCTTCTACTATCGACGTAAGCTCCGCAAGATTGGCAAGGCCTTGCTCGAGTCGTCGGACAAGGTGCAGCTCTACCGTGGCGACGTCCTGACCAAGGAAGCCCTCAACGAACAGCTCGAGCTGGCGGACAAGGTCCGGGCCGCTTCCAAGGACCGGACGATGGAGCTCACTCAAGTCGAGGTGCTGCTCAATCAGCTTCACGAGGTGCTCGTCCGTAATGGCGGCAAAATCTACCCGCTGACCACCGGCTGCGATTACACCGAGATGGTGGTCATGGCGGCCATCGTGGCCGGTTCGATCCGGAGCTTCTTCCTGCAGCCGTTTAAGATTCCGACGAACTCCATGTGGCCCACGTACAACGGCATGACCGCCGAAGTGCGCGCCGCCGATGAGCCCGTCCCGAGCCTGCCGGTGCGTTTGCTCGAGAAAGTTCAGTGGACTTGGACCTACGTCATTCCGGCTGAAGTGACGGGCGAGATCGGCATCCCGATCGTGATGCAGCGCTACGGAAATAATCAGGTCGAATACGGACTGCGCTCCCGCCAGCGAATCATCGATGACGGCATCTTTGGCACGGGCATCTGGAAGGGTCCGGCCGACAAGTATGAGATTCAGGTCGGCAATACGATGCAGTCCGTCGTCATGACGGCAGATTTCGGTTTCGAGACGGTACTGCTCAAGACGTTCTTCCCTGAGGAGGCCAAGCTGAAGCTGCCTCGTCAGGATCAGGATCGCTGGCGCGTGGTCTTCGCCAAGGCCGCCCGCGATGGGCGCATCAAGAATGGCCCGTTCGGCCCAGTGCTCATGACCGGCAAGCAGGCGACCGCCGGCCAAACGATGCTCAACTTCGACATCCTCACGGGCGACATGCTCTTCGTGGATCGGATGTCCTACCATTTCGTCGAACCGTCTCGCGGCGATACGTTCGTCTTCCGCACGAATAATATCCCCGGCCTGAACGACCAATACGGTCAGCCTTCGCAGAACTATTACGTGAAGCGTCTCGCCGGCGTCCCAGGGCAGAAGCTCCGCGTAGGCGCCCAGGGTGAACTCTTCGTCGATGGAAAGGTCGTCACCTCACCTGAGCCGATGGTCCTCAACAGCCAGCGCGCGATGGACAAGGGTTACTACGGTTACCTGCCAGAAGCCGGTGGCGACCGCTACGCGATCCCCCTGCAGCAGGAATACACCGTGACCGCCGGGCATTACTTCGCGATGGGCGACAACTCCGCCAATAGCTATGACTCGCGCGGTTGGGGCGAAGTGCCCGCCCAGGACGTCGTCGGCAAGCCGCTCTTCATCCTGCATCCCTTTACGTCCCACTGGGGCCCGGCGAAATAGGATAGGGGTAGGGGTTGGGGTAGGGACGTGATTGCCATCACGTCCGTGGGCGGACGGACATCATAGGGTCGGTGATCTTACCCTGCTCATGGCACTTCGCTCAGCGAACGGCGGCCATGGCAATGGCCGCCCTACCTTAGGTAGCCCGCTGTCTTGCCTATCCCTACTCCGACCCCTATCCCTACCCCTGCTTCGCACCCCATGTCCTGGACCCTCTACCGCCACTATAAGGGCAACCATTACCTCCGGCTCGGGGTCGCCGCGCATTCCGAGGACCTCTCACCGCAGGTGGTCTATCGCTGCCTGTATGATAATCCGGCGGCGCGCACGTGGGTCCGCCCGCAACCGATGTTCGAAGGCGTGATCGAGGATGGCCGCACACGTTTCACGCCGGTGGGTCGGCTGCGTCTCGTGCAGTCCGAAGACATGCGTACCGTCCTGGCTTTCGGCTACGGCGAGTGGAAGCAGGACAAGACTTTTGACCAGTACTGCGCCGGCAAGGATACCGATCGGAATCACCTGCGTGGTACGCGTTACCTGCTTGAGGACGCCGCGGGTCAGGCCGTCGCCGCGTTGAACGTCCTGCGCTTCCGCGAAAGCCTCATCGGCTTCGCTTCCGTGGCGACCTCCCCGGAGCACCGTGGCAAGGGTTACGGTTCGCTCTTGCTGCGCGCCGTCATGGAGCTGCATCGCTTCGCCCAGCCGGACCTTCGCTTCGTGCTCTTTTCCGAGATCAAACCGGCGATCTACGAGCGCCTCGGCTTTTGCATCCTGCCGCCCGAGCACCAGCACTTCCTGCCGACTCCGGCCATGGCCACCGGCGACACGCCGCTGTCCGCGACCGAAGGCGAGTTCCTGAAGGCCTATTTCTAGGCCGGCGGCTTACTTCTTCGCGAGGGCGACCTTCGCCAGCCACTCGGCGACCTTAGGGTGTTCGGTTTCAGCGAACGCGTGGCCGACGCCGGTCATCTCGCTGCCGATTACCGTCGCGCCCTTAGCTTTGAGGGCCTTGGGGAGCTGGCTGGTGGCGGGCTTATTCGAACCTTTTTCGGAGCCCCAGCAGGCGTAGGCAAACTTGCCTTTGAGGTCGGCTAGGCTGCCTTTCGAGGTGTAGGTCGTGCCGCCACCGTCAGCGAAGATGAAGACGCCGAAGTATTCGGTCAGCTTCGGGCCGCTGCTCAGTCGGAGCATGCCGTCGATGGCGTGACCGCCGTTGCTGAAGCCTGCGATAATCGAGTGTGACTTGTCGATGTTGGGGACGACCTTCGCAATCTCATCCAGCATGAAGCGTTGGTAGGTCCAGATCTTGGCGAAATCTCCGACCATATTCGCCTGGACAGGGTTGTTCGCGCCCTTGGGGTAGGGGAGCCCGACGAGGATGAAATCGCCTTCGGGCAGGAATGAGCCGCTCGGGTTATTGCCGCCTTCTCCTCCGCCGAGCCAAGCCACCAGCGGATATTTCTTTCCGGCCTCGTAGCCGACGGGAAGCTTCACGTTGCAGGCCGCCATCGCGCCGTGACGATCCACGGTCAACTCCGGGAAATCGAACTTCAGTGCAGCACCCGATGCGACCTGGGCTTTGAGCTCTACGCGCGG
>JBAXMD010000120.1:0-4423 GCA_037134475.1 Verrucomicrobiota bacterium | reverse complement strand
CCAACCGCTAACACCTTTCGCGAACGTCTTACGTTCGCGAACAGGGTGCTCGGGGCGGGGGTCGAACCCGCACACCTTGCGGCGCTAGAACCTAAATCTAGTGTGTCTGCCATTCCACCACCCGAGCAAAACCTGTGAGTTGAGGTTTGCGCGTCGGGCGGCGGAGGCAAGCGCTTACGCTAAGCGACCGAGGGGCGAACCGACCTTGGCGTAGACTTCCACGGCGGTTTCGCCGGCATGGATGAGGTCGTCCTCTAACTTAATGCGGCCGGGCTCGAAAATGGTGGCGACGAACGATCCGCCGAAACGGAAGTAGCCTTTCTCGTCCCCCTTGGCGACGGCTTGACCTGGCTTGTAGGTCTCGATGATGGTGCCGACGTTGGTGGCGCCGATGGAGACCATGGTGACGAGGCCGAACGGTCCGGCGTCGATGGTCACGCGCTGGCGCTTATTCTGCCAGAGATACGAAGCATGGCGACGCAGGGCGATCGGGTTGACGGAATAGAGCTGGCCCTGGGCGAGCACGGGTTCGCCGGGCACGCCGGCGACGGGGAAGTGGAAGCGGTGGTAGTCGACAGGGCAGAGGCGCGAGCAGACGACGGTGCCACGCGCGTAGCGTTCGCCGAGCGCACGGTCCGCGACGAGCGCAGCCATGTCGAAGGTCTGGCCCTTGGCGAAGATGCCGTTCACGCGCGAGGCGTCAGGGAAGCCGAGGTGACGACCGTCCGCCGGCAGTACGGCCATCTCGGCGCGCGGGTCGACCGGTCGAGCGGAGTCCTTGAGCTTGCGGTAGAAGAAGTCGTTGAAGGTCCGATACGACTTCAGGTCGGAGTCGGCGAACTCGGCCGGATCGAGCCCGAAGGCCTGCACGAAGGGTTCGACGCGACGCGCGCTACTCGGGCGATCCATGGCCCAGCCATACAACTTGGAGAAAAGGGCCCGTTTGACCACTGCGTGGAGGGTCAGCTTGCCGAGCGGGTTGCCGTAGATGCGACGCAGCCACTTTTCGCCGTAGACCTGTTCAGTCTCCATGCGGCCGGTGTGGCGGTTGAGCAGGGTGATGGGGGCGTCGGCTTCCATGCGGGCAGATTTGCTAAAAATGGGCTTCAAGGGAACCATATATCTGTCAAAACACTCTTTACCCCCATGTCGCGCCTGGCCCTTGTCCCTCTTCTTTTCGCAGCGCTCGTCATGGCCCAACAGGGCCCGGTCAAGAAAACCCCCGAGACCATCAAGGCCGAGATTGAGACCGATGTCATCCGCGCCCGCCTCGACCTCGCCTCTTCGCAGCGTCGTCTCGCCGCGCTGACGCAGACCCTCGAACTCCGTAAGCTCGAAGCCGAAGCCGCCGTCCGCGCCGCCCGCGCCGATGCCGCCGCTGCTCCGGTCGACGCCGAGCAGGCGAAGCTCAAACTCGAAGCCGCGCTTGCCGCCGCCAAGGCCGCCGTCGCTTCCGCCGACAAGGATCGCGCTCGCGCCGAACTCGAAGTGCAAGCCCGCCTCGCCACCGCTGAAGTCTCCGTCGAATACGCGAAGGTCGCCTCCGTCGCCCAGATTGCCCGCCTGCAGTCCAAGGCCGCCGATATCGCGAGCGGCGCAAAGGTCTCCTATCCCAAAGATCCGCTCATCGACGGTGTCCTGCATATCTCGGATCGCCGCATCCCGTTCAACGGACGCGTCGACGATAAGCTCGCCGACTACGTCTGCGGTCGCATCGCCTTCTATAACGCCATCGATAGCGAAGCCCCGATCTTCATTGTCATCGACCGCTCGCCCGGCGGTTCCGTGATGTCGGGCTACATGATGCTCCAGGCCATGGAGACCTCGAAGGCCCCGGTCTACGTCGTCGTGAAGGGTTACGCCGCCTCGATGGCTGCGATCATTACCACCCTCGCCAAGCGCTCGTTTGTCTACCCGAACACCATCGTGCTGCACCACCAGGCCTCGGTGGGCCTGGCCGGTAACGTCACCCAGCTCAAGGAACAGCTCAAGTGGAGCAAGGTCTGGTGCGAACGCATCTTCGTGAAGGTCGCCGCGCGCATCGGCACGACCGTCGATGACTTCGTCGCCCAGATGTATAAGGGCACCTCGACCGGCGACTGGAAAGTCCTCGGCGACGAAGCCGGTCGCCGCAAGTGGGTGACCGACGTCGTGGACCGCATGGCCGAAGACTCTCTTTTCAACGCTACCACCGTGCCGCCTGTGCAGGCCGAGCCCAACCCTGACGGCTTCAACGCCGGCAAGGCCCAGGACGGCCGCGTTCGCCAGCAGCTCCCGCTCCTCGGCCCGTGCGATCTCTGGTGGATGTACGACCCCACCGTCGAATTCGTCCTCCGCTAATTTAAAACCAAAACACCCTCATGCATCTCCGCACCTCCCTCCGCGTCCTCGCGCTCGCCGTCCTCACGGTTGCGCCCGTGTTCGCCCAGCAGACCAAGACCAAGGCCAAGGCCGCCGCTCCGGCTGCCGACGCACCGGCCGCGGCTCCCGTCGCCGCACCGACCACCCTCGCCCCGCAGGTCGCCCCTGCCCAGCGCGACGAGCTCACGCCCGAGCAGAAGGCCTCCATGAAGGAAGCCGACCGCATGCGTATCGAGAAGGCCCGAATCGACGCCGAGCTCGCCCTCGCCGATGCCAAGCGCTCCGAAGAACTCGCCCCACTCCAGGCCGAGGTTGCTAAACTTACCGCCGAGCGTGCGCTCCGCCTCGCCAAGGCTTCCGCCGAAGCCGCCGCCCTCGAAGACGAGCGCGCCAAGCTCGAGCGCCAGGCTGGCCTCGAAGCCGCCCGTTCCAGCGCTCGCCTGACCGAACGCTCCAACAAGATCCGCGAGCTCGAAGCCGAAGCCAAGCAGCTCCAGCTCGAGGCCGCCAATACCGTCGCCCGCCTCTCCAATGAGATCCAGCGCTTCCAGAAGGAAGACGAAGCCCGCAAGATCGCCAGCAAGGCCAAGCCGAAGTATCTCAAGGACCCGCTCGTCGATGGCGTGCTGTACATCAGCGATCGCCGCATCTCCTTTAACGGCGCCGTGACCGAGCAGCTCGCCGATTACGTCTGCACGCGCATCTCTTTCTATAACAACCAGTCTTCCGAGTTCCCGATCTTCATCGTCGTCGATAACTCGCCCGGAGGTTCCGTCGCCGCCGGCTACCAGATCCAGAAGGCCATGGCCGCCTCCAAGGCGCCGGTCCACGTCGTCGTCAAGGGCTTCGCCGCCTCGATGACCGCCGTCATCTGCACGCTCGCCGAGCGCTCCTACTGCTACCCGAACACGATCATCCTGCACCACCAGGCCTCGAATGTCGTCCGCGGCAATATGACCGTGCTCAAGGAGCAGATCGACTTCACCAACCAGTGGTTCGACCGCCTCGCGACTCCGGTCGCCAAGAAGATGGGCATCTCCCTTCAGGATTTCGTGAAGCAGATGTACGCCAATGATTCCACCGGCGACTGGCAGGCCTTTGGCGACAAAGCCAAGGAGCTCAAGTGGGTCGACCATGTGGTCGAACGCATCGAAGAGACCGCCGTGCTGGATCTCCTGCCTGTGCCCGTCGCGCCGCCCTCCATGATGCCGATGCCGTTGCCCCAGCCGCCGACCCGTACCGAAATCTCGGGCGTGACCTCGCGCGTCGATGACAAGGGCCGCCCGTATTTCGAGCTCCCCGCTCTCGCCAATCCCTTCGACGCCTGGTGGCTGTACGATCCGCAGGGATTGTATCGGGCGCGGTAAGCACCCCAAGGTAGGGACAGCACCACGTGCTGTCCTAGTAAGGCCGCCTATTCAGGCGGCCTTTTTGTTGGGGGCAGATCTGAGGTAGGGCTGGCCATCCTTGGCCGGCCGCGGCCGAGCAGGGATGCTCGGCCCTACCCAAGACAGAGACATGAACTCAAAGGGAAACCGGAGACCGGATAGGATGCGGGGGGCCGCCGCAGGGCGGCCTAGGGTAGGGGCGTGGCTCCGCCGCGCCCTCCGCTAAGGAGTGCACGATAAATCGTGCCCCTACCATGGTTCGCCCTGCGGCGAACTAGGGCAGCACGCGGTGCTGCCCCTACCGAGATACAGGCGGATGCGATGTCATCGCATCCCTACCCAAGGCGCCCGCCATCCGAAACTTGCATCCACTTTTGCACCTTTGCACAGGCCGTAGGCCGGTTTGCACATTTGCACCCAGGACAGCACGTGGTGCTGTCCCTACCTCCCGAGCCTATCCGACTTGCACCGTCTGAAATAGGCGGCTTGATGGTCGGATACCCCATGCGCTCCTCGTCGCTCCTCGCCCTTCTGGCTTCGCTTGTCTTCGTGACGGCGGCCGAAGATGGCGCTCAAGTCTATAACACCCTCTGCGTGGCCTGCCACGGCCCCGACGGCAAGGGCCTCAACGGCCTGCCGCCCCTCGTCGGCAGCGATTGGCCCAAGGGCCCGGC
>JBAXMD010000119.1:0-4541 GCA_037134475.1 Verrucomicrobiota bacterium | reverse complement strand
CGACTTTGCCACTGATGTGTTCCCAACCGCCAACCGCTAACCGCCACCACCCGACTTTTGTACCCAGGACAGCACGTGGTGCTGTCCCTACCTCTGGTCCTCCTGTCCTCCGGCCCTCCTCTGTATTGCACCCGCCTCCCCTTTCCCTCTTAACCCCCCTCGTGCCGGAACATACCAAAGTCATGGGCAAGGAATGGGCGGACGCCCGGCGGGCGGCCAACGTGGCCCGCCTCGCCGCGACCTTGACCACCGCCTTGGCCGGCCGGACGGACATCACCTTCGAGCTAGGCTGCGGCCACGGCCACTGGCTGGCCGCCTACGCCGCCGCGCACCCGGATGAATTTTGCGTGGGCATCGACCTGATCACGCACCGCGTCGAACGCTCCGTGCGCAAGCAGACGCTGGGCAAGCTCGACAACGTCATCTTCCTCAAGGCCGAGGCGACAGAGTTCCTCGAAGCACTCCCGCCCGCGGTCGTGCTCCGCAAGATCTTCATCCTCTATCCGGATCCGTGGCCGAAGAAGAAGCATCACAAGCACCGCTTCATCCAGGCCTCGAGCCTCGACCTCCTGGCCCAGCGTGCCGCCGCCGGTGCACGCCTGCACTTCCGCACCGACGACGCGGATTACTTCGAATGGACACGCGCGCACCTCACCGAACACGCTGCTTGGAATCTTAAGCCAGAAACTACCTGGCCATTCGAGCAAACGACGTTCTTTGAAGAGCGCATGACGGCGAAGCGGGATCTTGAAGCGGAAAGAGTGCCGTAAAATCACCATTTTGTGCCGAATGCTAGGGTGTTCTTTCCCTTGCGTCTCCACCTTTCATAAGTTGTCATAAATACTGTGAAGTCCTTCCGTCACACACGCATCACCTTTACCATCGGGCCAGCCACCGAGTCGGAGGCCCAACTGGAAGCAATCATCCACGCCGGCGCCAACGTGGTGCGTCTCAACATGGCCCACGCCGACCACGCCTGGGTCCGCGCCACCGTGGAACGCGTCCGCAAGGTCAGCCTCCGCATGAAAAAGGAGCTGGCGGTGATGATGGATATCAAAGGCCCGGAAATCCGCACCGGTGCCCGCAAGGAGGCCACCCAGCTCACCGTCGGCCAGCTGGTCGATGTCACGGGCGACGAAACCACCCCGGCGGACGGCGAAGTCCTCGTCATCCCCACCAATTACCCGAAGATGATCAGCGCCGTGCCCGTGGGCGGCGTGGTCCTCGTCGACAACGGCCTCATCCAGCTCCGCGTCCTCGAGCAGAAGAAGGACCGCCTCCGCTGCAAGGTCGAGCAGCCCGGCCCCCTCGGCAGCCGCCGCCACATCAACCTCCCGGGCGTCAAGGTCGACCTCCCTGCCCTCACCGACAAGGACCGCGCCGACGTCGCTGTCGGCTGCGAAGTCGGCGTCGACTTCTACGCCCTCTCCTTCGTCCGCGAAGCGGCCGACGTCGATTCGCTCCGGCGCCTGCTGATGGAACATCACTCCAAGGCCCACATCATCTCGAAGATCGAAGACCAGTCCGCGATCGAACACCTGGGCTCCATCCTCGAGGCCACCGACGCCTTGATGGTCGCCCGCGGTGACCTCGGCATCGAGATCCCTTACGAGACCCTGCCGCTCATCCAGCGTCGCGCGGTCGCCATGGCCATCGCCTGCCGCAAGCCGGTGATCGTCGCCACGCACATGCTCGAGTCGATGATCCAGAACCCGGTCCCGACCCGCGCCGAAGTCACCGACGTCTCCAACGCCGTCCTCGAGATGGCCGACTCGGTCATGCTTTCCGGCGAGACCACCACGGGCAAGCACCCCATCCGCTGCGTCGAAGTGATGACCCGTATCGCCAAGACGACCGAGAACGAATTGCCGCGCGTGCTTTCGCCCGAGCAGCCTAACGAGACCCCGAAGGTCAAGCTCCTGCGCGCCGCCGCCGGCCTCGCCCAGGATCTCGGCCACACGGGCATCATCGCATTCACGCGCAATGGCGACGTGCCCCGCACCCTTTCGTCCCTCCGCCCGATCGGTTGCCCGATCTACGCGTTCATGGAAGAAGAACACGTGCACCGGAAGATGAGCCTCCTCTGGGGCGTCGAATCCTTCCGCATGAAGTTCGAGCCCAAGGCCGAAGATAATATCACGCTGGCGCTCATCCGCCTGCGCGACGAAGGCTACTGCGTACCCGGCCAGATGCTCGTCATCGTGACCAACGTCATCCTCGGCCCGACCGTCATCGATTCCGTCCAGTTGCGTATCGTGCCGCCCATCGAAGCGCCGAAGGTGTGACGCTAGCGCGTGGGGATCTGCTGGCATGGTGAACGGCTGCGAAGCAATTGCCTCGGGTAGGGATGCGACGGCGTCGCGACATAGCTGTATCTAGGTAGGGGCAGCACCGCGTGCTGCCCTCGGTGCAAAGGTGCAAATCGGCCTGCGGCCTGTGCAAAGGTGCAAACGTGGGATGCAAGCTTCGGGTGGCGGGTGGCAGCCCCAGGTGGCAGGTGGCGGAAATGGGTAGGGATGCGATGACATCGCATCCGCTGTCTTGAGGTAGGGGCGCCACTGCGTGGCGTCCGTGGGCGGACAGACGTCATAAGGTCGGACAGCTTGCCCGGCTCACGATGATCGCTCTGCGAACGGACGCGACGCAGTCGCGCCCCTACCCATTGCATTCCTTGTCAACTGGCCAGCTGGTCAACGAATCAACTCGTGCTGTATCTTTAGGTGACGGGTGACGGCCACCAGGGCATCGGCCCCTCAGGAGTCGGCCGTTCAGCCATCGGCTATCGGCTCCGGGTTCCCGCTACCAGCCACCCGCCAAGTTGCCCCTGCTTCGCAGCCTGCCAGCGTGCCAGCATGTCCCCTCGCGGCATAGCCGCGAAGGGTAGGGATGCGATGACATCGCATCCGCCTGCATAAAGGTAGGGGCAGCACCGCGTGCTGCCCTAGCTGCATCCATTCTCAGGTCCCAGGTCTCGGCCATCGGGTATCAGGTTCAGGTCTTCAGGTACGGGTACAGGTGTCGGGTAATGCATCCGCCATCCGCCAACCGCTAACCGCTAACCTGAAAATACCTTCGCGCCAGCGCCTGGGTGCCGGAATCGCCTTCTCCTGCGGCGACGACCTCGCCGTAGAGCTTAGCCGCGAGCTCGAGGCCCGGGAGCCTGATGCCCTGCTCCTTGCACACGTCGAGCGAGAGGCCGATGTCCTTCACGAAATGCTTCACATAAAAGCCCGGGGCGAAGTCGCCCTTGAGCACGCGCGGTGCGAGATTGAGTAAAGCCCAGCTCGAAGCGCCGCCACCGGAGATCGAGCGCAGCGTGGTCTCGAGATTCAAGCCAGTGGCATGCGCGAAGGCCAAGGCTTCCGACATCGCGATCATGCCGGAGGCGATCCCAATCTGGTTCGCGAGCTTGCAGAGTTGGCCAGTGCCAGGGCCACCTTGGAGCACGATCGTCTTGCCCATCGCGGCGAAGAGCGGTGCGGCGAAATCGAAATCCTTCTGCGCGCCGCCCACCATGATGGTCAGCGTGCCTTCGCGCGCGCCACGATCGCCACCCGACACCGGAGCATCGAGCGGACCGAAACCCTTCGCGGAGGCCTCCGCGGCCAGCGAACGCGCCAGCGCCGGGCTCGACGTCGTCATGTCGATGAGCACACAGCCGGGCTTGGCGGTGGACATGAAGCCCTGCGGACCACGCCAGACTTCTTCGACGTCGTTGGGGTAACCCACCATCGAGATCACCGCGTCGACGCCCCTCGCCGCATCAGCCGGCGACGCGGCCCACTGGGCGCCCAGCGCGAACAGGTCCTCGGCCTTGGCTTTCGTGCGGGTGAAGACCGTGACCTCATGGCCCGCCTTGAGCAGATTAGCCACCATGCTCTTGCCCATGACTCCCGTACCGACGAACGCGATTTTCATGGGACAAGAGAAAGGCGGAACTGGTTCGTTGGCAAACAGGTAGGGGCAGCACCGCGTGCTGCCCTAGTTGCAACCCTCGTTTCAGGTGGCGGGTGGCGGCCCCGGGTGGCAGGTGGCGGAAATGGGTAGGGATGCGATGACATCGCATCCGCTGTCTTGAGGTAGGGACAGCACCACGTGCTGTCCTCGTTCGCCGCAGGGCGAACCATGGTAGGGGCACGATTTATCGTGCACTCCGCAACAGGTATTGGCGGTTGGCGGTTAGCGGTTGGGAACACAAGAGACAGGAGGGCGCGGCGAAGCCACGCCCCACCCCTCGGCCGCCCTGCGGCGGCCATCTGCCTTGGGTAGGGATGCGATGACATCGCATCCGCCTGTCTTGAGGGTGGGCGCCACGGCGTGGCGTCCGTGTCTCCGCCTCGGCCGCCGTATGGTGGCCGAAGGTAGGGGCAGGACTACGTCATGCCCGATTGATACGAAAGGGCGCGGCGTAGCCTCGCCCCTACCTGGCGTTCACCATTCGGCGAACGGACGCGACGCCGTCGCGCCCCTGCCCCACTTACCCTTATCGATTCAGCCCTCGATTCAGTCCTCTACGCAGTCATCAATTCAGCACTCTACGC